>NZ_JADYXL010000019.1:0-10290 GCF_015864265.1 Pseudoalteromonas sp. NZS37 | reverse complement strand
ACACGCTTTAAGCGTGTCATTTCATTCTTATTTATTTCAGTGGTTGCGGGAGCCGGATTTGAACCGACGACCTTCGGGTTATGAGCCCGACGAGCTACCAGACTGCTCCATCCCGCGCCTGAAATTTGTAGACTTGTTTAAAGTTGCTTACATTACAACTTGGCTTCCAATTAAAGAATTGGTTGCGGGAGCCGGATTTGAACCGACGACCTTCGGGTTATGAGCCCGACGAGCTACCAGACTGCTCCATCCCGCGCCTGTATATTTTAAGTCTATCGACTACTTTATTTTATCTCTTAAGCTAGAGTTTACAGTAACCAAATCTTATAAAAAATTGGTTGCGGGAGCCGGATTTGAACCGACGACCTTCGGGTTATGAGCCCGACGAGCTACCAGACTGCTCCATCCCGCGCCTGTAATTTCTTTAAAACATTTTCGTAATATTTACGAGCCTGCCTTGAAGAGAGCGCTACTATATAGGAATAAACATTTAATGCAAGGCCTAAACTAATTAAAGTTGTTCAACCGAACAAAAAGCAATCAAATTGCTATTCTGCGCTCAACCTTTGATGCGGATTAATCATTTTTTGCCATTCCCAGTCTGGATGCCCCATCACTATAAAGTCAGGGTTCTCAGTACTCTCGCGTTGGTTGTACGTTAGCGGGTTAAATTCTGCATCGGTAATACAACCACCGGCTTCTTCAACAATAACTTGTGAAGCACCTGTATCCCACTCTCCCGTTGGACCAATTCTTAAAAAACAATCTGCTTTGCCTTCTGCAACAGTACAAGCTTTTAATGAGCACGAGCCAATAGCAATAGTTGTAAACTGACTATTTAAATACTGACTCACCGCTTCTATTTTTTGGCGGCGGCTCACTGCAAGCGTCAAGTTCTCTGGCGGCGCTACAGATATTTGCTTATCAATTGAGTTTTCACGTTTAAAGGCACCATTTTTAGCTGTAGCAAAATAAGTCACACCTTTTGCAGGCCAATGAATAACTCCAAGCACAGGATGATTATTTTCAATCAATGCAATGTTTACTGCAAAGTCGCCACTTTCTAAAATAAATTCGCCTGTACCATCCATCGGATCGAGCAACCAATAGCGCTGCCAGTCCTGTCTGTCGGCGAGTGCAGGTATAGGTGTTTCTTCCGACATAATTGGGATATCGGGCGCTAAGACTTTTAATCCAGCAACCAGTACGTCATTTGCTGCTAAGTCAGCTTTGGTAACAGGCGTATTATCTGATTTCTCTTGTTGGCCAATATCGCCTTTTTTATAAATGGCCATAATTGCATCGCCAGCACGCTCAGCTAATTCGATACACGGTTCGATTAATTTATTCATCGGCAGCTCCAGACGCTAAATACTTATCTAATAATAGCAAAGCTGCAACACTGCGTGCTTCGGTAAAATCTTCTTGGTCTAATAATGACTGCCACTGAGTTAATGGCCACTTAACAACAACAAGCGGCTCTGGTTCGTCGCCAATAAGGGTTTGTGGGTATAATTGCTTAGCAAATAAAATATGCATAGTGGCATTAAAGTAACTCGGCGCCATTGTTACTGTTCTTAATGGTTTAAAATACTCAGCACCAAAGCCAATTTCTTCTTTAAGCTCTCTGTTAGCAGCTTGCTCTGGCGTTTCGCCCGGATCGATTAAGCCTTTAGGAAAACCTAACTGGTAATCGTTTGTGCCCGCACAGTATTCACGTACAAGTAGTAATTCGTTGTCTGCACTTAACGGAACAATCATCACTGCTCCCCGGCCACCGCCGCGAATTCGCTCATACTGGCGCTCTTCGTTATTAGAAAACTTTAGCTCTAAAGACTCCACAGTAAACAGGCGGCTTTTAGCGACAACATTGTTACTGAGGATTTGTGGTGGTGTTGGGTGCTTTTTCTGTGTCATTGGCGTTAATTTGCTATCATGGCAGTTAGTTCAATAATAAACCTTATAAGTTGAAATTCCTATGTTAAATTGGTCAAAAATCGATACCGTTTTGCTCGACATGGATGGAACATTACTCGATTTACATTACGACAGTCATTTTTGGCTTAACGTTATTCCTGCGCAACACGCATTAGCAAGGGGCATTAGCCTAGATGCAGCTAAAGCAGATATTTTAAAACGCTATCAAGCTGTGAGCGGTCAAATACAGTGGTATTGTTTAGATTATTGGGAGCAGCAATTAAGCTTGCCTATAATGGAGCTTAAACGAGAGTCTCAGCATTTAATTAAAATGCGCGAAGACGTACCTCATTTTTTAACTGAGCTTAAAAAAGCAGGCAAAGAGTTAATTTTACTTACCAACGCCCACCCTGAGAGTGTCATGCTTAAATTTGAGCATACAGCGATTGATAACTACCTAGATGGCGTAGTGTCGACTCATGAATATGGAGTAAGTAAAGAGCAACAAAGTTTGTGGCACCAAGTACAAAAAGACTTAGGATTTAATAAGCAGCGCACTTTGTTTGTAGATGACAGTGTGCCGGTTTTGAATGCCGCACGAGAATACGGCATTGAGCACTTACTTGCAGTTGCTAACCCAGATAGCCAACAACCACATAACGAAATAGCCGATTACCTAAGTGTTACCGACTATCGTAAGATTATCTAACTCAACTTACGTGACTTAAATTTTTGGGTAACGCGCTTCTAGCCCTTGATATACTAACTTTGCAAAATCTGCATGTTCTGTATCAAGGCTTTTAACTACTTCAACTAAATGCTCGTTATCTTCTTGCCCATTCCATTCTTTAATATAGCTACCATCTTTGTAACCGTGATCTTGGCGGAAAAAGTTTAACGTATTTTTACCTACGTAGCCGCGATATAAATCATCAATATCCATACCCATTTGCGCCATACAGCCGGCAAAGGCACCTGCATTAAACGTTTTATCTGCAACTGCAGAAGCCGCTAATATCTCTAGTGTTTGTTTAAAGTCATCAGCTTGTTGAGCATTACTAAGCTCAGTTTCAAGTTGCTTTGCTAAGTCTTCGTAGCTAGTTTCGCCGTCAATTCTAAGCGATAGACCAAAATGAAAAATATCAACCAACTCTAAAATAACTTGTTCAGTATCTGGTGTTTGTTTTTTCCACCATTTCCAACCATGATGATCCAACATTTCAGCACACTCAACCCAAATAGCGCGGTACCATTCAAACCCTTGAGTAAACCATTGCTCATGTACTTTAGTATTCATGGCGTTTTGCATTTCTAGCATCACTACTAGCTTGTTTAAATTGGCAGACATATCAGTTCCTGTCGTTTTGATTGGCGTAATGTTCGTTGGTGTAATAATACAGATAAAATGCTGATTGTGCATTGCTGTATATTTTTATTAGTGTGCTAGTTATGTTTATCGTGACGTCGTAAACTCATGCCATGAATCAATTAAATCAATGAAATCTTCAAAGCCACAACCACTACTTAAGCCATTTTCTTCAAGCGCTAAATCGTCATCTTGATACGCTATTAGGTCTTCGCTGTCTTGATGAAGCGCATGGGCTTCAAATAATGCTTCGTCTTTCGTTAATATTAAATCTATTTCTTGGCCTTTTAGCGTTAGCGGCTCATAGCTTGAACTCACCGATGCAATAAGCGCTTGCACCATGGCTACTTTGTCTTTGCCTATTTCTTCGTTTAGCCAGCGACCAATAATAGCGTGTTCACTGCTTATTTTAATACGTAGCCCACTAATAGGGTCGCGAATAAATTGATATTCCATAGGGTTTGCCTGTAAATCTTTAATTGCGTAATTATATACGTAAACGCCCGTAAACCACAGGACATATAAAGTAAAATAGCGCCACATGGGCGCTATTTTACTCAACTTGAAAACCGTTAACTTCGCGATCTATAACGCGCTGCGTCAATAATCGACCATAAGTAAATAATAGGCACAAGTACAAAGCCTACAAGCACATAAATTAGTGCGTAACTTATTATAATAGCGAGTGCAAAAAATATAGCCGCTAAAATACGCCCTTGCACTAACTGCCCTAAACCAGGAAAAAATATATTACATAATGCTGCGATTACGTTACCGCCAGAACCTTGATCTGCCATACTAACCTCTGTATTTATTTGATTTTATAATTATTTACTTACACACTCTATGCCAATTTATTAAAGCTTACAAATCAAATAGTTAAATTAGTCTAGATTTAGAGAGTTAGTAAATTTTGCTAACTTTAGGTCAAATTAGCAATTTTTGTTATGTGTTTGCACTTTTCTATTCGCTCAATTAATTAGCAAGTTACTCGTTTTGAACACTATTTTATAAATAGCTGTTTATAAAAACAGTATTTTATTTAGCCTAACAAAAACACCTGTTATACTGGCCACAATATTGATTAAAAAGGCGTAACGATGGACGTTTCACAATTACTCGATGGCTTAAATGACAAACAACGCGATGCCGTTGCAGCCCCACTACAAAACATGCTGGTATTAGCAGGTGCTGGGTCTGGTAAAACACGAGTGTTAGTTCATCGTATTGCGTGGCTTATGCAAGTTGAGCAAGCCTCCGCTTACAGTATTTTTGCAGTTACTTTTACTAATAAAGCCGCTAAAGAAATGCGTGGCCGCGTTGAAGAAACACTAAAAGCGCCTGTAGGTGGTATGTGGATTGGTACTTTCCATGGTTTATCGCATCGTATTTTACGTGCTCATCACCGTGAAGCTAATTTACCAGAAGCCTTTCAAATTTTAGACTCTGACGATCAGCTTCGGATGATCAAGCGCTTATTAAAATCGATGAATATTGATGATAAAAAATGGCCCGCTAAGCAATTTGGCTGGTACATAAGCGCCAAAAAAGATGAAGCACTTCGCCCTAAAGATATTCAAGCATACGATATTAATGAGCAAATGATGCTGCGTGTTTATGCCGCCTATCAAGAGGCCTGTGATAGAGCGGGCCTAGTTGATTTTGCTGAAATATTACTACGCAGCTACGAAGTGTTAAAAAATAACCCTACGTTACTGCGTCATTATCAGCAACGCTTTGCGCATATGCTCGTAGACGAGTTCCAAGATACAAATACCATTCAATATGCTTGGTTAAAATTACTTGCTGGCGATACTAACAGCATTATGATTGTAGGCGACGATGACCAAAGCATTTATGGTTGGCGTGGTGCTAAAATCGAAAACATTAAACGTTTTTTAACTGACTTTAGCGCAGAAACCATTCGTCTTGAACAAAACTACCGCTCAACAGCGACTATTTTGAAAGCGTCTAACGCATTAATTCAAAATAACTCAGAACGTATGGGTAAAAGCTTGTGGACCGACGGTAACGACGGCGAGCCAATCTCTATTTATGCAGCATTTAATGAGTTAGACGAAGCACGCTTTGTAAGTAGCAAACTACGAAGCTGGTTAAATGCAGGTAATGCCCTACAAGATGCCGCAATTTTATACCGTAGTAACGCGCAATCTCGTGTACTCGAGGAGGCCATGCTGCAAGAAGGCTTAAAATACCGTATTTATGGTGGTATGCGATTCTTCGAACGACAAGAAATTAAAGATGCGTTGTCGTACTTACGTCTAGTGGGTAATCGTCAAGACGATGCCGCGTTTGAACGTGTAATTAATACGCCAGCACGCGGTATTGGTGATAAAACATTGAGCCATATACGTGATTGTGCACGAGCAGAATCATTACCGCTTTGGTATGCCGCAAAAGCAATTGTAGAACAACAGCATTTATCTGGTCGTGCTTCTGGTGCAGTAAGTAAGTTTGTAGAACTAGTTGAACAAATAGAAGATAAAATTAGCGATCTAACTTTGCATGAGCAAGCCAAGTACACAATTCAAACCTCAGGCTTGATGGCAATGTACCAAGCTGAAAAAGGTGAAAAAGGCCGTGCTCGCGTAGAAAACTTAGAAGAACTAATTAGCGCATGTGACCAGTACGAACTTCCTGAAGACGAAGAATACAGCTCGCCTTTACAAGGCTTTTTAGCACATACATCACTTGAGTCAGGTGAAGGGCAGGCAGAAGAACACGAAGACGCTGTTCAAATGATGACACTTCACTCAGCTAAAGGCTTAGAGTTTCCGTTAGTGTTTATGGTGGGCGTAGAAGAAGGCATGTTCCCTTCTCAGCAAAGTAACGAAGAGTCGGGTCGCTTAGAAGAAGAGCGCCGCCTTTGTTATGTAGGCATGACACGAGCAATGGATAAGTTATACATTAGCCATGCTGAGAGTCGCCGCTTATACGGGCAAGAAAAATACCATAGCCCATCACGCTTTTTACGCGAAATACCTGAGGACTGCGTAGAAGAAATCCGTATTAAAACACAGGTTTCTCGCCCGCCTGCCGCCGGGCGTTTTAGCGCATCAGTTAGCCATGCCGCATTTGAAGACAGTGGCTTTAACTTAGGACAACGAGTTTTGCATGCTAAGTTTGGTGTTGGTACCGTACTTAATTACGAAGGCAGTGGCGCGCAATCTCGCGTACAAGTTAACTTTGACGACCTTGGCAGTAAATGGTTAGTAACGGCCTATGCACGATTACAAGCTGTATAAAGCTCACCTAAATGAGTTAGAACAACAACTAGCTGGCGCGTATCATCGTCAGCTAGTGTTGATTACGGGCAGCCCTGCTTGGTGTTATGAATTACTTAACTCATTAATAGATGAAAACAATACACTTGTTGTATCAAAGCAGTGCGCGATTAAAAATTCGTACTGGCCTACTCGCACTCACCAAATTTTAGGGCAAGAATTTGCTCATGCTGTTTACAATGGTTTTAGTGGTTTACACCCTGATAAACTTGCAGCACTTACCGGCACCGTTAAAGCAGGCGGTATACTGTTTTTATTACTGCCCGAATTAAATGATTTAGCCTCTTGGCAAGACCCCTCATTAAGTACAGTGCAATCACACGGTCAGAGTATTGACTACAGTTTATTTAATCAACGTTTCGCGGCTATTATTAAGCAATTACCCGCTTTTCATTTTAGTGAAAAAAATGGCTGTATTAGTAATCTCGTCAGCTCTGTTACGGATAATAAAATTGATTATCTACCACAGCAAAACTGCGTTGAACAAATAGTAAAAGTAGCTAATGGCCGTGCCAACAGACCTTTACTCATTAATGCCGATAGAGGTAGAGGCAAGTCGGCAGCACTTGGCTTAGCTGCCGCAAAATTGACTGATAAAAAAGTAATTATTTGCAGCACTCAGTTTAAAGCGACCCATAGTAGCTTTAAACATTTAGCCAACGAGCTGAGCCTTCAATACAACGCTGAACATAAACAGCTCGCCAACTTGCACTACGTTGCACCTGACGCGTTATTAAATGCATTACCTGAATGCGATTTATTACTCATTGATGAAGCTGCCGCGATCCCTGTACCGTTATTGCTAAAAATGCTAGCTCATTACCCTCGTATAGTCTTTGCAAGTACACTGGTTGGGTATGAGGGCAATGGTAGGGGTTATACCATTCGCTTTAGTAACTATATAAAAGCGCACTATAAAGCCTCTAAAGTTGTAACGCTTGATGAGCCACTGCGTTTTGCTAAACACGATCCCCTCGAGAAGCACATTCGCACCTTGCTTGCACTCGATGCACAATACAAAGAGTTAAGTAGTGAGCAATTAGAGCAGCCAGTTCATAGCGAAATAACTCAGCAATCCCTTGTAAACAATGAGCCTTTACTGCAACAAGTTATTGCCCTGCTTGCATTGGCTCACTATCAAAGTAGTGTAAACGATTTACGCCAACTACTAGACGCACCATCGCAACGAATATTCATCAGCAAAATTAACAATCAATTAGTTGGTGTATGTTTAATCGCAATAGAAGGTGGTTTAAGTGAAGAACTTGCTCTACAGGTTATAAGCGGAGAGCGCCGCCCACAGGGTCATTTAATGGCTCAAACCCTCTCACAACTTAGTTTTAATAATGACTACTTAACACAGTTGAGCGCTCGCGTTGTACGAATAGCGATTGATCCGAGTTCTCACAATATGGGTTTTGGTAAAAAGCTACTTAGCTATTGCGAGTCGCAAGTAAAAAGCCAATGTAGTTGGTTTGGTGCAAGCTTTGGCGCAACAGCGCAGCTACTTAACTTTTGGCAAAAACAAGGGTTTGATACCGTAAAACTGGGATATCAACGCGATAAAAGCACAGCTGAACATTCAGCGCTTGTGGTTAAATGCTTAAGCAACAAAAGTGCAATTATCCAACCTTTGAAAAAGCAGTTTAAAAACGACTTTTTTTATGCTCTTTTAACACATTTTAAAACACTAGATTGGCAACTTGTAAGTATTTTAATTGTAGGATTTAGCGATGAGTTAGTAAGCCCCGAGACTCGCGAACGATTAGCCTTGCTCGTAAACAGTAACTTCACTCAATTTAATATCTCTGCGACTCTCTGGCAGGTAGTGAATCAGTCTCCTTCTTGTATGTCTCAATTAACAGAGTCTGATAAACAACTTTTAATAAAGTTAGTGCTGCAAAATGAATGTAATGAAAAAGTGATTCAACACTTAGGTTTATTAGGAAAAAAGCAGCTTGAGAATCAATTTAAACGTGCCATAAAAAACCTCACTAGTGCCATCTAATAACTCCTAGTTACCTATCTCTATTAAATCTTACCCTTCTTTAAGCTATTTATTTAATTTGTTCTATCCTTAAAGCATTAACAGGTAAATTAAGATAAAGGCATGGAATTAATAAACTTTAAAGTGGGCTGCAAAACAATTTCACTTAAAATACTCGATATTTTATTAACAGAGCGCTTTGACAATAATCTAACAACTTTACCCAACAATAATAAAAGCTTTATTGGTGTTAAAGATTATATGGATATACCAACGCCTGTGTTTGATTTAGGTATTATTTTAAATAATATCTCAACCGAACAAAGTAATGCGCATGTACTAAAACAACTAAGAACATGGCAAGAAAAACTATTAAACTGGTTCAATACCCTTCAAAGTACCTTGCTAAATAGCTCGGCTTCTATTTCAAGCAATGATGCAGAACTACAAGATTTTGTTCTGTTTTACAAAGAGTTCAACACCGATAATGAAGACTTAAAACTAACAATGTCTCGACTTAACGAACCTTTCCAATCATTGCTAGAAACGGTAAAAGAAGCTATATCAGCTCATAATCAAAGCGATTATAAACAAGTATCAGCTCTGCTCAAAAAAATTAAGCGTAGTAACCTAATTCAGCTAGAGCGTTTATTCGAATCAGCTAAAGAGCAAATAACCTTAGACTATAAACCTATTATTGTTTTTACCACTAAAGACGGCTTAAACCCACACGTAGGGTTATTGGTAGATAAAGTCGAAGATAATATCGACTATAAAAAAGAAGACATTAAACCACTAGATAAGCTCACTGAGGTTGGTTTTGATCTAGACCCACAAACTAAAAATATGATGCGAGGATTAATCAAGCTTTCACAAAAGCACAGTGTATTAATTGATCCAAGCGTAATATTTAAACCAACACAACTAGAAGAATCTGAAAGTGAAGAAACTCAAGCTTACGGACTATTTTAAATAGTCTTTAGATTTGGTTATAAACTTTAGCACTGAAGTAAGGAGCTATTCTACTCGACTTGTACATTTAGATAAATTGGAGAGAAATCGAGTGCGTAATGTTAGTTACTCATATTTCACTTTTCTGCAAACGTAAAAAAGCCCGAATCGTTAGATCCGGGCTCGCTACAATGTGAAGTCGGTGCGCTACGCAGTAGAATGTCATAGTGCCCACAGCAGTAGAAAGTCACGTAGCAAATGCTACTTTATTGGCCGACTGAGATATTGAGGGTTTTGTTGTGATTTTAACGTCAGGAGTCGCGACGCTTGCCCGACCTGCGTGCTAGGTGTTGATGTGAGTGTATGTTAATTGCGCGCATTTTACTTTTCTGCAGACGTAAAAAAGCCCGAATCGTTAGATTCGGGCTTTCTACAATTTGAAGCCTGGTAATGTCCTACTTTCACATAGCAAATGCTACACTATCATCGGCGCTGTTTCGTTTCACTACTGAGTTCGGCATGGAGTCAGGTGGGTCCAAAACGCTATTGTCACCAAGCAAATTTGGGCGTTAATTCGTATCGCTACGCACTAACTGAATTTGGAAAATATCTGATAATATTTTTTAAGTCGTTCTAAGTAATTTCTACTTTAGTTATATTAACTTCTTCGCTTGTTTCACTATCACATAAAACGCGTTTGGCGTTGTATGGTTAAGCCTCACGGGTAATTAGTACAAGTTAGCTTAATGGCTCACACCACTTCC
>NZ_JADYXL010000018.1:0-20067 GCF_015864265.1 Pseudoalteromonas sp. NZS37 | reverse complement strand
CGTATACTTTTGCAAGTACGTTAGTGATTGCTGCAGTTAGTGTAGTTTTACCGTGGTCAACGTGGCCGATTGTACCAACGTTTACGTGCGGTTTTACGCGTTCAAACTTTTCTTTTGCCATGACGGAACCTATCAGTTTTGTGTATCTAAATTACATATGAAAATAATCCACCAGAGGTAGATTAAGTTAATTTTTTCAAATAGTATTTTCTGACAGATAAAGGAAGTAATCAAGGAGATTCTTAGGACTGGTGCTGATAGGCAGAGTCGAACTGCCGACCTCACCCTTACCAAGGGTGCGCTCTACCAACTGAGCTATATCAGCAACACAAGAACTGGAGCGGGCAGCGGGAATCGAACCCGCATCATCAGCTTGGAAGGCTGAGGTAATAGCCATTATACGATGCCCGCATAAAAATCTGTTCTTAAACTACCTCTAACCGTCAAGAATAAAGTGGTGGAGGGAGCTGGATTCGAACCAGCGAAGGCTGAGCCGTCAGATTTACAGTCTGATCCCTTTGGCCGCTCGGGAACCCCTCCACGATAATTCTCTACTAATTCACTTCCGGTAAAAGGAAAGTGGTGCCGACTAACCGAGTCGAACGGTTGACCTACTGATTACAAGTCAGTTGCTCTACCAGCTGAGCTAAGTCGGCACTGCTTTAGTACGGGGCGAGATATTAGAGTAAGGTTTATTGGGATGCAACAATAAAATTAAAAAAAGTGTAAAATTTTAGTTTAAATGCTCAATATTCACGCGAAAACGCGTTTTTTGCACTTTTTTATACTGTTTCGGTTAATTCGTACCAATAATTCAATCCCTTCATTACGAGCAATGAATCAAAAATACTTCCTGCAAATTGCTGCTGCAATAGTGAGCCATAGCCACCAGCAAAAATAATTTGTGTTGCTTGTTCTGTTTTTTGAGCCGTTAAATTCAGCTTAGCTTGCTCAATTGCCCCGATGGTTGCCACTAAGGCACCGTTTTTTAAACCATTTGGCGTGTTTTTACCCAATTCATTAGTAAACGGTGTTTTACCGTCATCAAAAACACGTTGGGTGTTTTGTGTAAGCGATGAGGTCATTAAATCAAGCCCGGGTAAAATCCAGCCACCTAAATGTAGGCCTTCACTATCGAGCACGTCAATTGTGGTTGCGGTGCCTGCATCAACAACAATACATGCTTTATTTGGGTATAGCATAAAGCCTGTAATAAGCGCCAACCACCTGTCTATGCCTAAGTTACCCACATGCTCGTAAGCGCATACAAGATCTCCAAGCGTTTTGGTTACCTTGGCCTCAAAGCAAGTAATATTATTGCTAGCCGCTTGCACGAGAATATCATTTAGTAAATCACTGCGCCCTACGCACGCATAAATCACTTCGGTTATTTGCAACCAAGGTAGGTTATTTATATCTGCTGGTTGTGCTTGCTCGTTATGCCACAGCACAGCTTTTAGTGATGTATTTCCTACGTCGATCAGTAATCTCATACTTGCGCCTTTCTGAGGGAGACTTCCCCACCGTAATAACTTTTTACTTCACCATCTTGGCGAATTCGTATTCCACCTTGTGGGTCAATACCTTCGCATATTCCACGCCAGCTTCGGTGTCCTGTATTTAGCTCAACATAATCGCCAGCAAACGCATTAAGCGAATTCCATTGCTCATACATATCTTGTAAGCCAGTTTGACGATACTGCACTAAACGCTGCTCTAAATGATAAGTAAGTGACGCCACCAGCTGGTTTTTATCAAGCTTTTGAGTATGTTGATTTAAGTCGGTCCACGCTTGGTCTATATGTTGGCTAAAACTCTCAGGCATTTGTAAATTAATACCTATACCAATCACTAACTGACAAGGTCCTTGCGGTTGCCCATCTAATTCAACCAATACACCTGCAAGTTTTTGTTTATTTATATAAATATCGTTAGGCCATTTAAGCTCTACGTCAATTTGGTATAACGCTTTAATTGCATCATAAACAGCAAGGCCTACCGCAATTGATACACCCATTGCAGCTTGAAGCCCGTCATCTAAACGCCAAAAGTAACTGTAATACAAATTAGCGCCAAATGGGGATTGCCAAACACGGCCGCGTCGGCCGCGTCCTGCTTGCTGCATTTCAGCAACAATAACAGCACCAGACTCAAGCGCTGTTTTAGCCTGTATACGGCGCATAAGCTCGCTGTTGGTCGAATCAATAATAGGGTGTACTTCTACATCGGCAGTATTAGCACCTAGCGCTTTGTAGTGCTGATCAATTTGTGTTTTATTTAAAAGGCCCACCTGACTATTCAAACAGTAGCCTTTGCCAGTCACTTTAAAAATATCCAAGCCCATTTCTTGTAACGTTTTGATATGTTTACTCACCGCAGCTCGGCTAATTCCTAGCTTTTCACCCAAGCCTTGGCCAGATACAAAGCCCCCTTGGTTAAGTGCATTTAAAATAGCGAGTTTGTTTCCATCAGGTGCTTTCATTGCTCAGGCTCCGCGTTAATATGGCATTCGCTGCGCGCATCTATTAAACGTACCTCGTGTTCTAGCATAATGTTGTAACGTGTATAAACCACTTGCTGAATGTGTTTAATCATATTTATTAGGTCACCACCTTCACTATTTCCGTGATTAACAAGTACTAATGCTTGTTGTTGATGCACTTCTATACCGGCCTCGCGGTGCCCTTTTAAACCACTTTGATCGATTAGCCAACCTGCCGCGACCTTGTGATGACTTTGCCCATATTCGTAATGAGGTAAATCTGCAAATTGCTTTAATAGTTCAGCTAACTGCTGGTTGGTTATTATTGGGTTTTTAAAAAAGCTACCCGCATTGGCAAGTGTATATGGGTTAGGTAATTTGCTATTGCGCGTTTTTATAACCTGATCGAATACTGCTTGCGGGGTAATGCTTGAGAGCTGTTGCAGGGGGCCATAACTTAATACTGGTTGCCATTTTTTTGGGAGCGCTAAATGCACTTGCGTGATCACCGCTTTATTTTTGAGAGCATTTTTAAATATTGAGTCTCTGTAAGCAAATTCACATTGCTCGTTATTTAGTGAATGCATAGTTTTAGTGGTTATATCAAAGTACTCTACCAACTCAACAAATTTAGCTATCTCAACGCCATAAGCACCAATATTTTGTACCGGTGATGCGCCAACAGTGCCCGGTATAAGTGCTAGATTTTCAAGCCCGGGTATATTTTTCTCTAATAAATAACTGACTAGTTGATGCCAGTTTTCGCCTGCAGCAATACTTATTAGTGTGTCGCTCTCACGCTCGGTGATTTTAATACCTTTTAAGGCTATTTTTATAACCGTACCCATGTAGTCATTTAAAAATACGGTATTACTGCCCTCGCCTAGCAAACAAAACAGTGCACTAAAACTTTGCGTTTTAAGTTGCTCAAGCTGAGTAATTTCAACAAAATTTTGGCATTGGCTGTTTAATGCGAATGTATGTAAGGAGTGTAATGAATGCGCCACAAAGCTCTCTAAAAAATACCGGTAACTAATCGCAATAGTTTACCTCATCGTCGCAAATGTGGCACTAGATTGTAAAAATCACTCAACCCACCGTGTCAATCGTGATATAAAACCAGCACTTTTTTATTTGTGTTCAGAGTAATGATGAAAATTAAACCTCTTTTTTTAAGCCTCGCTATGGCGGGTATGTGTTCGCAAGCAATGGCTAATGCGATTGACCAAAACTCGTATGCTAACCTTGATGATGTTGTTACTACTCACTTAAACCTTGATTTAGATGTCGACTTTGCCGACAAGCAGTTAGAAGGTTTTGTTGAGCATACTCTTCAGTGGAACAACAGCAAAAGTAGAACTCTCGTACTTGATACCCGCGACTTAGACATTGATAAAGTAATGTACAAAGACCAAAGTGGTAACTGGAAAAAGGCGACTTTTGATTTAGCTAAGCGAGATGACGTTAAAGGTTCAAAGCTTACTATTGTGTTTAAAAACCAAGCTGAAGTAGTTCGTATTTACTACAACAGTCGTCCAGAAGCATCTGGCCTGCAATGGTTAACACCAGAGCAAACGGCAAGTAAAACGCATCCATTTATGTACAGCCAATCGCAAGCAATTCATGCACGTAGTTGGATCCCAGTGCAAGATACACCCGCAATGCGTGTAACTTACTCTGCACGAATTCATACACCAAAAGATATACGTGCTGTAATGAGTGCCGACAACAAAGATGCGCTTTATAAAGATGGCGACTACATTTTTGATATGCCACAAGCAATTTCACCTTACCTAATTGCTATTGGCGCAGGTAACTTAGAATTTAAAGCAATGTCGCATCAAACAGGCATATTTGCTGAACCGACAATTTTAGATGCCTCAGTTGCTGAATTTGACGACACCCAAGCCATGATCGACAAAACAAACGCGATGTACGGCGAATATGCATGGGGTCGCTACGACTTATTAATGCTACCACCAAGTTTTCCGTTTGGTGGCATGGAAAACCCACGCTTATCATTTATTACTCCAACGGTTGTTGCCGGTGATAAAAGCTTAGTTAACCTTATTGCCCATGAGCTTGCTCATTCTTGGTCAGGTAACTTAGTAACTAACGCAACGTGGGAAGATTTATGGTTAAACGAAGGTTTTACCTCGTACGTTGAAAACCGCATTATGGAAGAAGTATTTGGTCGTGACCGTGCGGTTATGGAACAAGCACTTGATTCAGCGTCTTTACGCGCACAAATTAAAACAATTGATGCACCAGATACACGCCTTAATTTAAAACTTAATGGCCGCGACCCAGACGATGCGTTTAGCTCAGTGCCTTACACTAAAGGTCAGTTATTTTTAATCTATCTAGAAAACAAATATGGCCGCGATAAGTTTGACCCGTTTGTAAAAGCGTACTTTAAAGAGTTTTCGTTTAAATCACTTACTACCGCGCAATTTGTTACTTACTTAAAAGCTAACTTAATTGAGAAGTACCCTGGTGTTGTAAGTATGGATAAAGTAAATGAATGGATTTTTGAGCCTGGCTTACCAAGTGATGCGCCAAACCCTACTTCTGATGCATTTGATAAAGTAGATACTGCAACAGCGGCATGGTTGAAAGGCGACACAACAGCAGCTCAACTACCAACGGCTGATTGGTCTGTGCATGAGTGGCTACACTTTTTAAATAACTTACCACGCGATTTAAGCATAGAGAAAATGAGCGAGCTTGATAGTGAATTTAACCTAACGCAATCAACTAACGCTGAACGTGCGTTTGCTTGGTTTATGCTAGCAGTAGGTAATGGTTATCAACCAATTTATCCTGCGCTTAATAAGCACTTATCAGGTATTGGCCGTCGTAAGTTAATTGTGCCGTTATATAAATCACTTATCACTAACGGTAAAAAAGACTGGGCACAAAGCGTGTACTTAAAAGCACGCCCTGGGTATCACCCTCTTGCGCAAGGTACTATTGACGCATTATTTGAATAAATAGCGTTAACTAGAAACTAAAAAGGGCCAAATTTGGCCCTTTTTGTTTTTCTGTTATTTTACTTTGTTACTTTTTCTAAAAAAGCTTTACGCTCTGTAGTTGTGGCTTGTTGCCACCAAAAATCAAGCATTTGCGGCGCACTTGGCATGCCTTTACCTGTAATTGGTGCTATCGGCTTTATTGGCTGACTAGGACGTGAAGGTCCTGCTGGCAATGTATTTTGCATTACCGGTTTATTGCTTGCTAGTTGCGTGTTAGAAATAACACTTAAAGGCTTAGCAACAGCGCTACTTTTTGCTTTTAAACTCACTTGAGGGGCTTCTGCAAACACTTTTGCAGATACTGCATTTTCAGCACGATTAAAAACTAAGGTATAATCTTTACCTGCTTCAACAGTTACACTTACCCAAAATGGTTCCGACTCCACAACTTCATGCGTGTCATAATCATCTTCATATAAATCGGTGTACTTTAGCCTAAGCTGATAAGTTCCGGGGGCAAGCTCTACATCATCAATACGACTAAACAAAGAGCTTTCTAGCATTTTATCGCCCACTTGCAGTGGTACAAATTCTTCTGGAAAGTGAATATTCTCAGCATTAGCCGAAAAACTAAGTAGTAATGCAACTGCACTACTTATTAAAATTGGTTTAAGCATATTAACTCCTTTATTTGATTTCAGTTTGACACTGCTTTGAAAGTTTGTCATTAGTGAGCTTAAAATTCACAACACTTAATTAGGAACACACTATGAGCCAAGAAACTATTTTTACCAAAATCATTAATCGTGAAATTCCAGCAGATATTATTTACGAAGATGAAAACACTCTCGCATTTAAAGATATAAACCCACAAGCGCCATTTCATGTGTTAATTATCCCAAAAAAAGCAATTGCTACTATAAATGATATAAATCCTGAAAACTCACATTTAGTAGGCAACTTATACGTAGTTGCAGCTAAATTAGCTAAGCAACATAATTTTGCTGAAGACGGATACCGCGTAGTTATGAACTGTAACGAACATGGTGGGCAAACTGTTTATCACATACATTTACACATGCTTGGCGGTAAAGAAATGGGCTGGCCACCTTATCAAAATGTAAAAAAAGTAAAATAATTAAAAGTTTTTATTAAATTGTTCCACTCAATTAATTAGTTACAAATGTTATGATTTTTCATAGTTATAAAGAATAAATAGTTACTTATTTGCAACATTTTGTGTTTAAATAATCGTAATATCGTATTTGTTATTGAGTACATCAGCGATTTTCTAATACAAAAGGTGTGGAAGTCGTGGTAAACTTAGTCAGTCAGCTTTATAAAAGAGTATAAAAAACATGAGCAGTTCAGCCTTTTTGTTATTAGATCAAGAGCCAATTAACACTATTGGTATTAACGTTTTAGAACCTTTGTTAAAAACGCAAGGCCTTGACGTAACCACAGGTACTAATATTTTAGACATACCTGAAGGGACTCGACTTTTGTTTATTGAAACATCAAGCAAGGATGCATGGGGAAAACTAAAAGAACAACTAGTAAACCTACGTATTAAATGCGATATCATATTATTTAATTTAGACGAAAACCCTGAACTTGCTAATCGTGCATTGTTAAGCGGTATTCGTGGCGTATTTTACACAACAGATAACGCCGATGTATTAATGAAAGGTATTCGCTTACTACTTGAAGATCAACTTTGGTACCGTCGCGATATTATGTGTAATGCATTAAATCGTATGCTGCAATTTAATAAAGATGCGCTGCATAAACTAACCGAAGGTGATATTGAGCCTGTTAAACTTACTAAGCGAGAAAAAGCAATAATCTCACTAATGAGTAAAGGTTCGAAAAATAAAGAGATCGCAGAAGATTTAAGTATTAGTCCACATACTGTTAAAACACATTTATACAGTGCATTTAGAAAAACTAAATGTCGTAACCGTATTGAACTTCTATCGTGGGCACAACAAAATATCCCTGATGAAATTCGTTAATCAAATATTTAGTTTAAATTTAAAAGCAGACACTTAGGTGTCTGTTTTTGTATGTGCTATATACTTATCTAATAACAATTAGCTTAATTAAGTAATCTGTTTTGAGGATTGGTATAAGTGTATACTTTTGATAACTTTAGTTTAATAGCTACTTTGCTGGAATATTAATGCTCGACTCCTTCACTCTTTACTTTGCCAGCATCGCCATCATGGTCGTAATGACCTTACTTAACTTTTTGACATGGCGAACAAACAAACAAATATCGGGCACGCTGCTATACATTTTTTATCCCATATTGCTATTAGGCTCTGTTATTGGCTTTACTCTTGTTGGTGATACACATAATTTAGTAATTATTAGCGCTGCCAGTAGCATGATGTTTGCCGCATCAATAGTGCACTGCCTTTCACTTAGTCAGTTTTTAAATTATCGCGGTATTGGTTTTAAATTACTCTGCTCAGTGACCACTTTTTGTACTGCAATGCTTGGCTATTACACCTTTTTTGACCCATCTTTACACGAAAGAGTGATTGCATCCGATATACAACACATAGCAGAAGCCGGTTTTTTACTGTTTATATTTATTAAGTGTGCACGCAAACCCTATCCTAATGGCAGTATTGTATACATAACCATTTTAACGCTTGTTGCTTTAAGCTTTATTGGCCGCTCGTTATTTATGGATAACATTGAACAAAAAAATCTTTTAGTAAACGGCTGGTTTAGCTCATTATTATTTTTAAATGGCGTAATTGCTCCCATGTTTTATGCTGCAGGTATGGCGTTATTATGTAATGAGCGCAGAGAGCAGCACCTCAATAAATTAGCCGATAAAGCACAAAAAGATTTAGAAATACGCGGACTCTTTTTATCAACTATAAGCCACGAAATTCGCACCCCGCTAAACGGTATTTTAGGCAGCGCCCAACTTGTTATGAACCAAACAAGTGATACCCGCAATAAAGCCTATTGCGAGGCGATTATAAATTCTGCCGAATCACTTAACTTATTGGTAGATAAGGTCCTTGATTATGCGAGCCTAGATCAAAGTGACGAAGCGCTTTACGAAGAAGATGTAGAGTTTAAAACATGGCTTAATAATTTATGTCTATTACTAAGCCCTCTCGCCGAGCAAAAGCAACTCAAGTTTGAACTAATATGTAATATTCCTGAGCAAGCCTGTTATTACTGCGACCAGCAAAAACTTAGGCAAATAATTATTAATTTAGTAGGTAATGCTATTAAGTTTACAGACCACGGAACCGTTAAAATTCAGGTTGATTTAGTATTAGAAAAACAACTTGAGCACACTATAAAAATTAGTGTCAAAGATTCAGGGCCAGGTATAGAAAATGATGAGATAGCCTACTTAACAGAACCTTATGTACAAAGTAGTGCAGGAAAAGAGAAAGGCGGAACCGGCCTTGGTTTAGCTATTACCAGTCGCCTGCTTGAAAAGCTCAGTAGCCGACTCGAAATAGCCAGCCAGCTTGGTACTGGTAGTGTATTTAGCTTTACCGTTACTTTTACTTTAGGTGAATTAAGCCTTGTAGAGCAGCGCCATCAAACTAAAGATTACTTAACAGGTCTTGATGTACTACTGGTTGAAGATTTAGATTTAAATCAAAAAATTGCTATAGAATTTATGGCCGACGATGAGCACAAAATTAAGCTCGCAAAAGATGGAAAAAGCGCCATAGAGCTCATGCAAGCTCACCACTTCGATGTTGTTTTGCTTGATATGAACCTACCTGATTTAACAGGCCAAGAAGTACTTAAACGTCTAAAACGCATTGATCATAAAAATCAACGAACTCCAGTACTCGCATTTACTGCAAGCCTTAGCCCTGACGAAGTAAAAGAATATTTAGAATTAGGAATAAAAGACATTGTAGGCAAGCCTATTAAGCACGAAAAGCTTCGCCAAGCACTTAGCGACTCTCAATCTAATCAAACTGCGAGTATTGCAGTAGAGCTTATTGATACGTTGTATGACAAAACAGCGGCCGAAACACTCACCAGCTCGTTTAGTGAAGATGAAGTATCGTCGATTTATAATGAGTTTGTGCTTTCGGCGCGTAACAAGCTAATTCGCTGTCAAAAGCTTATTGATCAACAACCAGAGCAATGCATTAAGCTTTTACATCGCCAAGCAAGTACCGCTCTGCAACTTGGTTTTAATCGCTATGGTATTGAGCTTAAAAAAATAGAGCGCCGTTTACTCGATAAAAAGCCACATAACGACATGCTTGATGAAGCGCTAGATCTGTGGCAACGCAGCTTAGAGCAATATTTAAAGTTTGTGCGCGGGCAGTTAGAGTGAAATTAAAAAAGCGTTAAGGTTTTTTAAATTTTACTTTAAGTTAATCAAATCTCGCTACCTCTTCAAAGTTAAGACCTGTGAAACCATGTGCTCGCAAGGCACAAAAGAGGTTTAAAGTAATATCTTTATCATTTACACGAGAGTCAAAAACGTAAGTGCCTTCAAATCGGTCTTCTGGCATTTTAAATATGCAGCTATGCTTTGGTAGTTTTTCTTTTTTGAACACCGCTTTTTGTAATCCGATATTTAAACTTGGCAGCATAAAAGTACTCATCTCAACATTTAATATACCCTCTATTTTTCGAGTGACATTATAAAAGTACCAGTTGTCATCACCTACATAGAAAGGAAGTAACTCTCCCGAATCTTCGAAAAGTTCAGCTAACTCATTTGCAACATGATCCCTTATAGCAAGGCCTTGTAAATTAATTGCAGTGAAATCACCTAGGGGTGTCTCTTTTTCATTATTATAATGGGCACTAAAATTTATCAGTGTAGACTCTTTTGATGAACCATCAGGCTTCCATAGGTCAGGTTCACATAAAGCTTCGCTATCAGGAAATATGACTCTGAAATGATTAACATCCGTCGTTATTTTATAAATTATTTTACTCATTAATATTGAAACGTCCTTTTTGGCATGGATCTGATTTTTTAACCCCTTCCATATTTATCATCAAATCGCTCTATATCGATTTCATCAAGTACAGCACCGGTTTGCACTTCAATGACTATTAGCGGCTCTTTTTGATTATTAGCCAAGCTATGAATTTGTTTTGCGGCGATATAACACGATTGGTCGTGCGTTAGCGTATACGCTTGCTCATTAATACACACATCTGCAATACCCGAAACCACAACCCAATGTTCAGCGCGATGCTGATGGCGCTGCGTCGAAAGCTTAGCACCGCTGATAACAGTAATTTTTTTAACTTTAAAGCCAATGCCTTCAACCAAAGTACGGTAATTCCCCCATGGGCGAAAAACCACTTGATGATGGTTAAGTTTATCAGCCTGTGTTGTAGCAATTTGCTTAAGCAACAAAGGCAAAGAATCTAGCTCATTTTGGTTTGCAATTAGTGTGGCATCGTGGGTATGAATAATTGCTAAATTGCTTACTCCAAGCGTGGCAATAGTGTGTTCAGCCTCGTTAATAACTAAGTTATTAGTACTTTTTTGAGCCATATAATTAGCGTTTAAACTATTACCGTTTTTATCTTTTTTTGTAAGCGCATCAAGGGATGAAAAACTACCTACATCACTCCATTTTAAATCAACAGGCATAACAACTACGTTATTACTGCGCTCTAAAATGGCGTAATCAATTGAATCGCTTGGGCAGTGTTCAAGCGCACTGTTGCTTGGGCGGGTAAACCCTAAATCTTTAGTAAATTGTGCTGCTGCAGCGACACTCGTTGCTATTTTTGGCGCAAACCGCTCGAGCTCTTTTAAATAGGCTGCGGGGGTAAATAAAAACATGCCGCTATTCCAGCTATAACCACCTTGAGCTAAATAACGGTTCGCTGTATCTAAGTCAGGCTTTTCTTTAAATTGTGCAACATCGTAACAACCAGTTCCAGCAATAGCCGAGCCTTGTTTTATATAGCCATAACCAGTATGCGGTTCTGTAGGAGTAATAGAAAATGTAACTAGCTTTCCTTGCTCAGCAAGTTTTACAGCTTCTGGGAGCTTAGCTGTTAATACATCAAAGTTTTTAATATGATGATCGGCAGGCATCACTAATAGTGGACCGGTAATCCCATTTTGCAGTGCATAGTGGGCGGCTAATGCGATGGCAGGCGCGGTATTTTTACCTTTGGGTTCGAGTAATAATGCACTAGGAGTTGAGCTTGCAGCTTGCTCGGCGGCAATAAATCGGTGCTGCTCATTACACACTAAAATAGCATTATCAAACAACTCATTAGAAACACGCGCCAACGTACTTTGTAGCAATGACGTGTTTTCATTTAGTAGTGGTAAAAATTGTTTAGGCATTGCTTGGCGAGAAAGCGGCCACAAGCGAGAGCCTATGCCACCAGCTAAAATTACAGGAGTGATTAAAGTGTTCATTACGAAATTTGCCGCCAACAAAAAATATCAGCGACTATTTTAACACTTTATTAGCTCTGCGCTAAATTAACGTGTCTATATTAATGTAAAAGGGTCTGCATCTAAATAGGTAGGAAACGTTGCTTTAAACTCATCCAGTGGTGCTTTTTCAAGTGTTATAGTAACTAGCTGCTCAGTGTTATCTTGCGCTTTAGTTAAGGCATCGCCTTTAAAGTCGTATACCGCTGTACCGCCATTGTGCGAGGCACCATTACCGTCTTCCCCCACGCGATTAACGCCTACTACGTAGCATAGGTTTTCCATTGCACGCGCCATAAGTAACGTATCCCAAATATGGCGGCGTACAGCAGGCCAATTTGCTACGTTTATCATTACATCGTAGTCGTTATTATTGCGTTGAAATACCGGAAAACGCAGGTCATAACATACTTGCGGTAATAGTTTAAAACCATTGATTTCAAAAACTTTGCGCGCTTGCCCTGCTACAACGTAGTCGCCCTCACTGCCTAAGCGAAATAAATGGCGCTTATCGTAATAACTCACCTCTCCATCGGGTTTTACCCAATAAAACCGATTTGCTTTTTTATCGCCTTGTGCAACAAGTACCGAACCCGCAATAACCGCATTATGTTTATGAGCCTGCGCTTTTAACCAAGTCAGTACTTTACCATTTTCGGGCTCTGCACAATCTAAATTAATAGCAAAGCCAGTCGAGAATGTTTCTGGCAGTAAAATAAGATCGGGCTGATGCGTAATTGCGTCAAGCTGTTTATTAAACATGGCTAAATTAGCGTCTTTATCAAGCCAATAAAGCGAGCTTTGCAATGCTGTAATGGTTAAAGTTGACATAATATTTGCGCAGCCTCTATGAGAGTGTTGTCGTTTTTAGCAAAGCATAAGCGAATTACTTTATCGGTTGGTGGTTTTTGATAAAACACACTTAACGGAATAGCCGCCACACCTGCTTGCTCAACTAACCAATGGCAAAATTCAACATCGTTTAAATCCGATACATCACTGTAATCTAATAATAAAAAGTAAGTGCCTTGGCTAGGTAAAATTTTAAAACGACTATTACTTAAATGGCTCGCTAATAAGTCGCGTTTTTGCTGATAAAACCCACTTAGCTCATCTATATGCTCGCCTTGCTGCTCGAGCATATCGGCAAGCGCATGCTGTGCGGGGGTAAAACTTGAAAACGTAACGTACTGATGAATTTTTCTAAATTCGACAGCTAAATCGGCAGGTGCAATACAGTAACCCATTTTCCAGCCCGTACTGTGAAACGTTTTACCAAAACTCGATATAACAAAGCTTTTGGCAAATAATTCATCATCGCGTAATACGCTTAAATGTGGTTGTTCATCAAACGTAATGTGCTCATATACCTCGTCGCTTATTACATACAAATTGTGAGTACCAACTAACTCTTTAAGCTCTTTTATATCTTGTGGCTGTAATATTTTACCGCTTGGGTTATGAGGCGTATTTATAATAATTGCACGGGTATTTTTAGTAATTACTTGGCTCACTACTTGCCAATCAATAGTGTAATTTGGCGCACTTAAAGCAATGTGTACCGACTTTCCACCAGCGAGTTCAATTGCGGGTTGGTAGGAGTCATATGCAGGGTCAAATACAATCACTTCATCACTGGGGCGCACGATTGTTTGAATAGCCACAAACAATGCCTCTGTTGCACCTGAGGTAACAGTAACTTGATCAGCTGCGTTTATAGCAGCTGCATATTTACGCTTTGCTAAATCAGCAATTTGTTGCTGTAATCGTGGTACACCACTTGAAGGTGAATATTGATTAACGCCCTGCTGCACATAATAATTTAACTGCGTTTTTAAAAGATCAGGAGCATCAAACTCAGGAAAGCCTTGAGAGAGATTAATTGCCGAAAACTCATTAGCCAACCCACTCATTTGGCTAAATATACTAACGCCTAAATTTGGTAATTTACTTTCAAACACGTGATGCCCTTAATGATGGTTTTGCGCTTAAAGCGATGCTATCATTGCTTAAAACAGAAGTATAGCCGTCTAAAAACAATTAACTTTACGCTCATTAGTGAGGAATGTATGCAAAACAATACCGCTATTTCACAACTTATTGAAGCCGGAAAATGGGTTAGCCAAAAAGGCTGGGTACCCGCAACAGGTGGAAATTTTTCAGCTCGTACTAGCACTGGCTTTGTTGTTACGGCAAGTGGGCACGATAAAGGCTCACTTACGCAAGAGCATTTTTTGCAATTAGACCACCAAGGCGAGCGCCTAGCAGGAGCTGTAAAGCCATCGGCAGAAACACAATTACACCTAAGTTTGTATCAGCTTATACCTGATGCACAGTGTGTTTTGCATACTCACTCTGTAGCCGCCACCGTACTGTCGCAAATTACCCAAAGGCATCAACTTGATTTAACAGGCTATGAAATGCAAAAAGCACTGAGCGGCTTTACTTCGCATTTAGAAACGCTGAGCATTCCTATTTTCGATAACGATCAAGATATTGACCGATTAAGCCTGCTGGTCAGTGACCATCATTTACATACGCCGATAGAGCACGGCGTACTGATACGTGGTCATGGCTTATATGCAGTAGGGCGTAATATTGATGAAGTTCGTCGCCACCTAGAAGCCTTAGAGTTTTTATTTAGTTGCGAACTAGAGCGCCTGAAAATAATCGGTATTCAAGCGGGAGTAACTAAATGATTAAAGCTATTTTAACCGACATCGAAGGCACAATAACCCGCATCTCGTTTGTTAAAGAGGTGTTGTTTCCTTACGCGGCAAAGCAGTTACCTACCTTTGTACGTGCCAATGCTGATAAGCCAGATGTAGCCGAGCAAATTAATGCCATAAAAGCCCTTGTCGAAAAGCCAAACGCCGATATAGAAGAAGTCATTAGCACTTTACTTACCTGGATTGATGAAGATAAAAAAATCACTCCACTTAAGCAGTTACAAGGCTTAATTTGGCAAACAGGGTATGAACACGGTGATTTTAAAGGTCATTTATACCCAGATGCATTTGATTTTTTACAAGCTCAACACAACAACGATATTACTTTGTATGTGTACTCGTCAGGGTCGGTAAAAGCGCAGCAGCTACTTTTTAAATACAGTGATTATGGCGACATTAGCAGCTTGTTTACTGACTTTTTTGACACCAAAGTTGGCGCAAAACAAGAACAAACAGCCTATAACACTATTGTTAAGCTATTACCGTTTAAAGCAGCAGAAATACTCTTTTTAAGTGATGTAGCCGGTGAACTTGATGCCGCGCAAGCTGCAGGCTTAAAAACACTACATTTAATTCGTGATGGGCAAGCAAGCACTAAAGCACACCCTTATATTAATGACTTTAGCCAATTTAAATTGGGGCAATTAGTATGAGCCAATTAACAGTGTATGCCGACAACGATGCAATCAAAGCACTTGTAAACACATCAAATGCTGATGATATTGCAAAGCAACTAGCTAAAGTAAACGTACGTTTTGAACAGTGGCAAACAAATGCAGATATTAATGAGCACACCACCCATGAGCAAATTATTAGTGCGTACAAAAGCGATATAGATCGGTTAAAAATCGAAAATGGCTATCAAACAGTAGACGTTATATCTCTAGCTAAAGGTAATCTTGGCGCATCAGAGCTGCGCAAAAAGTTTTTATTTGAACATACTCATAATGAAGACGAAGTGCGTTTTTTTGTAAAAGGCCAAGGGCTATTTTGCCTGCATTTAGGCAATAAGGTTTATCAGGTACTTTGCCAACAAGGCGATTTAATTTCAGTACCTAAACTTACCCCGCATTGGTTTGATATGGGAAGCGACCCTGAGTTTACTGCCATTCGCTTATTTAACAATACAGAGGGCTGGGTAGCAAAAAGTACTGACTCGTCTATTGCAGAGCAATTTCCCTTACTCGATTAATAAAGCTCAGTGCACGCATGCCTAAACTATATTTTCTATAAGCGTATTTATGCAATTTGCAGGATGACTTCAATCACTTAACTCTGTAATATTATTTTAGCAATGCAGCTGATAAAGAGTAACTTTCCAATGGTGAACGAACAATATCAAAAGTCTAAACAACAACTAGCCTACTCACGTAAGCAAGTTGAAAAGGCTGGTCGTATTTTTCGTAAAAATGAAGGTGATTTTGACTTTGCAATAGAGGTTGTACAAAACTATCGTGCAGCACATTTATATCCGCTGACTATTATTAAAAACCTCGTATGGAAACATGTAAAAAAGCTTCATTTGCTAGAATCGGCGACTATAGTTAGACGCTTAAAGCGCTTGCCAACTATTATAGATAAGTTACAAAGAGCCTCGTTGGATGGTAAAAGTGAAAACGCAATAAATCTGAAGCGAATGCACGATATAGGTGGCTGCCGAGTAATCTTAGATAATCTAGAGCATCTATATCAACTCAACGCCAGTTTAGACTCGAGTAGAGCAGTTCATAGCGTTAAGTCATATGATTATATTGAAAACCCAAAAGCGACAGGCTATAGAGGTATTCATCGTGTTTATAAAAGTTATAACAATTTAGAATCTCACGATTATAAAGGCTTTCAAATTGAAGTTCAGTTGCGCACTAGGCTTCAGCACCTTTGGGCTACTACTGTTGAAATTGTAGATATTATTGAAAAAGAAACACTAAAAACCAATCCCCAAGCAGCCGACACAGATTGGAAGCGATTATTTTTTATCATGGGTGAGTTTCTTGCAGTCAAAGATGGTTCAAATCAATTAAGTTCACAACAATCGCAGGCCTTTGTTGATGAGCTTTCGGCACTAAATAAAAAGCTAGCCGCATTTCATAAGCTTGATGCATTTAATCGCGCATTCCAAGTTGACGAAATTAAAAATAAATCGAAAGATACAGGCTTTGCTTTACTCGTTCACAACACTGAAACACAAATGGGTCGAGTCTTTTTATATGCAGAGAATAAAAAGCAAGAAGCTCTAACACATTACGCCGAACAAGAAAAACAAACTCACAATAACGTGCTTCTGGTAGCGGGGAGCGACTTGAAATCAATAGAAAAAGCCTACCCCAACTACCTAAATAGTACCTCTGAGTTTCTTTCAGAATTCAGTCGCATATTATTGAGTTAGCTCTTTAAGTTTACCCATTAATACTTGTTGCTGGTTATACACACCCGTGTCTAACACCCATCCTGTGACCAGCTTTGCCGGCGTTATATCAAATGCAGGGTTATATACATTAGCATTGGTGGGCGCCCATAAAGCTTCGCCAAAGCTACCGCTAACTCCGCGCACTTCTTGAGGATTACGTTGCTCTATTTCTATATCATCACCACACGCGGTGTTGGTATCAAGCGTGGTAATAGGCGCGACCACATAAAATGGAATGTTATGAAAATGCGCTAGTACGGCTAAATTATAGGTGCCCACTTTATTAGCAAAATCACCATTGGCGGCAATACGATCAGCCCCCACTACTATTTTATCTACCTTACCTGCAGCCATTAAACTTGCTGCCATATTATCGCAAATTAATGTGTAAGGTATTTTCCAGCGCTCAAGCTCAAAGGCAGTTAAGCGACCGCCTTGTAATAATGGTCGTGTTTCATCAACCCACACATGTACGTTGCCATGTTTTTGCTGCGCTTTATAGATAACACCTAGTGCAGTACCAATACCAGCGGTTGCAAGCGCCCCTGTATTGCAATGAGTTAATACATTGTCGCCACTATTTATAAGCTCGGCGCCACGGGTTGCCATTCGTTCACACAGCTCAATATCTTCAATAAACAACCGCTCAGCTGTACTAACAATACCGGCAACATAATCGCTTTGCGTTAAAGCTTTTCGCAATGCCGCCATACAATGCATTAAATTAACTGCCGTTGGACGAGTGGCCTCTAGTTCATTGATTGCTTTTTCAAGCTCACTTTTTACTACCCCTTGTTCAGCTAAATACGCCACTAACAAGCTCGCGCCTAAACCAATAAGTGGAGCTCCACGCACTTTTAAGTTAATGATCAGCTCTTTCATGGTTTCTACATCATGGCATTGATGCCATACCTGCTGGTGAGGAAGTAAATATTGGTCGAGCACACTAAGCGACCCGTTTTCATATTTTAAACTGCTTGCGATTAAATTTTGCATAATGCTTAAGGTATTAAAAATACGTAACGTTATTTTACACCACTTTGAATAACTCTCAAGTTAGACTTATAGACATCTAAACATTTAAAGGTATAGAATGCTTAAAAGCTGATTTTTGAGATTTAAACCATGACTAACTATGTTGCTTTTAACGCACAGCGCGCTATCGATTACGTATCGACATTAATTGAATCTAAACAATGTAATTTTTTTGCTCAAGGACAAACCTTATCGGCATATGAGTTTGGCGATGGCAATCTTAATTTGGTATTTAGAATTACTGATGAGCAAAACAATAGCGTTATTTTGAAGCAAGCTCTGCCTTACGCGCGTTGTGTGGGCGAGTCGTGGCCATTAACACTTGATAGAGCTCGTATAGAAGCGCAAGTTTTGCTTAATCATGGCGCTATTTGCCCAACTTATACTGCTAGGGTTTTACATTATAGTGAAATGCAAGCGCTGACTATTTTAGAGGATTTAGGTAATTTACAAATACTGCGCACTGCACAAAATAATGCGGAGCAATTTCCTAAATTGGCGCAGCATGTAGCGACCTACTTAAGCCATACTGGCTTTTATAATTCAGATTTTTATTTAACCGCACAAACTAAAAAAGCACTCGTTAGTCAATTTACTAATCCTGAGCTCTGCCAAATCACTGAAGACTTATTTTTTAGCGATCCGTACATTGAGCACGAACGCAATAACTACCCAAAGCAACTACAAAACGAAGTTGATGCAATACACAAAAACAGCGTATTAAAGTTAGAAATAGCAAAACTAAAAGCTAATTTTTTATCTAACCCGCAAACATTACTTCATGGTGACATGCACAGCGGTAGCATTTTTGTTGATTGTAATAATACAAAGATGATTGACCCAGAGTTTGGTTTTTTTGGACCTGCTGGGTTCGATATTGGCTCTTTTATTGGCAATTTACTTTTAAATTACTGCGCACAATACGGGCATATTGGAGATTTTGTGGCTCGTCGTAATTACCAAACCCACTTATTAAGCACCCTTGTTGAATGCTATACCTTATTTGAACAGCATTGGCTTACGCTTATAAATGAGCACACTACTGAAGGTGCGCTAAAGGTTACAGGCTACGGTGAATACTTTATAAAGGGCGTATTACAAGACGCCATTGGCTACTGTGGTGCTGAGTTAATTAGGCGCACCATAGGGCTCGCACATGTAACCGATATAGATAGCATAAATGATGAGAAAGCGCGTCTTATAGTGCAAAAACAAACATTAGCACTAGGCGAGCAACTTATTTTGAATGCCCAAACATGCGACAACAAAGAAGCATTTTTTAGTTTATTAATAAGCCAATTAAACTAAAAAACATTAAAAAGGCGCTATTAGCTGTCTCTTGATCACAAGTCTGACTCAAGAGATTTTGCTAAATCGTAGCCTTCCAGGATGGCTTGTAACTTAAGCCATCCTTGCCATAACACTTTCACAGATGCACGCCCTGTGCGCTTGGTATCTTTCCAGCCTCCTAACTTTGCCAGTTCCTGATACGCCCATGACATATTTGGAGCAGTTTCAGGCAATGGTGTTTTTATTCTCTTTAACCACAATAACTTCCATGCTTTGGGAGATAACAGTTGTTCACAACTTGGAGAATCAGGCTGCTCATTGGTGAACTTTAGTTGCAATATTCGCGTCGCAATAAAGCCATTAATCGTCACCAATCTTTCCATGTTATCTTGGCTTTGAAGGCGTAAACTTTCGATATCCGTACCATCACTTTTCCAGACTTTATGGTATTCCTCTACAAGCCAACGGTGCTCATAGTAGGTGATGATAGCTAAAGCGTCTTCTTTGCTGGTGACTGGTTCACTGGTTAATAGGTGCCAGCTTAAGCCGTTCTCAGCGTTTCCTCGCTCTGCACAGCCGACATAGTAAACTGGGAGGGAGTGTCCTTTCTTATTGTAAGGCGCTTTGAGTGTCACTGGCGCATAGGTGATATCCAGTGTTGCGCTTCGGGCTTTTCTTCCTCCTTTTTGTGCAATGTGGATGTGTTTGGTGCCTGCACTCAT
>NZ_JADYXL010000017.1:0-26153 GCF_015864265.1 Pseudoalteromonas sp. NZS37 | reverse complement strand
GATGATTGCTTTATATTGTTAAAGAACGTTTTGAGTCGCTTTAGCGTCTCAAGGGATGCGAATAATACACCCTTTATTTTTCGAGTCAACACTTAGTTTTAAACTTTCTTTTTAGAAGATTTAAAACCGAAGTTTTATTTAACTCTCTGATTTGTTCGTGCCTCGCTATGCGTTGGCGTTTCCCGTCTCAGTGGGGTCGCATTATAGGGAGATCCGAAAACAGATCAACCCTTTTTTTAGATCTTTTTACTGTTCGAACAAAAATAGAACAAAACCACGTAAAACCATATGAAAACCTTCCTAAGATGATGCTTTTTTGTGCTCTTATTTATTATTTAATACAAATATCATTGCTATGTTTGATTTAGACGTTAAGATAGCAAGTTCACAATGTTAAATTAATGTTTATTTCCTGTTTATTGGTAGATCTAAAATGAAATTACCCGATCAAAAATCTTTTATCTTCTCTGTTATTCTTGCTGTAGTTGGTTTTGTTGTTGTTGAGTTCGCTTTAGGCGGCTTAGCTTTAAACCCTGCATTACTATTTGGTGCTGGTTTATTAATAGGTGCGATTGCTATTGCTGCAATGTCATCTGATGTGACTGAAGAAGCTGAAGTTAAAACAAAAACGCTTTATGTTGGTAACCTTCCTTATCGTGCAAACGAAGGTGTGGTTCGTGCATTATTTGAAGAACAAGGCAAAGTATTCAATGTTCGTTTATTAAAGGATAAGAATACTGGCAAGCGTCGTGGCTTTGGTTTTGTTGAAATGGCGCAAGCTGATGCAGACAATGCAATTGCTAACTTGAACGATAGCGAGTTCCAACAACGTACTTTAAAGGTACGTGAAGCAAAACAAAAACAAGAAGATGATTCTAATGCTCTACGTACTGAGACGGATCAGTCAGTGTAACTAGCTTTACCGCTAGCTTATTGCTAAACACATCAGCCGTTGCATAATATTGCAGCGGCTTTTTTATGTCTGTTAGTTTATTTACACACAAGTTAAGTTGGTTAAGTAGGTAGTTGACTCTGTTTGCTATCGCTACACCTGAATCAAGTAATTTTACATTCCCTTCAAAATACTGACTAATAGGCTCTGCTAATATTGGAAAGTGCGTACATCCTAATACAAGTACATCTATAGTTTTATCTATATGTAGGTCATCAAGCACTTGATGCAACTTGTTTGTATCCAAAGACTCTGTAAAAAAGTATTGCTCAGCTAAAGTTACTAACTCCACACTGCTATATAGATTAACGGTTACATTACGTGCATGCTCAGTAATTAATGTTTTAGTGTATGAACTGGCGACCGTTGCCGGTGTGGCTAATAAGCCAATATGATTTGAACGTGTTAACTCTGCCGCAGGCTTTATTGCTGGCACAACACCTACTATAGGAATATCTGTCATTTGGCGAACAGCACTAAGTGCAGATGTAGAAGCGGTATTACACGCTATTACAATTAAATCAACATTAAGCGTATTAGCTTTGATGAAATGAATAAGTGAGCATAATCGGCTAATGATTGTTTGCTGGGATTGAGCACCATAAGGTAGTAATGCATTATCCATAAAATAACTGTACTGAGCATTGGGGATACTTTGCTTTATATGCTCAAGTACTGTAGTTCCACCAATACCTGAATCAAAGACCATTATATGCGCTGACAAACTACCGTTCCCACTTTACTTTAAGAACGGCAGTTTGCCATGAGGTATTTATAAAAGAAAGTAGTTTAACTTTGCGTGGTTTCTAAATCAGCAAGATCATCGGCCGCCGAATTTAACTGATTAAGGTTTTCAAACATAGACTTTGTGTAATCTACTAACTTATCTATTTGTTCCTGATCTTGATTTAGCCATTGTAGAATGCCAGCTAGTTGATTTTGTAATCCAAGCTCACCCGCTTTTTCAAAAGCATTTTTAAGGTCGTCATTAAAAGGGGCTAAACCCTCTGCTATTTGTTTTTCTGGTGCTGGTTTATATTCTTCATAGCTTTTAACTGATGCTATTGTTTTTGTTTGGCGTAAATCCATAGAAAAAGCCACCAGCTGATCGCTGTCTAAACTTAGCTCTTGCGCTTGTTCAAATGCTTCATCTAAATCACCACCAAAAAAGGTTTTACTTAAATCTTGTAAGTCTTCCATCATCGCATTAATAGCTTCTTGCTCTTGCTCATTTAAGTCACCATTAACCGACATCGAAAATGATACCTGTCGAGATTGCGATGATGAGCTTGCAAACGACTCGCTATTATTGTTTTGCTGATAGCCACTTGCCGACTGAGATTCAAATGCATCTGCAAAGCTAATACTTACCTCGTCGCCTTCTGCGGTGGTAAATTTATACTCTGCATTGCTCGTCATACTGACATATTGAGCCTGGCTTATATTTACGCTGGCAGGTTGTGGGTTAAATAACGACTCTTCAAACTTATCAAGTCCATTGTAGATTCCCTCTTTAGACTTATTAATACCCTCTTCCATGTCGTTATTAAATACGCCCGTACCTTTGAGTTCATCAACAGCGTCGTCAATCCCTATCTGGACGCCTTTGCGCGCGTCGCCTAACATATCTTTGAGTTTTTCGTCATCAGCGCCGTTAGCTTTTGCTTTATTAACAGCACTACTCACAAAATCGAGTACATTTTTTACTATTTCATTAAAATCAAATAGTGGTTTGTCTACTTTTTTTTCTGCGATAGGCAATCCAAGCTGCTCAGCCATTTTATCGCCAAGTACTTTTGCGGCAAGCTCTCGACCACGTTGCTGATAGGTATCTTGAGGAGACGTAATTGTAGGTTGCTGTATATCAGCTTTATTATTGAATTTATTAATGTTGTTGTTTGGCGTAAAGCCATAATTACCTATTTTCATGATTCGTCTCCTAAGCGTGCGTAATTTATTATCGGCTATAACAATAAAAACTAAAGTACAATGTGCAATAAAACAGCATAAATGCTAGCCAAAACTAGACAAATACGCAGCGCTCCCTACAATAGCGCCGATAAACAGATCTCAGATAAGGCAGTAGTGTTAATGGCAGTTATTAAAATAGATACCACACAGTACCAAGCGCAGTTAAGTGAAAAAGAGCAGCGTATTAGTGCGCAGTTTCAACGTTTTGGTGTGGAGCAATTAGAAGTATTTAGCTCAGAGCCAACTAACTACCGCCAACGTGCTGAATTTAGAGTATGGCACGACGGTGACGATCTGTTTCACATTATGTTTGATCAACAAACAAAAGAAAAAATCCGTGTTGATACATTTGACCCAGCAGCGCCTCTAGTTGGTGAAATAATGCAGGTGATGATTGAGCATCTTAAGCCTTGTGAAATATTACGTCGTAAGTTATTTCAAATCGATTACCTATCAACGCTAAGCGGTGAAATTTTAGTAAGCTTGCTTTATCACAAACCACTTGATGATGAATGGTTAAGTGAAATTAAAGCACTTAAAGAAAAGCTAAGCAGTAAATACAAAATTGACTTTATAGGCCGTGCTCGCAAACAAAAAGAAGTGCTGGGTGATGACTTTGTAACTGAACGTTTAACAGTTAATGGTCAAGAGCTTATTTATCAACAAGTAGAAAATAGCTTTACTCAGCCTAATGCAAAAGTAAATATTAATATGCTGGAGTGGGCGCAAGATTTATGTAAGCCACTTAAAAATGATTTATTAGAGCTGTATTGCGGTAACGGCAACTTTTCAATTGCGTTAGCAGGTTCTTTCAATAAAGTATTAGCAACAGAAATATCAAAATCATCTGTTCACTCTGCTCAATACAACATTGCTAAAAACAACGTAGAGAACTTAGATATTATTCGTATGTCTAGCGAAGAGTTTACTCAAGCAATGAATGGCGAGCGTACTTTCTCTCGTTTAGACGGTATTGATCTTACAAGCTATGACTGCCAAACCATATTAGTTGATCCACCGCGCGCGGGCATGGATGAATTAACGTGTGACTTAGTGGCTAACTACGAAAGCATAATTTATATATCGTGTAATCCTGAAACCCTTGAGCGTGACCTTGATCACCTAACACGTACGCACAACGTTAAGCGCTTTGCTATATTTGATCAGTTCCCATATACACATCACATTGAGTCGGGTGTTTTCTTGCAGCGCAAATAAATACGCTCAGTAAACGTTACCCATAAAAAAAGCTCCTTAAGGAGCTTTTTTAGTTTTAGCTAAACTTACTTGTTAGCTAAGTAATTAATCAGTTTGCTAATATCTTCTGGTTCAGTAATACCCGACTCACGACCTAGGTTTAATTTATACTTACCATTTACAATAAATGTAGGTACGCCACGTAGTGCGCCTTTTTCTTTAAAGTAGTCTTGATCACGTTTCATTTTAGAGCTCAGCGTACGTACCGAGAAGCTTTTAAACAGCTTATCAAACTTATCGCCATCAACGCCCTGCGCTACAAATATATCTTTTACATCTGCAAGCTCATTAAAACTAGCGCGCTTTGTATGAATATGATTAAAGATTGCAGAGACAATTTTATCTTTTTGCGGAAGCACTTCTGCAGTAGCGAGTGCTTGGCTCATCATCTGTTGGTTTTCTGGGTCGCGTACACCTACAAAATCAACATGGCTCTTTTTAAATTTAACGTTTTTATCAAGCTTAGGCTTAAACTCACCAATTAGTGCTTCCATGTTATTACATGCAGGGCAGTAAAATGAGAAAAACTCTTTAATTTCTGGCTTTTTAGTTGCGCGCTCAGAAACAACGTCGTAATGCACGCCTTCTTCATACGTTGCTGCAAAGCTTGTTGCCGCCATAGGAAGTAGTACTGCAAGCAAACCTGCTTTAACTAATTTAATCATTATTATGCTCCGAAATTTATAGTGCTAATAAAAACGCTACTAACTCATCAAGTTCTTTTTGATTTTTGATGGTGTTGAGGTTTATTTTATATTTATCGTTAACAATAAAAGTAGGTACACCTGTAAGTGCGCCTAATTTTGAATATTTATTTTGTTTGTTTTGCATTGCTTGCTCAGCCGAAATAACTGGCATGCTTGCAATTTCTTGATCAAACGTTGCGCTATCAATACCGTTTACTTCAAGTAATTTTTTAACGTCTTTCATTTCAGTTAAAGGAGCACGCTGAACATGAATACTTTTAAAAATTTGATCGCTAATACTCTGCGCCTGACCATGCTGCTTAGCAATTAAGTAGGCAAAGCTTAAATTACTTTGTGCTTGTGGCGACACGCCACCTAAAAAGTTCACGTGGTTTTTAATAAACTCAGCGCCTTCTGGCAGGCCTTGTTCAATTGCTTTTGCTACTGGTTCAAACTTAAAACAATGTGGACAGTAAAATGAGAAAAATTCGGTTACTTGTAGTGATGTACTTTTGTCTACATCAATAACAGTGTATTGATTATCAACTTCAAACTGTGCAGCAAGTGCTGCAAATGGTAAACATAAAAGTAATAAACTCAGTTTTAATTTTTTAAGCATTTGTATCTCGTTGTACTTGTCTTTAAATAAAATATTACGGCAATAACTTTAACGGTGCTTCTTGCAATGCTGCAAGTTGCTCTTTCAGTGCTAAAATTTGTTGCTCCCAGTATTTGTCATCAGCAAACCATGTAAAGTTCCGCACAAAAGCAGGATCACTCCATCGTTTAGCTACCCATCCCATATAATGAATAATACGCATCGCTCGCAGCGGTTCAATTAATTTGAGTTGAGAGTGATCAAAATCACAAAACTCTTCATACGCATTCACAAGGGTGTCTAACTGTAACAGTTGCGTCGCTCTATCGCCACTGAGCATCATCCATAAATCTTGGATTGCAGGACCTTGGCGGCTGTCATCTAAATCAACAAACATGAGCGCATCACCTGCCCACAAAATATTACCAACGTGGCAGTCACCATGTAAGCGAATACTTTGCACATCTTTATACTGTTTTTGCGCCTGCTCTATCACTAAATCTAAAATAGTATAAAAGGCAGTATTTATTCCCATAGGCACTAAGTTACTTTTTTGAAGATGAACTTTGGCTGTATGTAAATACTCCTCGCAGGTAACTGTTGGCCTATAAGTAAAAGGCTTTGTTTTAGCTACTTGGTGCATACGGCCAATTAAACGCCCCATTACATCAAGTTGATCTAAGTTATCAACCTCAAATAAACGCCCGCCGACACTTGGAAACAACACAAACAAATAACCTTCGTGTTCAAACAAGCTTTTCCCATTATATAAAATAGGGGCAACAACAGGCACTTCCGCTTCTGCCAGTTCAAATGCAAAGTCATGCTCTTCTTGAATTTGCTCTTTACTCCAGCGCTCTGGGCGATAAAACTTCACTACGTAACGCAGACCATCATCGGCTTTAAATTGGTACACTCTGTTTTCATAGCTATTGAGTGCCAACAAACCAGATTCGGCGTACACACCTACGCTTTCTATTGCATCGAGTATTAGGTCAGGTGTTAAGTCAATAAAACTAAATTTACTCATACTCTTCTTATATAAAATAAAAAGCGGGTTATATACCCGCTTTTGTTAATTGCTATATCAACTTACCTATTTAAGGTAGGTTGTGATTATCGCGCTTTAAAAAAGTTACTCGACTGCGATATTGTCTCATCCGGCTCATCTACCGGTGAAAGCACAAAGTTAAACTCTGTCATCGACACCTTCAAATCATAAGGGTCCATTACAAGCGACAATGGCACATTATGAGATTGCCCTGCCTGCACAGTAAATGACTGCTTACCAATATACTTAAAGTTATCTAACCCTTGCACTTTAATATTAAAGGTTTGCTCGTACTGCGCTTTATTAATTACCTTTAATGTATAGGTGTTCTCTACTAAACCATCAAAATCGACACGATATAATTGATTTCGATCACGAATGATATCAAAGTCCATTGTTTTACGCAGCGCTATATTAGCTACAAGTGCTCCCGTAAGCACAACAAGTATGACCGTGTAACCAATGATTTTAGCTCGTAGTGGATTCGTTTTATTTTCTGGGGTTTCGAGGTTTCGCTCTGTCGTATATGAAATAAGCCCACGCGGGTATTCCATTTTATCCATTACGCCATCACACGCATCAATACATGCACCACAGTTAATACACTCAGCTTGTAACCCATTTCTAATATCAATACCTGTTGGGCACACTTGAACACACAAGTTACAGTCTATACAGTCGCCTAGCTCTAAATCTTCATGATCTACTTTACGTGAACGAGGACCACGGCTTTCACCACGGCTTTCGTCGTACGTTACAGTGTATGTATCTTTATCAAACATAGCTGATTGAAAACGAGAGTAAGGGCAAATGTGTAAACACATAATTTCTCGCATCCAACCGGCATTACCATAGGTACACGCAGCAAAGAAAATAATACTGACTAGTGCATAACCACCCACGTTAAACGTTACAAAATCAGGAAGTAACTCTCTGATTGGCGTAAAGTAACCCACAAAAGAAATAGCGGTATATAACGAAAACAATACCCAACTAGTATGCTTTGCCGTTTTACGCCAAAACTTATCAAAATTCATGGGTCGTTGATCGAGTTTTTTACGCTGATTAGCTGTGCCTTCAAGCTTTTCTTCAAACCAAATAAAAATAAAGGTCCAAACAGTTTGCGGACATGTGTAGCCACACCACACCCGTCCATAGAAGGTGGTCACTAAAAACAGCGCAAATGCTGCCAGCATAAAAATAAACGCTAATATGGTAAAATCTTGAGGCCATAGCGTTAAACCAAAAATATTGTATTTTTGACCAATTAGATCAAACAGCACTGCTTGCTGGCCGTTAAAATTAATCCAAGGAAGTAACATAAACGCAAGTAGGCCTAAAAAGCCAATGCGCTGCCTAAGTAATTGATGTAGGCCTTTTACGGCACGCACATAAATACGATTTCGGGGATTGAACCTATCATCTTGACGGCTTAAATCCGGTTTTTGGATTTTCACCTCTACAGGGATATTCTTTACTTTAATTTGCTTGTCCATCGAAGTTCCTCAACGCCGCTTGGAAATAAAAATCCAGCAATACTCAAGTACTCTATACTTAAAGCTAGCAAGTTACTTGCTAGGCAGATTTACTTTAATAAATTGCCTTCTCGAATACTTTCAGATATTTCAGAAATATCTGACTGCTGTTAACCATTATAACAATGTTGGTTAAAATTACTGGCATAGATCGCTAATAATTTATTCATCCCAGTTACTTGCTTTTAAAATGCAGTTTATTACACTGCATGGTAATTCAACCCTACTTAGATCAAGGTTTACGTATCCATGAAAAAATTTATTATTTTGGTAGTTGTGATCCTTGCCTTTTTTACAATCGATCATCCGCTTATAAAAGAACCTCGCGAAAGGTTATTAGGTGAAGGCATTGGTTTTTTAAGTGATGCAAGTAAGGTTAACAGAAGCCCTGCTGCAAATATGGCTAAAAATAGAATCAGCACTCAACTTAAATTGTCTGAATCTGAGGGTGAGTACGTAGAAAAAACGTTTACAACAGATGACTCTGTTCAGTTATTTCACCTACGCTATTGTCGTGAACGTGACTTAAACCTTTATTTTTATGGCGATCGTTTAAATACAGTATGTAAAATAGTGACTGAAGCATTAGAGCAAAAGCGAGCAAAGTAGTGGATTTTTCAGGATTAAATAAAAAAGCAAGCGACTCATTTCATAAACAACGCAATATGCTCAAGCAATTAGCACAAGGCAAAACGTTAAAGTGTGAGAAGTGTAATGGGGTTTTAACACTTAATTTAGCCACCAGTGAACCTGGTAAAGGCGTAGTAAAGTGCAAACAAGGCTGTACGGATATTATATTAGAGCTAGGCACTTAGATTAAACTAAGCGCCTGGTATTAATAATTACTCTTCCCAACTCTCGTCGGTTATCAAACCGCTATTAATTGCGACCACTTCAATTAGTTCAGCAAACCCTAATGCAAAGTCACCCATTGATTCATATTGGTACTGACACAAGGCTTCTATAGTCATGTTATTTTGTTTGGCAATCTGAGCTATTGCTAGCTGGTCGAGTGCAAAAAAGCTTAATGTACTTAACGCACTTTCTAATGCTTGTTTAAAGTCAGTATCTAATTGCGGTGCATTTAATAAAGGCTCTGCGTAAGCTTTGGTTGCAACTAAGAAACCTTTACTCCATGACTTACAAAATTCAGCATCAAATGTGTTAGGCAATTTGTATCCTGTTTCAAATACTTGCTCACTAATTTTATGATATAGCGCCATAAACAAGAAAAGTACTTCTTCATCTAAATCATTAGCTGTATTTGGCAATATCTGCTCAAGCCACTCATGCACATCTAATGGATTGGGCGAACAAATAACGCCAAATAAATAGCCTTGGCTTTGTTGAAGGGTCATTGCTTGTGATTGGGTATTTAAAAATGTGCTGAGCTGCTTTGCGTGCAGCTCAGTAAATTGGGGTATTTGCATTAAAACTCTTTATATTCAAACATTAAAAGTTGAGCGGGTAACGACCTTGGCTATCTGGTCGGCCTAAAAATTTAACCGCATCATGTACATCTTTAGGTAAGCTAGCATCTGGTTTTACATAACCTGCCACACTAAAGTCGAAATTAGCTTTAAGTGTAGCATCTGCCTCAAGGCCAAGCGTATTATCTGGGTCAATTAATATAGCAATATCGCCCGACTTACAGCTTAACTTACCAGCCAGAGGGCCAATATTAAACCACCCATTTAAGCCTTGCACGTCAATATTAGGGCTCGCTATTTCACCTTTTAGTGAATCACAATAAGGTGCACCTGAGCTGTATTCATCAAGTTCTAAAATTACACGTCCTTTAGCGGTAACAGGTAGGGGAAGCTGCACGCGCTGCATTGCACGCTCTACTGTTGAGCGCACTAGGCCGTCAGTCACTTTAACTTCTTGATTAAAAAGCCCATAACTTACATCAGCATAACCCGAGATATCACTACGCTCTCGTGCATTACCAAACTTCACATTCGCATTTAGCTTGCCTGTAAATAACTTCCAGCCAGCAATGTCCCAGCGCACATTATTTAACTGTTCACCATCAAAACGAACTTGCATCATTTGACCTTGCCAAACAGTGCCTACAGTTTGCCCTACTTCTAATTGCTTTGGAAAGTACGGTTTTGCTATATCTAGTGCAATATGTGCTGGTAATTTAATAATACAAAACACAATAAAACTAATTAAAAAGACAGCCGATAACGTTATTATTTTTTTCATTAATTAATTCTCTAATACTAAACGGCTTACACGCACATAGCCTGATTTATCATCGCGGCTCAAATCTAAGTTTTCAATTTTTAAACCATGCTGATTTACTAGCTCATCTAGCCATTCTATTAACTGATTAAATTCTACAGAGTCGAGCGTCAAACGTAGCGAATCACTACTTGGCTGCATTTTACTAATACTTATTTGATGGCGCCCACGTGTAGAATTAACAATTTGGCTTAAGTTTGAATTGCTAGCAACACTGGTGTTACCCGCAGCCTTTAGCTTAACAATACTGTCATCAACCCAAGCTAATAGCTCTTGTTGTTTAATTTGAGATTGCTGTGCCTTTTCTATCGCATTATTTAATGGTCTAAATATTCCCATTACTAAAACAAAAATAATAAACACGCCACCAGCGACCATTACCAATTGTTGTTCTTGCTCTTTAAGCGAGCGCCATTGTTGCATTAACTGCTTTTTCATACTGCACCTCGCAGTTTAATTTCACCAACGACATAATCACCGTCATTATTTAAAGACCCTTGCTCAACAGTTAAACCTTGTTTTTCAAGTATGATTTTTACTTTGCCAAAAGTTTGGAAGTCTTTAGCGCGTGCACGAATGCGCAGCTCATTGCGACGTTTGTCATAACGAAGTGTTTCAGGTGTAAATTCGCTGACTTGCGAAAATACATCAACCAAATTAGTCGTTAAGTCTAAAAAGCCCGACTCACTTGAGCCTTGAACTTTATCTAACGCGCCTTTAATTTGGCTTTTAATTAGATTGGGGCGAACTTTAGTTCCTGGAAATGCTTTTTGGTATCTGTCGACTACTTGAGCTTTAGCTAACTCTACTTGTGTATTAAGTTGGTGTAACTCAATAGCTTTTATTGTAATGGTAGAAACCAATGCAACACTTGCTATAATTGCGGCGCCTTTCCAGTAACCCCACCATAAAGCGCTTTGTTTTTTAAGCTGATACATACCTTGGCGTAAGTTAAAATTAACGCTATCTAACTGCTTTGCAAATAATGCTAGAGGTAAGTCGTACTCACTTGTTTGCGCTTGTAAGTTAACGCTTTCTGGAAACTGACTAGCTGGGCTAAAATGCTTAATATCAGGATTACCCATGGCTGTTAAGTAGCCATTTAACCAACTAGATTCAACCGCACCTATATGCCATTGCCCCTGCTTAAATAACCATTGGTTATTGAGCTCGATAGCGGTAACTGCGCCATCATCTGCAAGCGGTAACAACAAAGCATCGGGTAATATTCTGTATACTGATAGATTATGCTCTACAAATAATGCGAGCCATTGTTCAAACCATTCACGGTCTGTCATTGCTACACGAATTGCATGTTGCTCACCAAGCATTGTCGGCTGCGCTACTGCTATAAACAGTTCATCTACGTCACATGCTATATCTTCCTCCAGCATGTATGGCAATGCTTGCTCAAGCTTGCGATTCCATTTTGTTGGCAAAGCGACCGTTTTTAATTGCACTTGATCACTTGGTAACAACACAACAACTTCTCGGGTAAGTGCTTTTTCGCTTAGCTCACTTAAATGCTCTGCATTTGGTAACTCGCCACTGGCTATTATTTCTTGTTCTTGTGGTGAGTAAATTAACCAATTAAGCAATTCTTGCTCGGTTTGACCCGTGCGGATCAACAGTATTTCTGTCACTGTACGCCTCCAAATTTTCGCGCCAGTATCGTTACGTCACCGTCTTTAGCGTGCAGTAATGTGGTCATCGAAAAACGCAGGTCGACAAAATTTGCCTGCGTTTGTAATTTAAAATATTCGCTTTTAATACTAAATAAACTTTTGACTGAGTCGGTATTAGTACCGCCTTGTTGCTTCACCTGTTCAAAAAATTCATCAATGGTGTCAAAGCCAGTTTGCGGTCTTGCACCTATCACAGCCTCTGCACCAGATAAGCTCAAGCTTTCTATTAAGGCACTGAGTATAAGTGCTTGCTCTGGGATTAATGTATTTACGTTAATAGATAAAAGCGTACTGCCTGGTATTACACATACATATGGCAGTACTTTTTCCATCACTAATGGGTTGAAGCCCTTAACCAAGCGTAATTCCGATGTTGATGCAAATAAACTATTGGCTGTCATATACGGAAAATCTCGTGATAAATACTCGTCTTCTTCTGCGCCTGAGCGATATGTAATACTGTCCTCGTCAAGCCAATCAAATACGCTATCTGCCATTGTCTCTTCTGATTCATCAGCAGGTAAATCTTCAATGTTTTCAAGTAATGCAAATAGTGCTTTATGTGCAGGGTTTGTTTTACTTGCGCTATTTTCTTCTGGCGCTATGGCTAAAGCATTTAAATTTAGACATGCTTGTAAATCAGTAATTTTGCCACTTAACGTGCCGTTATCAACAGGGTATGAAGCATCCCCTTGAGTTGCCCAAACTTGATCAAGTGTTGTTTTATCAGCATCATCTTTTTTACTTTGTATTAGCCCTTTAATAGCAAGCTCTTCTGCACCGTAGGCATACCATTTAGCTTGCTGGTGACCTTGCAAATTAGTGCTTTTTTGCACTTGAACCATTAAATTAGCACTCATTTCTACTGCTAAAATAGCCGCTAATGCCACAATAAACAAAACAATAACAAGTGCTGCGCCGCGCGATGATTGCTGCTTAACCATTATTCACATCCGTACTTTGTGTAGCAACAACTTTGCCTTGCCCAGGAACTAAAAATACACGACGAATTGGCTCTGCTTCTATTTGTTGCAAAGTAACAGCAACCGCTTTAGGGAGAGCTTTAATTTCCCACTGTTCCTGCCATTCGTTTTTATCATCCAAAAACTCAAACTTAAGCTCTTCAACATTTTCTAGTACACGTTGAACTCGCGGCTCCATATTATCAAGCTGATCAACATAAACCCGATAAACACGCTCAAGGTTATCGTCTATCACTCTATAACCAACGGCTTGTAGTTCTGAACGTGGCAATAAATTAATTGGATTTATCCAGCCATCTCGTACAAACGCGATACCATCGTATTGGCTTTCTAAAACGTAACGACCAGCAAGTAAGTATTGTTCTTGAACATCACCAGATTCGTTTCGTACTGCACGTTTAGTCATTTGGCTAAAATCTTGATCCATTAACCTAAATGTTGTTTGCAACCCATTTAACTCAGCAATTTTTTCATCGGAGGCATCTTTTGCTCTTGTTGTCGTCTCGAGTATTTGATGAGTAGCAATAATAACAAAAGCTAAAATACCCAGTGCTACCATAACTTCAAGTAATGTAAACCCACGCTGCTTCACTTACTTTTTGCCTTTATTGAGATACGTTGATAACTCATATGCCGAATGCTCATATTTTTCATCCGTAAAAACATTTATGGTTAACTTAACAAAGCTTTTGTCAGCAGTGGCTGTTACTTCTTGCTGCCAAAACCATTCAACACCGCCCATTACTTCGCTGCCTTTAAGGTTATTTTTACCTTGCCATTGTTCGCCTTTAGTACGCTGTTCAATAATAACGTTTTCGGCGACCCAAGATGCATAGGTTTGCTCTTCAATAGTCGTTAAGTGGTGTATGTGCTCGCTTGTTGCTTGCATTGCAGCTATACCCGCCATGGCACAAATACTTAATGCCACTAATACCTCTAATAAGGTAAACCCTTTAGTGCGCTTCATTATTCTGGCTCTCGGCGAAAGTTTACTGGTGCAGCAAATTCACCTTCAATGTAATACACAGGTTCGCTTTGCTCTTTTAACTCTAATATAAGTTGAAACGCGCTTACCTCACCTGATGACAAAATAAGTACTTGTGGGATTTTCAACTTTTTAAGCTCAAGTAAGCTGTCTTCATCGCCGCCACTCATAAGTTCGCGCCAGTTAGATTGCTCTAAGAGGTTATCTTGCGCCCACGCTAAATCTTCTAAGTTAAGCGTGAGCTTTAATCTTTCATCTAACTCTATTGGTTTAAAAAGATCTTCACGGTCAAAGGTAATCCACTTTTCACCATCGAAAACTAAATACTCTAACGTATTTTCTTCTACTAATAAGCCCAATTCAACTTGGTTTAAAATGGCAAATTCCGATGCCATGTTAATGGTGGTATGCAGCCTTAATGCTTGAGTATCTAACTCTTCCTCAGCACCGCCTTCTAAGCTATATACCACCATTTTTGTAGCAAAAGCGATGATCACTAATACCACTAAAATCTCTATTAAACTAAAGCCTCTGCTTTTTGCATGGCGCTGCTTAAGGCTTGCTTTCATAGCAAGCCTCTAGCATTAACATGTTCATACAAAGCAGTGTACTTAAGCATTATTGTTTTTCTTCGTCCCAGTTACCGATATCATCATCAGTACCTACTTCACCATCTGGGCCCATAGAAAAAATATCAAACTTGCCAATTTCACCTGGGCTAATTAGCTGATATAGATTACCCCATGGATCTTCTGGTAATTCATTAATAAAACCACCGTCAGGGAAACGTTTTGGAACCGGTTCAATGCTTGTTTGAGTAACTAGCGCTTCAAGACCTTGCTCTGTGCTTGGGTAGCTCTTATTTTTAAGCTTGTATAAGCTCATTGCATCTTCTAATTGTTGAATATCTAGATGCGCTTTATCGATAGCAGCCTCTTCTTGCTGACCCATAATGTTAGGTGCAACAATTGACATAATCATCCCGATGATAACCAGTACCACCATCACTTCTAGTAAAGAAAAACCTGATTGTTTATTCACGTAATTACCTCATTATTCTAAAAACATTAAGTAAAAATGGTTTAGGTAAAACCATTAATATATTTAAAAATTTATTCTAACTTAAAGTCCAACAGCTTTATTCATCGCCATTATTGGCTGCAATATTGCCATTACTATAAATAATACAATAACCGCCATTGAGGCGATCATCGCAGGCTCTAGTAGTTTAAGCGATACATTAACCATGCTCTCAAATTCGCGATCTTGGTTATTTGCAGCACGCTCTAACATTTGCTCTAGTTCACCTGATTTTTCACCACTTGCTATCATATGCAGCATCATTGGTGGAAACAACTTAGTTTGCTGAAGTGCAGCTCTTAAGCTTGCACCCTCACTCACTCTATCGGATGCATCTGCAACCGCTTTTTTAATTTTTTCGTTAATTAATACACCGCCCGAGATACGCATCCCCTCGAGTAATGGTACCGAGCTTGACGATAAAATACTTAAAGTACGTGCAAAACGTGCGGTGTTAATACCACGAGCCACTTTACCTATACCTGGCATATGTAGCACTCGGTCATCCCACCAAAAACGTATTTTAGGCTGCTTAAGTGCATGCTTAATACCAATGGCTATAGCTGTAATCGCTATTAAACTAATAAACCAATAATTTTGCACAAAATGGCTGCCTGCCATAACCCATTCGGTTGTCCAAGGAAGTACTTGTTTCGTTTTTTCAAACGTTTTTAATATTTTTGGTACTACGGTGCCCAGTAATACCGACACAATACCAATTGCAAATACCACTAATATAATGGGGTAAACCATAGCCTGAGTTATTTGGCTACGCATATGTTGGCGCTGCTCGGTATAGTCGGCTAAACGATTAAGTACTTGGTCAAGGTGACCCGACTTTTCGCCTGCGGCTACCATTGCACGATATAAGTCGTCAAAAACATGAGGAAACTCACTAAGACCATCGGCAAGGGTGTAACCTTCAACCACTTTTGAGCGTACCGACATAAGCATACGCTTTAAACGCGGCTTTTCGCATTGCTCAGCAACCGCCATAACAGCGCCTTCAACAGGAAGTGCCGATTGAATAAGTGTTGCTAATTGCCTTGTAATTAGTGCTAAGTCTGAGGTTGAAATTGTCGGTTTAAAAAAGCCACCGAGTAAAGGGGCTTTTTCACCTTTGACTTGTTTATCACTTTGCGCCGCAGGGACAACTTCAAGCGGAGTAAGTTTTTGATCACGTAAAGTTTGGCGAATTTGTTTAGCTGTATCAGCTTCTAAAATGCCTTTTTTTTCTTTACCTCGGCCATCTAAGGCACGGTATTCAAACGCTGCCATAGTTAACCTTCCTCACGGGTAACACGCAATACTTCTTCAAGTGTTGTTTTACCTACAAGTACACGACTACATCCATCTTGACGAATACTTGGGCTGCGCTTACGAATGTATTTCTCTACGCTTTGCTCACCTTTACCGTTGTGAATCATTTCGCGTATTGTTTCATCGACTACAAGTAACTCGTGAATACCCGTACGACCACGATAGCCATTAAAGTTACACTCTTCACACCCTACTGCTCGATAGATTGTCGGTTGGCTTTCAAAAGAAACCCCTAACAGCTGGCATTCATGCTCATCAGCCGTGTGACCTTCTTTGCAGGTATTACACAATGTACGTACTAGCCGTTGCGATAACACACCGAGTAACGACGATGAAAGTAAGAATGGTTCAACACCCATATCTTCCATACGTGTAATTGCACCCGATGCGGTATTAGTATGCAGAGTAGACATAACAAGGTGACCGGTAAGTGACGCTTGGACACCAATTTGCGCAGTTTCAAGGTCGCGTATTTCACCCACCATGACTACATCAGGATCTTGACGTAATATTGCACGTAAACCACGTGCAAATGTCATATCAACTTTTGCATTAACTTGTGTTTGCCCAATACCTGGAATTTCGTACTCTATCGGATCTTCAACGGTAAGAATATTGCGGTCGCGTGAGTTAATTTGGCTCATACCAGCGTATAGGGTGGTACTTTTACCAGAGCCCGTTGGCCCTGTTACTAAAATAATGCCGTGGGGTTTACTAATTAAATCTGAAAACAATGCACGGTTATCTGCGGTCATACCTAAATCTTCAAGGTTTAAGCGCGCGTTGTTTTTGTCAAGTAAACGTAGTACTACGCGCTCACCAAAGCTCGATGGCATTGTAGATACACGCACGTCAACTGCACGCCCGGCAATACGTAAGCTAATACGGCCATCTTGTGGAATACGTTTTTCGGCTATATCAAGCTTAGCCATTACTTTAATACGAGACACAAGTAACGATGCAAGTTTACGATTAGGTTTAAGTACTTCTTTAAGCACGCCATCAACCCTAAAGCGAATAACAAGCTCTTGCTCGAAGGTTTCGATATGAATATCAGAAGCCCCTTCTTTAATCGCTTCACTTAGCATAGCGTTAATAAGCTTGATTATTGGCGCATCATCGTCACCAGCGAGTAAATCTTCAGTTTGCGGAAGCTCATCAGCAAGTGAGAATAAATCAACCTCGTTACCAATATCTTCCATCATTTGTTGTGTTTCAGAGCTATCACGTTGGTATGACGCTTCAAGCAATAGCTCAAATTTATCATCAGCCAATTGCTCAAGTGTAAAACCATGGCCTGCGATACGGCGCACTTCTAATAGTACTTCCACGTCTAGCTCACCACGGTAGTAAACTATACGGTGATCTTTGTTTTTACCAAGCAACACACCTGCACGTCTCGCATAGGAAAACGGCAAACGCTTTGCTGGTAACTCAACTAACACATCACTCGTTAATAGCTCATCCTGATTATGCGTTTTAGGATGAACCACATCTTGGTTTATCTCTTGAATCGCATTAGTCATCTTTACGCTCTTGTGCATTTTGTTTACGCAGAGACTCTTCATACGTAGGGGGTAGTACTAATTCGTCATTCCACTCAGGTAAAATAGGCGTATCAGTCATTGGCATTAACTCAATACCGTCTTCTTTTTGTTTAAACTGCTCACCACGAATAAAGTTATATTTATTAAAGCTTAACTTATTCATGCTTACACCATCACGAATAATGGTTGGGCGAATAAACACAATAAGATTACGCTTACGACGCGTTGTATTCGTTGATCTAAACAAGTGGCCTAAAATAGGAATGTCGCCTAATAAGGGCACTTTAGAAACACTTTCTTGTACGTCTTCGTCAATTAAGCCGCCAAGTACAACCATACCGCCATCATCGGCCATAACTGTTGTTTTAATTGAACGCTTATTTACTGAAATATCAACCGCAGTTGCACCACTTACACTCGATACTTCTTGCTCAATAGTAAGCTGTACTGCAGAGCCATCGTTAATCTGTGGCGTAACTACCAGCTTAATACCTACTTCTTGACGCTCAACTGTTTGAAATGGGTTAGCATTATTACTGCCTGTTTGTGAGCCTGTAATAATAGGCACTTCTTGACCGACTAAAATAGAGGCTTCTTCGTTATCCATTGTAGTAATAGAAGGGGTAGCCAAAATATTTGAATTTGTATCAGTGGCAACAGCCTGAATAATTGCGCCCCAATCATTTTTAACAACGCCCAGCGCTAAACCATTAATGCCACTTAGCAATGAAGCAAGCGCATCATAGTCACCCTCAGTCGTTTCGTCATAACTAGTAACGGTTCCAGTTTCTGTACCAATGATAGTTTTAGTTACGGTTGTATCTTGTGCTTGCTCTGCAGCAACAGCTAGTGAACCCACGGGAACCGTAGTGCCGTTGTTAAACTGCAGCATACCGCCCTGCTCAGAAATCCACTGCAGGCCTAAGTTAACCCCGTCGCCTTCCATTACTTCAATAATAATGGCTTCAACTAGCACTTGGGCACGGCGGATATCAAGACGTTCAATTACAGATTCTAATGATCGCATTGTGTCTGGCTGTGCGGTGATAATTAGTGAGTTTGAGTCTGGGTGAGACTCTATACTGCTTTCATTATTGTTTCTGCTACGAGTTTTAGTAGTACCGCCTTGCGCATCATCAACAAGTGACTTACTAACACCTTGCAATACTTTTACTAAATCTTCAGCTTTAGCATAATTTAGGTAAAACACCTTAGTATTACCTTGGCTTTCTAGCTCACCATCTAAGCGCTTAATTAGTTCAATAGCACGTGTACGTGCTTGGCCTTCACCACTTACAATAACGCTATTAGTTCGGCCATCAGCCACAACTTTTGGAATTAAAAACTCAGGTACACTGCCTTTACCGCTGTCTTTATAAATATTGTCTACTACAGAGACAACATCATCAGCAGTCGCATATTTAAGCTTAACAATGTCTACACGCTTGTCACCCGCTTGATCAACAGAGCGAATAATCTCAACTAAGCGATTAACCGATGCAGCATGACCTGTTAGCATCATTACGTTAGCCGCATTAAAGTTAGCAACGTGGCCACCATCTTTTTGATCGCTAAATTGACGAACTAGAGGACCAAGCTCCTGCACACTTACATTTTTAACACGTACAACACGCGTAATCATCATGTCGCCGCTAGCTTCACTACCTTCGTCAATAAGTGGCACATTTGATTTTTTAGCGTCTGAACTTTTTTCTACCTTAATTATGCCATTGTCCATTTCAACAGCTGAGTAGCCATAAACTTCCAATACATTTAAGAAGAACTGATAATAAAGTGCTTCGTCCATTAACTCATAACTGCGAACATTTACCTTTCCGCGCACGTTAGGGTCAATAATGACTGTTTTATTAAGGTTTTTACCAACAATATTAATGAACTCGTTGATATCAGTTCCTTTAAAGTTAGCAGCATATTCAACAGCAGAAACAGACAAAGAAATACTTGCCGCCAAAAAAAGTGCTGCGTACTTAGCTAACCCTTTTTTAATTTTTTTGAGGTGTAGCACCTGAACCATCGTATTAAAACTCCAAAGCTAAATTATTGCAGACTAAATTGCACATCAATTTGTTCACCATCACGTTCTATAGTGATATTGGCATCTGTACTATTACGCAGCTCATTAATAGCTGACATAGCCTGTTTTAAATCTGTTAATTGATAGCCATTTATAGAAATGGCTAAATCGTTATTTTTTAAACCCATTTGCTTAAACAGCTCAGGCTCTTTACCTGGACTTAAGCGATATCCAATTAGCTCACCATCATTCATGGCTTGTGAAACACGTATATAGTCAAATAGCTTGCCCGGCTCTTCGAGTAACTCTTCACGTGTTTCTATAATTGCTTCTTTAACGTCCGGATCTGCAGTGGCATCTATTTGTAGATCACTTGGTTCTAATTTTTGCGGACCCATCTCAGCATCATCACGCGCAGCGAGTACTGGCATAGACACCGTTTTATTAAAATCGAGTCCATCAAGCATTAATGTTTCAAAGCGTCCATTAACACTCAAAATAATACGATCCGGCAATATTTGTGCAACTTCAGCACGCGTACCCGATACTACTTCATCAACAAGATAGCTTACTTGCTTACCTTGTGATTCAATAATTGCGATACCTGCTTTGTCATCGTTATTAACCGCTACAATACCGGTTAAATTGATACTTAAGCGCGTTTCTGGCGCATTATTTATTACCTGCGATTGCTTTGCAGTATTATTGTTGTTTGTTACAGTTTTTTTACCAAATAAAAATTGCTCAATAATATGCTGCGCTGAGTTGTTACTCGCACCAGATGACTGGTTAGCATAATGAGTAGGGGTAAGTAGAGTTACTGGTGGTTTTGGCCACAAAAGCCAAACAAGTTTTGATAATAAAAATGCAAGATAAACAACAACTAACAGTGTCACTAATGCACTTAACTTAGCATGCGGTAAACGAGTTAAAAATTGTTTTAGTTGTTGGATTTGCTGTTCCATAAATAGTGTTCTTATTTTAATTTACTGCGTTAGCGCGTACCCATAGTACCCTTTCATTTTTCTTTCAACAAGCACACTAATATTAAACTTTGTAAACAGATTAAATTAACTTTACATAACAGTACAAAAAGTAAACTGCCGTTGTAATACCTTCATCCTACGATGATTTCATGATAAATTTTAAGCTATAAAAACGTGGGGAAATACCTTATGAGTAAAAAAAGTAATGCTAATACCAGCTCAGACCCTGTAGATGGGTTAAAAGTTCGATTAGATAAATGGTTATGGGCTGCGCGATTTTATAAAACTCGCGCAGTTGCACGCGAAATGGTGCAAGGCGGCAAAGTACATTATAATGGCCAACGTACAAAAGCGAGTAAAATAGTAGACGTTGGCGCAAAAGTAAAACTGGCTCAGGGCGTAGATGAAAAGCTGATAACTATACTCTCAGTGCTTGAAAAACGTCAAAGCGCCCCCATTGCACAGACCATGTATCAAGAATCTGATGCAAGTATTGCTAAACGCGAAGAAAACAGCATCGCACGCAAAAATAACAGCTTTTTTGCTCCTCATCCGGATAAAAAACCGGATAAAAAGCAAAGACGCGAACTTTTAAAAATGAAATCAAGTTAGGTATAGCCGCTCATGCAACAAGATTTACTTCACCGTTATTTATTCAACGAACTAGATGTTCGTGGCGAACTCGTACAAATCGAGAATGCTTATAATGAAATGATTGCCGACCATAATTACCCAGACCCTGTTAAAGCATTACTAGGTGAGTTACTTGTTGCAACCTGTTTATTAACCGCCACTTTAAAGTTTGAAGGTGAAATTGCAGTACAGCTTCAAGGTGATGGCCCAGTTAAATATGCAGTTATAAATGGTGATGATAAACAAAACATGCGTGGTATTGCACGCCTGCAAAGCGAAATTACGGGCACAACTGTAAAAGAGCTTATTGGCCAAGGCTATATGGTGATCACTATTACACCAAGTAAGGGCGAACGTTACCAAGGTATAGTTCCGCTAGAGCATGATACTCTGAGTGAATGTATCGAAAGTTACTTTGAACAGTCAGAGCAATTAAAAACACGCCTTTGGTTTGCAACCGACACAACAGAAGGTAGCGCAAAAGCATGTGGTCTATTTTTACAAGTACTCCCAGTTGATAAACAAAAATCAATTGAAGACTTTGCACACCTAGAAGCATTAAGTAACACCATTAAAGATGAAGAACTATTACACCTTGATGCTAATACTGTCCTTACACGCCTTTATCACGAAGATAATCCTCGCGTATTTGAACCTCAAGCGATTAAATTCAAATGTGGTTGTAGTCGTGATAAAACAATTACTGCACTTGTTAATATTGGACAAGAAGAACTACTCAAAGACGTAGCTGAAAAAGGGTCTGTTAATATTAACTGTCATTACTGTTTAAAAGAGTATGTTTTTAACGAACAAGATATAAAAAGCATTTTCAACTAAATGTTCAGCTTCATCTATATATAGTAATTAAAGCCGCAAAATATGCGGTTTTATATTATAAAAAGATGATACCGGTGTCATCTTTTCTGCTAATTTCATGACACCGGTATCATTGAAATTATTCATGTTTTTTCTTAAATATATGTGTTTTTAGAGGCTTTACGGGCTCGAATATCTTAAAACCTTCTGTTACTATAATTTCAGTTTAAGGGCACTGATAACCCCATAGCTATCCGTTCAAACTCTCACACATAGTTAGGTATAAACATGACTACAGGCGCTACACGTTTTGTCGATTTAACCGCAGCTGAACTTGTCGAGCATGCGATCCGCCGTGGCGAAGGTACTTTAGCCGCAAATGGTGCTTTTGTTGCAATTACAGGAAAACGAACTGGTCGTTCACCAAAAGATCGTTTTATTGTACAAGAAACAACAACTCAAGATGATATTCAATGGGGCAACGTTAATCGTCCATTTGATGCAGACAAATTTGACGCATTATGGGCTCGCGTAGAATCACATGTTCAAAGTAATGACCACTTCACCTCTCACCTAGAAGTTGGCGCAGACCCTGAGCATTATCTACCTGTAGTTGTAACTACAGAAACAGCGTGGCACCATATTTTTGCCAAAAACATGTTTATCGAACCGCAGAACTATAACGCTTCAAACTTACCACAATGGCAAGTAATGAACGTTCCTTCGTTTGTATGTGAGCCAGAACGTGATGGCACAAATAGCGATGGCACCGTCATTATTAACTTTGCACAGCGTAAAGTATTACTAGCAGGTATGCGTTACGCCGGTGAAATGAAAAAATCGATGTTTTCTGTACAAAACTTCCTACTACCAGCAAAAGGTGTATTACCAATGCACTGTTCTGCTAATGTTGGTGAAGCAGGCGATACAGCATTATTCTTCGGTTTATCTGGTACGGGTAAAACAACACTTTCAGCAGACCCTACTCGCTTTCTAATTGGTGATGACGAGCACGGCTGGGCACCTGGAAGCGTGTTTAATATTGAAGGCGGTTGTTATGCTAAATGTATCGACCTGTCACAAAAGAATGAACCTGTAATTTGGAATGCTATTCGCTTTGGCACTATTTTAGAAAATGTAGTGTTAGATGAAAAAGGCGTTCCAGATTTTAACGATACTAGCCTTACTCAAAATAGCCGAGCAGCATATCCACTTGAACACGTTGAAAAACGTAAAGTAGAAAACCGCGCAGGCGAACCTAAGGCTGTTGTATTTTTAACTTGTGATGTAAGCGGTGTATTACCACCCGTCTCTATACTTAGCGAAGAAGCTGCTGCTTTTCACTTTTTAAGTGGATACACAGCAAAAGTTGGATCTACTGAGATTGGCTCTACTAGCGATATTGAATCAACATTTTCGACATGTTTTGGCGCACCATTCTTCCCACGCCCTGCTGGTGTTTACGCTGAGCTTCTTATGAAGCGTGTACGCGAGTTTGGCGCTAAAGTGTACCTTGTGAATACAGGTTGGACTGGCGGCCCTTACGGCACAGGTAAACGTTTTGATATCCCAACTACTCGTGCAGTAATTGATGCAATCGTATCTGGTAAATTAGCGGGTGTTGAAACTCAGCACATTGATGTTTTAAACCTAGATGTACCGGTAGCAGTTCCAGGTGTAGATACTAACTTACTTAATCCTATTAATACGTGGGAAGATAAAGCTAAGTACAATGAATATGCAGCAAAACTTGCCGCAGACTTCACTGAAAACTTTGCTAAGTATGACGTATCAGACGATATAAAAAATGCAGGACCTAAAGCTTAAATAAGCTTCAAGCTTGTATTTTAACGCCAGCCAAAGGCTGGCGTTTTACTTTCTAAATACCTAATTTAATAAGTGCGACAAAATGCCGCACAACTCATATCAAAAACCATATAATATACCGCGTAATTAATCATTCCTTAATGCCCAATAAACCTGCATTACTCATTACGGCTATTTAATTAATGACACTAAAGCTTTCATGGCGAAAAACATTCAGGCGGTTACATTTATACTTAGGCCTATCAGTAGGTGTTTTACTTACTATTATCACTCTTTCTGGCTCTATATTAGTTTACTATCCGCAAATAGACTTACTGCTAAATCCAGCAAATGACGCTACTACAAACATAAAAACGCCTAATTGGGAGCAAGCATATAATACGCTAAGAGCCAATTTTCCTTCAAAGCAAGGGCCATGGCGATTAGAAAACACAGGTATAAACTCAGTAATTCCGGCGCGATACTACAATCCAATAGAAACAAAAGAGCAAGGCTTTGCTCCCTTAATGGTATGGCTATCTAGCAGTAGTGATAAAGTAATACGTAAAAACTATTGGGGAAAATACTTAGTAACTTGGATGTACAACTTACATTTTTCATTACTAACAGGAGCAACGGGCACTCTCGTTATTGGCTATATAGGCATAGCCTCAATAGTTCTTCTTATTTCTGGATTCTTTGCTTGGCTTCCGAAGTATGGCCAGTGGGTAAAGTCACTAAAATTTAAATCTCGTAGCACTAAAATAGGTTTGCTATACGACTGGCATAAACTAATTGGTTTAACCTTCTGCATACCGTTACTAGCTTTAACTGTTACAGGTGTTATGCTCGCTATTCCAAAACAAACAGATCCTATATTAACCGCTCTAGTTAGCAATATAAACTCCCCACCAAAAACACAAATACAGCCTTGTAAACAATTCAATATTCCTTTATCGCAAGCAATACTAATAGCACAAAAAGCATTACCGAGTGCGCGTTTAGCTTGGATTGAAACACCCTCAAACTTAAATGCTATTTACAGATTTAGATTTCAAACTGTAGACGATCCTTCGTATCGCTTTCCACATAGCTATATAGAGGTTAATGCACTTACAGGAAAGTTAGAGAGCGTGTTTAATATAGATAAGCAAAGTACGGCTAGTAAAATAAAAAACTGGATACACCCTCTACATGACGGCAGCATTGGCGGTAACATTTTAAAAGTCATTTGGGTGCTGAGTGGCTTTGGATCTGCTGCATTGTTCTTTATTGGCGTATATAGGTGGTTAGTTAGAACCAAGAGAATATAAAAATAAAATAAACTTTACGCCAATCTCCCTAGTTAAATGATCTATTTGAGGACAAAGATTTCTTTATTTCGTTGTTCTCGCCAATTACTCCTAAGTTGCTCAACCTTCTGTATCCATGCAATCGTATATCAGAAATTTCTAACGCAATTAACGTCAAGTTCAATCCACCAAATTGATTAGGTATTATTGCCGATTAGTATAATTATCAGGTATGTGTATTTATTCTGCACGCGCTAAAACTACAGTTAGTTACAGATGTAATGCGGTAAATCACTTAGGTAAACTTAGCGCACAATAGTGCCACCCAATTAATTGCTTACTAGTGTCTGTAAATAAGGCTATATACCTAATGGGAATGTCTAATAGGCTACTGAATAGTTAAAGCAAGGCTCTTTATAATGTGAAGCCTGCGTAATGTCACGATACCCACAGCGGTGGAGAGTCACGTAGTAAATGCTACTTTATTGGCCGAATGGGGTATTGAGGGCTTTTGTTGTGATTCTAACGTCGGGAGTCGCTGCGCTCGCCCGCCCTACGTGATAGGTGTTGATGTGAGTGTGTGTTAATTGCGCGCATTTCACTTTTCTGCAGACGTAAAAAAGCCCGAATCGTTAGATTCGGGCTTTCTACAATTTGAAGCCTGGTAATGTCCTACTTTCACATA
>NZ_JADYXL010000016.1:0-36332 GCF_015864265.1 Pseudoalteromonas sp. NZS37 | reverse complement strand
ACTTAGAAAGACTTAAAAAATATTATCAGATATTTTCCAAATTCAGTTAGTGCGTAGCGATACGGATTAACGCCCAAATTTGCTTGGTGACAATAGCGTTTTGGACCCACCTGATTCCATGTCGAACTCAGTAGTGAAACGAAACAGCGCCGATGATAGTGTAGCATTTGCTATGTGAAAGTAGGACATTACCAGGCTTCAAATTCAGTCGAAGGACTTTAATCTTAATAATTAAAAATAAGAAAATTGAAAAGAATTTTCTTGGTGACAATAGCGTTTTGGACCCACCTGACTCCATGCCGAACTCAGTAGTGAAACGAAACAGCGCCGATGATAGTGTAGCATTTGCTATGTGAAAGTAGGACATTACCAGGATTTAATTAAGAGAAACCCGTTACAGCAATGTAACGGGTTTTTTGCTGTCTGGGCTTTAATAAATAGCCAAAAGCCCAGACCGATCTCAGTAGTTGTCGCTCCTACATATCATGTGCTCTACGGCATTTGTATTCCTATACATTAAACAAAACAGCTTGAAGGCTAACAATAGTGTAGCATTTGTTATATGCCCCTCTACCGCTGTGCGTAGCACACAGACCTCAAATTGTAGAAAAGTAAAATTCGCAAATTAACATACATATACATCAACACCTATCACGTAGGTCGGGCGAGCGTAGCGACTCCCGACGCTAAAATCATAAAAATCTCCGCTCGACAATGAGTTCGTAGCATTTGCACTACAACTCTTCACCGCAGTGGGCATCATGACATTACCAGGATTTAATTAAGAGAAACCAGATACAGTAATGTGACGTTTTTTTCTATTTAAATTTAGTAAAATCTCACCGTTAAATTCGACAACAAAACTAGGTGCACTTAATAGCGCGTGTTAAAATCCAATTTTTATGAATGACGATATAGAGGTCTAGATTGCCTACAGCTGATTACCAAAAGGTGCTTGATGAAATAGCACATGAAGTACGTCCTTTATTATCACAAGGGAAAGTAGCTGATTATATACCGGCGCTTGCCGAGGTTGATCCGGAACAATTTTCTATCGCTATTTATACAACTGATGGTGAAACTGTATGTGCGGGGGATTGTTCTCAACGCTTCACTATTCAATCAGTTTCTAAAGTTATGACACTTACTATGGCACTACAGCGTTATGGTGATGAACTTTGGCATAGAGTCGGAAAGGAACCCTCAGGCACAGCCTTTAACTCGCTTACACAGCTTGAGTTTGAAAAGGGGATTCCTCGTAACCCATTCATCAACGCAGGCGCAATTGTAACGTGTGATGCATTATACAGCCGCTTATCTGCGCCAATGCATTCTATGCTCGAAACCTTCAGGTTATTAGCTGGTAATAGAGGCATAGTAATTGATAAAAAAGTCGCTAATTCAGAGTATGAGTTCAGACACCGAAATGCTGCGATGGCGCATTTGATGAAATCGTTTGGTAATTTTGAAAACGAAGTAGATGATGTTTTGTGGGCTTACTTTAATTTTTGTTCTATTGAGCTCAACTGTATTGAATTAGCAAAAGCTTATAATTTTTTAGCTAATAAAGGTGTTGATAATCGATCGGGCAATCGTGTTTTAAGTAGTCGTCAGAATAAACAGCTTAATTCGCTTTTATTCACGAGTGGTTTATATGATGCTGCGGGTGATTTTGGTTACAGAGTGGGCATGCCAGGTAAGTCGGGAGTGTCAGGAACTATTTTAGCTGTGTTACCAAATAAGTTTACTGTAGCTGTTTATTCTCCGGGGCTCAATTCATTTGGTAATTCGGTTGCAGGAATTGCAGCGCTGGAACTGCTATCTAAAAAGCTCGATATTTCTATTTTTTAGGAAATAGATAGGGAGCAATAATTGCTCCCACCGTTATTTATTGTTCCCAATAAACTTGTTCTAAACAATCTTCACGTTCAGGTAAACCACGAGATAAACGCGGAGAGTGCTGAACTAATACTTCATAGCTCGCTCGGTTAGCATATTTACTAATTTGCGATAGTGACGAGTAAGTAATAGCTTGTTGCTGATGTTTAGCTGAGTTTGCCACATTAAGCTTATGGTAAACATTCGCTGACAAATCATGTAGTACAGCCGCAAGTGCGCAATCACCTGCACCATTGGTGTTTTTGATTGAATCAGGTCCACCCATAAATGGGGCCGTATGACTATATGCTCTGATAGGTTCATCACACTCATCTTTACGCATAGCTCGTGAGAATTCGTAACGGTTAAAATCAGGTATGGCGCCTGGTAGTAACGGGTATTCGGTTTCACGCTTTAAGCTTTCGTCTACGTAGCCGGCCATAAATAAGCCTTTTTCGCCAGCGGTACAAATAACTAAGTCTACCCAATCAAGTGCTTTATCAGCAGCTAGAAGAGGATCTTCAAAACCTGTAATAGCTAAACCTTCTTCTTCGTTCATAGCAAGAATATCAACATGCTTTTCAACAAAGTTTGCCCACCAAGTAGGGTCTTGTTCAATTAAGAACTTAGTACCGAGTGTAAGCACAACTGGCACACCTGCGTCATTAGCGTATTTTACCGCTTGCATAGTGGCTTCAGTCATTGTTTCGCTACCTTGAGTACGCATAAGATAGGCACTAATCACTAACGCTGATGAATTCTCAATAAGGTCTTTATCGATAGATTCAGGACGTAAGTGATTCATTAGGCCTGCACTTATTGCAAAAGTACGCTCACCGGTTTCATCAATTAATGTAAAACAACGGCCTACAGGCCCATCAACTGGTTGAAGGTAGTTTAAGTCTACACGGCTTGAGGTATTACATAAAAAACGGTAAGCGTAGCTACCTATTTTTATATTTTCGCTCATTACGCCTAATAAAACTGAGCGATCATCTGCAAGTACAGAGTAGTTGTGCATAGTGTTACCAATGGTTCCACCGGCAAACTCAAAATCAACCATATTGTTTAATTTTAAACGATCGTATAAGGCGTTTGTTGTATCGCTATCAATAACTTGCGACATCCCCCTACGTAGTTGAAATTCGTCAAGGAAAGCTTGATCAACTTTTGCCTCTATATCAACAACGATCTGATCGATACCCGTAATATAACTACGTTGTAATCGCTCTGTTGCGTTAAGTTGATTGGTAAGTGGATCTTTGGCTTCCACTGGAAAATAATGTTTATGCCTGCGGCGTCCAGGAAATTTCATTTGCTACCCGTGTTGTGAGCTAAATAAAAAAAGCGTGAGATTATAGCGTAAATCAGCACGAGTGAGCCATTACAAACGGGTAAATATTGTTTTATTTTTGGAATAAAGTAATGAATGGCGCACTTTAGAGTGCTAACTAGGTATAATTACAGCATAAAAGGCTATTTAAGTAGAAATAATGAACGAACCATTTGATGATTCCTACTGGATGGAACAAGCGCTTTTGTATGCAAAGCAAGCAGAGCTGCTTGATGAAATTCCGGTTGGAGCAATTGTAGTCAAAGATAACCAGCTAGTTTCAGTCGGGTATAACCGCTCAATAACGGATAATGACCCATCTGCCCATGCCGAAATGATTGCAGTGCGAGAAGCTGGAAAAGTCCTTAACAATTACCGCTTAATTGATTGCACCCTATACGTAACGTTAGAGCCTTGTTCTATGTGTGCGGGATTGTTAGTGCATAGCAGAATAAAGCGTTTAGTATTTGGAGCAGTCGATGCTAAAACAGGGTCTGCGGGTTCAATTATGAATTTATTACAAGAGCCTAAGTTAAATCATCAAGTTGAGGTGTGTGGTGGTGTTTTGGCACAGCAGTGCGGTGATACTATTTCGAATTTTTTTAAACGTAGAAGAGCGCAAATTAAAGCAGCTAAGAAAGCTGCTCGTGATGAACAAATAAATAAGCCTAACTAAAGCTAACTAGCGATTGGCTCTATTTCTGATTCAGCCATTTGCTGCATAGCAAACATTCGGCGACGCCAGATGATTTTTTTGTGTAGTTTTCGCAACATAACACGACGACGTGTGGCCGTTGAATAAATGACATTGCGTTTTAATCTTTGTGTGCGTCTACGTTTTAGCATGTTTTCTCCTAATGCAAGAGTGAGAAAGGCACGGGTATATCTTATAAAATAATGATATACAATTAACACACATTAGTGATCATTTGGTGACAAGTAAACAGATATTTAATTTACTTAAATTTTGCTTACTGACATACTCAATAAACGGGTACTTATATTAATCTTAGCCATTGTTTTCACTCGACTGTTCGGGTTCGATTATAGGTTGTTGTTTTTCTGTTTGAGCTTCATCTGCCTTACTTTTTACTTCACTTTTTTCGTTTAGTTTTAGCTCAGTATCAGTGCTCAACTCTGTAATTGGTTCTGGCTCAGGCTCTGCAGCAATAGCATCATTTTCATCTAGCCAAACAAGTGCATCGTAATAGCGACGAATATTATCGACATATTTAACAGCTACATCGCCTCGGGCATAACCGTAGCGAGTTTTACGGTAATAGCGCTTTTTAATTAATAGCGGTAGGCGTTTTTTTACATCAGCCCATTTGTCAGGACTTGCGCCTTGCTGTTCGGTAATTATACGTGCGTCGTTAACGTGCCCCCAACCTACATTGTATCCGGCCAAAGCAAGCCATGTGCGGTCGGGTTGCGGGATACGGTCAGGAATACGTTTAATAAGCTTGCTTAAGTATTTAGCGCCACCACGAATGTTTTGCTCTGGTTCTAACCGGTTAGTAACACCTACTTGTTTGGCTGTACTGCGAGTTAGCATCATGATGCCGCGCACACCTGTTGGTGATTTAGCGCGAGGATTCCACATAGATTCTTGATAGCTTAGTGCCGCTAATAACCGCCAGTCAAGGCTACCTGCATATTGTTCAAACCATGGCTGGTATGTTGGTAAGGTTTCTTTAATTGCTTCGATATAAGCAAGGGTATTTACATAGTTAAATTGGCGTACGTGACCAAAGTATTTTTCTTCAAGTACATAGAGCTGGTTACTTTGCTTAACGTCACCAAAAAATGGCACCAACAACGCATATAAAGAGTCGTCTTTAGATTTATTAAGTATCCATGCAATCGGGTCGTTATGGCTAACTGAAAAACCAATGCTTAAATTTGGGTGATAACGGCGAAACAGCGATAGCGTATGCGTATCAGCGAGTGTGTAATCTATCTCGCCATCAATAACTGCTTGAAGTAGTTCTTCTTCATCAAACTCTTCGCTTTCTATCCAAGTGAGATCTGGATTGTTCTTCTTCATTTTTTGTAGAGTAAGCGAGTGGCTACTTTTAGCTATAACCGTAAAGTTGCCATCTAAATCGTCAAACTCTCGAGGACGAACGCGCCCTTGTTTATAAACTAACTTTTGGCTGATTGTTCTGTAAGTTGGTCCGTAACGGTATTGCTCTGCACGGGTTTTATTATAGGTAAGTCCTGACGCTATTAAGTCTAAATCACCGCTTTCAAGGCGTTCAAACATGTCAGATAAGTTAAAGAAAGGGACTATTTCAAGCTCTACACCTAAATATTCAGCGAAGGCTTGAGATAACTCATATTCAAAGCCTTGCTCACCTTGAACGGCTTGATAATAATTACTAGCACTGGCAAGGGTACCCACACGTATTTTATTGTGTTCTTTTATTTGGGCGAGTTGAGTTGGCTGCTCTTGCATATCGCATGCACATAACAGCATAACTAAAGTAATGATTATTATTAGTTTTTCTTTCAACATTGAGTGCCCCTTAAGCTCGCCAGCCACTGTTATAGCAAAACTAAGCTATCGCGTCACTTTACGTTTTATTTTATTAACCAAAAGAGGCTATAAATAAAGCTAAAAAGTTAATTTTATGAAAAGCGTAATTTTGAGTTAAATCTGAATGCTAATTGGACTATAATGCGTGCCTAAAATATCGTTCAATCCCTAACCCCGGATGAAATTACCTATGTTGATCCTACGTGGTGCACCAGCACTGTCAGAGTTCAGAGTTAATAAAATTTTAGCGCGTTGCCAACAATCGCAACTTCCAGTCACTAACGTATACGCCGAGTATGCTCACTTTGCCGATTTAACATCGCCGTTGAGTAGCTCCGAGCAAACCAAGCTTGAAAAACTATTAACTTACGGTCCAAATATTGCTGAGCATACCCCAGCTGGCAAACTTGTACTTGTTACACCTCGCCCAGGTACCATTTCACCTTGGGCATCTAAAGCAACCGATATTGCCCATAACTGTGGTTTAAAACAGGTTCACCGTGTTGAACGCGGTATTGCTTATTATGTTGAAGGTGACTTAAACGCAGAACAACTTGCACAAGTAATTGCGTTATTGCACGACCGTATGACCGAAGCCACGCATAGTGAGCTTGAAGATGCTGCACAACTGTTTCGCAGTGATGCACCGCGCCAAATGTCGTCTGTTGATATTTTAGGCGGCGGACGCGAAGCATTAGCAATAGCTAATGTTGAGCAAGGTTTTGCCCTTGCTGATGACGAAATAGATTACTTGGTAGAAAACTTTATAAAGTTAGGACGTAACCCTAACGACATCGAATTGTTTATGTTTGCACAAGCAAACTCAGAGCATTGTCGCCATAAAATATTTAATGCTGACTGGACAATTGATGGAAAAGAGCAGCCAAAATCGCTGTTTAAAATGATTAAAAATACGTTTGAGTTAAATCCTGAAAATGTATTGTCGGCGTATAAAGATAACGCGGCAGTAATGAAAGGCTCAAAAGCGGGTCGCTTCTTCCCAAATGCGCAAGGTGAATATGCGTATCATCAAGAAGACATTGAAATACTAATGAAAGTTGAAACTCATAACCACCCAACAGCTATTGCGCCATTCTCTGGTGCGGCTACAGGTTCTGGTGGTGAGATTCGCGATGAAGGCGCAACTGGTCGTGGCTCTAAGCCAAAAGCAGGTTTAGTTGGCTTTACTGTATCAAACTTACGTATTCCAGGTTACGAGCAACCATGGGAAAGCGATTTTGGTAAGCCGAGTCGTATTGTTAACGCGCTTGATATAATGACAGAGGGTCCACTAGGTGGCGCTGCATTTAATAATGAGTTTGGTCGTCCTAACTTATTAGGCTACTTCCGTACTTACGAAGAAAAAGTAACAAGCCATAATGGCGAAGAAGTACGTGGTTACCATAAACCAATTATGCTTGCCGGTGGTTTAGGTAATATTCGCTCTGATCATGTTCAAAAGGGCGATATTCCTGTTGGCGCTAAATTAATTGCGTTAGGTGGACCTGCAATGAACATTGGTTTAGGCGGTGGTGCTGCATCAAGCATGGCTTCAGGTCAATCAAACGAAGATTTAGATTTTGCTTCAGTACAACGCGAAAACCCAGAAATGGAACGTCGTTGCCAAGAAGTTATCGATAAATGTTGGCAGCTAGGTGATGAAAACCCAATTGCATTCATCCACGATGTAGGTGCTGGCGGTTTATCAAATGCGTTTCCTGAGCTTGTTAATGATGGCGGACGTGGTGGTAAGTTCCAATTACGTAGCATTCCTAACGATGAGCCAGGCATGGCACCACACGAAATTTGGTGTAATGAATCACAAGAACGTTATGTACTCGCTGTTGGCGTAGAGGACTTTGATCGCTTTGAAGCAATTTGTAAGCGTGAACGTGCCCAGTACGCTGTTATTGGTGAAGCAACAGCTGAACCTCACTTAACAGTGTCAGACAGCCATTTTGAAAATAACCCTGTTGATTTACCGCTGGACGTATTATTAGGTAAAGCACCTAAAATGCACCGCGATGTAACGTCAAAGCAAGTTGTTGGTAAAGCGCTTGATACTACATTAATAAATGCAGCAGATGCAGCGCAGCGCTTAATGCGTTTACCAGCCATTGCAGAAAAAACATTCCTAATAACAATCGGCGATCGCTCAGTTACGGGTTTAGTAGCGCGCGATCAAATGGTCGGTCCTTGGCAAGTACCTGTTGCTAACTGTGCAGTAACTGCGGCAACGTATGATACTTACCACGGTGAAGCTATGTCACTTGGTGAGCGTACTCCTGCAGCATTACTTAATTACGGTGCATCTGCTCGTTTAGCGGTAGCTGAGTCGTTAACTAATATTGCCTGTGCAAACATCGGTAGCCTTGAAAACATTAAGTTATCGGCAAACTGGATGGCAGCAGCGGGTCACCCAGGTGAAGATGCTGGTTTATATGAAGCTGTTAAAGCTGTAGGGGAAGAGCTTTGTCCTGCGCTTGGTTTAACGATTCCAGTGGGGAAAGATTCTATGTCAATGAAAACGACATGGAAAGATGAAGGTGACTCACAAGAGAAGTCAGTAACATCGCCGCTTTCACTGGTTATAACTGCGTTTGGTCGTGTTGACGACGTACGTAAAACAGTAACGCCACAACTGCGCACAGATAAAGGCGACACATCGCTTATATTAGTTGATTTAGGTGCGGGTAAAAACCGCATGGGCGCATCAAGCCTTGCGCAAGTTTATAAGCAATTGGGTGATGTAACACCTGATGTTGATAGCCCAGAGTTATTAAAAGGCTTTTATAACGCAATGCAAGCGCTTGTGGCTGATAGTAAGTTACTTGCTTATCATGACCGCTCAGACGGTGGTTTATTTACCACAGTAGCTGAAATGGCGTTTACGGGTCATACCGGTGTAACGATTGATTTAGCTGGTTTAACAGGCTCTGACATTGAAGCGCTTTATAACGAAGAGCTAGGTGCCGTAATCCAAGTAGCAAATGCTGATTTAGATGCAGTAAATGCGGTGTTTGAACAACATGGTATAGCAGCAATTAGCCACAACATTGGCACGCTTAACAGTGATGATACGATTATATTTAACCGTGGCGAAAATACGGTACTTAATCATACGCGTACTGATCTTCGTACTATTTGGGCTGAAACAACGTATCAAATGCAAGCACGCCGTGATAACCCTGAATGTGCTAAGCAAGAGTTTGATGCAAAATTTGATGCAAAAGATCCAGGCTTAAACGTAAAACTTAACTTTGATTTAAACGAAGATATAGCTGCACCATACATTGCAACCGGTGCTAAACCGCAAATGGCTATTTTACGTGAGCAGGGTGTTAACTCTCATTTAGAAATGGCGGCAGCGTTTAATCGCGCAGGTTTTGCAGCCGTTGATGTACACATGAGCGACATTTTAGAAGGTCGTTTAACACTAGAACAATTTAAAGGTTTAGTGGCCTGTGGTGGTTTCTCATACGGTGACGTACTTGGTGCGGGTGAAGGTTGGGCTAAGTCTATTTTGTTTAACGACATGGCACGCGATCAGTTCCAGAACTTCTTCCACCGTGAAGATACCTTTAGTTTAGGTGTATGTAACGGTTGCCAAATGTTATCAACGTTAAAAGAGTTGATCCCTGGCACAGAACATTGGCCGCGCTTTGTAACTAATAAATCAGAGCGTTTTGAAGCACGCTTTAGTTTAGTAGAAATACAAGAAAATCCATCAGTGTTCTTTAACGGAATGGCTGGCTCGCGTATGCCTATAGCGGTTTCTCATGGTGAAGGTCATGCTGAGTTTGCAAACGATGCAGCCACTAAAGCGGCGCTTAATAGCGGCACTGTAGCGGTTAAGTTTGTAGATAACTACGGTAACCCTACAACGCAGTACCCAGCTAACCCTAATGGATCTCCAGAAGGTATTACAGGTATTACGTCAACTGATGGTCGCGCCACTGTAATGATGCCGCATCCAGAACGTGTATTCAGAAGCGTTGCCAACTCTTGGCATCCTGATGAGTGGGTCGAGGATAGCCCGTGGATGCGTATGTTCCGTAACGCACGTAAAAACGTAGGTTAATTACATTTGCGTTTATACAAGTTAGATTCATAATCTTACTGTAAAATAAAAAAGGCTGCATTGTGCAGCCTTTTTTGATTAGTATAGTTTTAGCTAAAAGCACAAAGCATTTAAGGATAGTATGTTTAAGCGAGTTGGTTTAATTGTTGGCGTTGTATTGCTAAGTACCTTGCTGCTTGGTTATGTATTTCGCTTGCCGCTATTGCAGTGGGTTATAGCGCCTGAGCTCAAAAAAGCAGGCATTACGTTAAGTTGTCTCGATTTTTCAATTACGTCTGAACTAAATATTCATGCTGATAAAGTGTGTGTAAATTATCAAAATCAACAGTTACAACTGACGGATATTGCTGCAAATACAAAGCGTGTAGATATTAAAAATGCAGTGCTAACGGTTAATTCACTCCCTAAAAGTGATAATGCTAATCAACTTGCTAAAAATCTCGATTTAGCGCTTCCCTTAAATCGCCCATTAATCAGCATTAAACAGTTTGTAGTAAAAAGTGACGAGCTCAATAAGCCACTTAAAATAAGTATATTAGAACCCACACTAAATAAATTTAATGTCACGGGTGATATAAACGCGAGTGCAACTTTGACTGCTAATAAAGTAAGTGGTCAGTTTACGATTAATGACACTCTTTTAAAGCAAGTTATAAACACTAAAAATACATTAATTGCAGATGCTAATTTTAATACTCAGCAAGCGTTTAGCTTTGATGGTATAGAACTTGAATTAAATGGCGATATTAGCTCCCAGTTTGCTCACACGTATGAATTTTCTCATACAAATCAGCAGTGCCAGATTAACGTATTAACCACGGGCAAGTTGGCGACTCGTTTTAATTTAAATAGCCAAGTGTTAATGTTTAATACCGATTTGCTTAATAACAAAATTAATCTAACACCAAGCTGTACTGAGTTAATTCCACCGAGTGAATATGCAGGCTTTATTAGCAAACAAGTTCCTTTAAATTGGCAACTTAAACTCCCTCAATCAATTCGCTTAGAGGGTAGTGAGCTCAGTGTACCTGTAATTAATTTGATGAGTGAAGGCGATAAGCTATTCGATTTTTTAATAACAGATACAACACTAAATATTACATCTCCATTTGAGTACTTACAGACAACTTTATCAGCTCAAATAAATACACCCGATATAAATAATATTAACGTTAATGCTCAGTTATCTGGCGCTGTAATTAAAGGCGATTACGCCGTTATGCTTGAAAGCTTGCCTGAGTTTGTTCCTGCAACAGCGAATGGGCTTAGCCTTAGTGGTCACTTTAATATAAGTGAGTTTATAGACTCAAAACCAATTGGGCTTATAAATGCTAAATTAACGCTTAATAGTGTAGATGCGTTTGATATAAGTGCAGTGCAATACCAAGGTGATTTAACAGCAAAAATGGATAAACAGTTAAACGCAGAGGTAGCGTTAACTCAGCGATTAAAAAGCGCAGAATATAAAGAATTTAAAGTCACAGATATAAGTAACACATTAACAGCAAATACTAATTTAGGCGTAGGTGAGTTATTTGCTAATCTAACAGCAAAAACGAATATAAAGGCTGTTAATAGCCCCGACATAAAACTTAATAATATAAAAGTAGAGTCTACAGGCTTGCAAAGTCGTGCACTAAAATCCACGCATCACGCATTTATAAACGATGTTGAGTTAGTTATAAATCATCATATGTCGTCGCAAGCTCATCCGTTTGAAGTCATTATTCCTGAACAAAGTACGCTGCTGTTAAATGCGCTTATTAGGCAATTTGAGCCACTTGCACAACTAACAGAGGGCGAATTTAATGGCTATATTAGTGGCGATATAAACTTACAAAATGCACTGTTCAATATGGGGATTAGTCATACAAGTGCACTGTATAACGATTACCTTGCGAGTGATTTAAACAGTGTATTTAGCGGGGAATATAATTCAGGTAAGCTTAATGTAAAACCAACTACCTTTAATTTAAATGAGTTTAGAGCGGGTGCCGTAGTTAAAGCGATTGAAGGGCAATGGCAAGTTAGTAGCAATACCGCGCTTATAAATGATGTAAAAGGAAGTGTGTTTGGCGGCGAGTTTTCGTTAGATACCTACACAATAGGGAAGCCAAACCAAGTTGCTAATGTTAAGTTTGAAAACATTGATGCAAGTAAACTCGTTACACTCGACGATAAGTCGGGCATTGTATTAACGGGACGCTTGGCGGGGTCTTTACCTGTCCATTTTGATAGTGGAAAAATTGAAATAATTGACGGTAGCTTATTTAGCCAAGGAACAGGTAATTTAAAAATTACCAATAATGCCGCGTTTGATTCAGTAATGCAGCAACAGCAAGAATTGCAACCTGTATTAGGACTATTAACTAATTTAGATATTCAAAAACTTAATAGCAGTGTGGCATTAAAAAACGATGGCTGGTTAAAGCTTGGGGTTAATTTACAAGGCTATAATAAACAAGAGCAGCAGCAAGTTAACTTTAATTATAACCACGAAGAAAACGTATTTACACTTTTACGCGCACTGCGTTTAAGTGACGAAATTACACAGAAAGTTGAGCAACAATACTCACAAAAAGGAAACTAATAATGAGACAGTCGTTTTTGATAAAAGTACTGCTCGCGCTAGGTGCTATTAGTGCACTAAGTGCCTGTACGCACCGAGTTGAGGTGTCTGCTAAAGAGCCCATTACTATTAATTTAAATGTGAAGGTCGATCACGAAATTCGCGTAAAAGTAGATAAAGAACTCGACAGTTTGTTTAGTGACGACAGTGAGTTATTTTAAGGAGCTAAAAAATGAATACGAAGAAAAAATTAAATATTATTACGTTAGTTAGTGCAGTATGTATGTCGTTCTCTGCGTGGGCTATTAGCCTTGATGACGCTAAAAACCAAGGTTTTGTAGGTGAAGATAGCTCTGGTTATTTAGGGCTTGTTGTACAAAACGCAGAAGCAAAAGCAGTTGTTATTGACATAAATGCAAAGCGTAAAGCGCAGTACTTAAAGCTGGCTAAAAAGAATAACTTGTCACTTTCACAAGTAGAAGCACTTGCTGCCGCTAAAACAATTGAAAAAACCCAAAGTGGTCATTACGTTGAAGTAAATGGTAACTGGGTCAAAAAATAAGCTTAAGTATTACTTGTTTTGTAAGAAGTTTTGCACAAAATTTATACAAACCAAGATAAAACCGAGCGTTTAAGCGCTCGGTTTTTTACAGCCTTCAAGTAACTGCTGCCAAAAATCAATACCCTTACGCCTTGCTAGGTTTATATTATGCTCTGGAATAGATTCAGGTTCGTTATAACTATCAAGCGCTTCGCTCATACTTGCTTCGCGAATTAAATGCAAAGTAGGAAAAGGCGCTCTATTTGTATAGTTTGCGGCATCATTTTCATCGCTGTCGGCAAATACGTAATCAGGATGAAAGTTAGCAATTTGATACTTACCTTCAAATCCTTGCGCGACTAAAAGCGCATTTGCTAAATCGACCAAGTCTAAAAAGCATTCAAAGTCACTAAAGCCGTTGTCAAACATGATAAGGGTTGTTTCGCGCTCTGGTTCGCGGTCAAGCTCAACACATTGCTCAAGCATATCCATTACAGCATCATCCATACTCGTTGCAGAGCTTACGATGTAATGAATACAGTTATTTTCTACTTCTTTGCGGGCAAACGGGCAAAAGTTATATTTAACAATAACAGATGACACCCATTCGCGGGTTTGGCTTATAGCTATGTTGGTCACGGTTTTGGCTCTAAATATTGGTTAATAATGGTAAGTGTTTTTTGTATAGCACCTTGGTTTTTAGCTACGCATTGCGCAGCTTTAATACCTAAGGTTTGGCACGCTTTTGTGTTTTGGCTAAACGTTATGAGCTGCTTAGCTAGTTCGTCGTTACTATCAACCACTACAGCGCCTTTAAGCTTTATTAGCTCGGGATAAACATGATCAAAATTGTATGTGTGTGGACCTGTTATTACACCTACCGAAAACGCTGCTGATTCCAGTGGGTTATGCCCACCTCTGCGAATTAAGCTGCCACCAATAAAGCTCACATTTGCAGCGCCATATAAACACTGTAATTCACCAAGCGTATCAGCAAGGAGTACTTGTTCATTGTTGTAGTTATTTTGGCTACGACGGCTAAAACTAAGTGGGCTTTGTGTTAAAAGCTCAGCTACTTTATCAAATTGCTCTGGATGGCGCGGGGCAATTATAAGTAATGCATTAGGTTGCTTTTTTAGTAACTGTTGGTGGGCTGCCAATACTAATTCATGTTCTACAGGATGCGTTGAGCCTGCTACCCATACGAAGCGCTCGTCATTGATGTGTTCAGTACTGCTATTTTCATTACTACTATTTTTATTAATACTGTAAAGCTGTTTAAGGTTGAGTACTTTGGCTAATTGCTCGTCACTTGGTGTTATATCAAATTTTATAGAGCCTGTTACATGGCTTTTTGAAGTTTCGAGACCAAGCTCTATAAAACGCTCTGCATCTGCCTTGTTATGACTCGCAAGTACTGTAATTGAGCGCATAATAATATGCGTTAATTTAGCGACCTTTTGATAGCCTTGCTGCGACTTTTCAGAGAGTCTTGCATTGATGACAAGTACCGGTATATTCTTTTTGTGACTTATCGCCATTAAATTTGGCCATAGCTCTGTTTCTAAAATACATAATGCTTGTGGCTTTATACGCTTTAAAAATCTGGCTGTCGCAAACGGAAAATCGATTGGTAAGTAGCTACACGCCATAGTATTTTTAAACTGGTTAAGTATTTGATCTCTGCCTGTTGGGGTATTACAGGTTATAAGTATATTTAAATTTGGATGCGCTTTTTGAAGAGCTTTAATAAGCGGCGTTGCGGCAAGTACCTCACCAACAGAAGCACAATGAAAAACTAAAGGTTTGGTTTTAGTCGTAAATAAAGACTTACTGACAAACCCAAAGCGCTCTTTAAAGTGTGCACGATAACCTTGGTTTTTTTTACCTCGTAAAATATAGAGATAAAATACAATCAGTGGGCTAATAAAAATTAATGCTAGAGAGTAAAAAATGCGTGCCATACTGATCTTTCTTAAAGGGAGGTGGCGTTAGTTTACCGTGAAATAGCCGTTTTCTAAACATACTCACAATAAAATATGGTCTGGGTTCAGTTATAACCCGATAAAATGCACACAATTAAATAAAATTATGGAATAATGGATTTAATTTTTCCCTGCTATTTCAGTTCCTAGAGGAATTTTTCATGTCAATTATCGATTCAGTGGCAACTAGCTACGTTGAAACATTAAACCGTCATCAAGCATTATTTGAAACGATGGAAGCTTATCATCAAGAATCTATGCAACTGTTAGAAGCATGCCACAGTGCATTACAAGCTGGTGGCAAGATTGTTTGGTTTGGTAACGGCGGTAGTGCAGCCGATGCGCAGCATTTAGCAGCAGAATTTGTAGTGCGTTATAAATTAGAACGTGGTCCGCTTGCCTCAATGGCATTGACTACAGATACATCAATTTTAACAGCACACAGCAACGATTATCACTTTGATACGGTGTTTGAACGCCAAGTTCAAGCGCTATGTAAGCCAGAAGATTTAGTTATTGGTTTAACCACATCAGGTACTAGTAATAATATTAATTTAGCATTAGAAGCTGCAAATAAACTAGGCGCTTTTACAGTGGCATTAACTGGACGTGATGGCGGTAAAGTAAAAGATATTGCTAAGTTACCTATCATTATAAAAAATGACGAAACAGCACGTATTCAAGAAGCTCACATGTTTATAGGTCACTGGTTATGTGAAGCCATGGATATGGTTGTTGCGGAGCAGCAGTAATGGATTTATCGTTATTAAAAAACTTATCAGCGGCACGAATATTAGTTGTTGGCGACGTAATGCTAGACCGTTATTGGTATGGTGATACAGGTCGAATTTCGCCTGAAGCGCCAGTACCTGTTGTTAAAGTAAGTAAATTTGAAGACAAAGCGGGCGGCGCAGCTAACGTTGCAAAAAATATAGCGCGGTTAGATGCAAAAGTTGGCTTACTGGGCTTAATTGGTGAAGATGAAAGCGGGCAGATTTTAGAGACTATTCTAAAAGGTGAAAAAATAAGTTCACAATTAGTCAGTGTATGTGATTTACCGACTATTTCAAAAATGCGTGTTATTAGCCGCCACCAACAACTCGTTCGTCTTGATTTAGAAGAAACATTTACCGAGCAACACAGCCAACTTTTATTAAACCGTTTAGAGCTTGTACTTGATGAATACGATTTTATAGTGTTCTCTGATTACAGCAAAGGATCTTTAAGCTTAATTAAAGAGATGGTAAGCCTTGCTAAGGGCGCCGGAAAAACGGTTTTAATCGACCCTAAATCGCCAGATTTACATTTATATGAAGGTGCTGATTACATTACGCCTAATTTACATGAGTTTAAGTTAGCGGGTGGTCAAACCGATTCAGAAGAAGCTTTAGCTGCAAGTGCACGTGATTTAATTAGCAAAAATGGCATTAAAGCCATGTTGCTTACGCGTTCTGAGCAAGGTATGTCGTTAATTAATGCAGATGAAAAATTTGATTTTGCAGCACAAGAACTTGAAGTAAGTGATGTGACTGGGGCTGGTGATACGGTTATAGCTACATTAGCCGTTATGCTTGGTGCGGGCATGGAACCTAAAGATGCTGTCGAAATTGCTAACTTAGCGGCAGGTATAGCGGTTAGTAAATTTGGTGCAGCTACAGTTTCGCCAGAAGAGTTAAGTCGTAAGCTTGGTCAGTATTTACATACTACTGGTGAGCATTACCAAACACCATTTGATGATGTCCTTCAACATATTGAGTTTGCAAAACAAAATGGCGAAACCATTGTATTTACTAATGGCTGCTTTGATATTTTACATGCTGGGCATGTGCGTTATTTAGCACAAGCTAAAGCCCGAGGCGATAGACTCGTTGTTGGATTAAATAATGATGAATCTATTACGCGCTTAAAGGGGGCAGATCGTCCTATTAACCCGCTAGATGAGCGTGCAATGGTACTTAGCGCACTTTCATCAGTTGATTGGGTTATTCCGTTTGGTAGTCTAGATGAAAACGATACTCCCGCTAAATTAATCGAGCAGATAAGCCCTGATATTTTAGTTAAGGGTGGCGACTACACCGTAGAGCAAATAGCGGGTGCTGAGCATGTACTTCGCCATGGCGGAAAAGTTGAAGTGCTTGAATTTTTAGATGGATGCTCAACATCAAAAGTAATTAGTAAAATTAAACAGTAATTACTGATTTAGTTTGCTAAAAAATACAAAAAAGGGATGAAAACACTGTTTTCATCCCTTTCTTACTTTTAATACGTTACTTTATTAAAAGTAACGTATTAAAAGTTATATTCGTACTTAGCAAACGCAGAAGTATCGTTTTCAGCACCGTCGTTGTTAGACGCAAAAGCACCTAAAGTGACGCGTCCTCCCATAGAAAGCATTCTGTAACGAAGTTCTAATTGCTTACTGTTGTAGGCTGTTTTAGTTATGCTGTTACCTAAATCTGGATTGCTAGGGTACCAATCGCTATTGTCACTATTGTAATCAACACTGCGTAATTTCAACTGCCAATCATCACCATTAGAAAGCTGACCAAGTAGTGTTAGGACAACTGATTGCGCATCATTATCATACGTCGAACCAATAGTGCGTCCATGGTAGCGATAGCCAGACTTATAAGTATCATGCTCATAGTAACAATTTTCAACTATTGAGTCAGCTTGGCATGAAACACCAGTATCTATATATTCAACATTTACTAATATGTTTTGAGCATAAATGCGCTGTGTTGTTTGCAGACCAAATAAGTAAGCTCTATCAGCGGGTTTAAACTGTGAGCTAGCATCTTCACCTATAGTACTGGCATAAACCGCATATGGTTGATCAAATAAGGTATCTGACCAACGAATATCAATACCAGCCAATTGATTACCTATTTTCGACTCTAACTGGCTATCACAACTCTCATTGCCATCGATACATGCAGTTTGCCCTGTTATGACATCAATAAAATCACCCGCAGAGCCCGGTTGTCCGTCACCTGCCCATTGTGCAGACCAGCTAAGTGCAATTTCTAACTGTTGAATAGGGCGAAAATTAACACGAGTACTCCACAGTAAAGCATCAGGTATAACACGCGTAGACTCAAGCTTTGCCATTTGTGCTGTAAAGCTCCATTGACCAATCCAGCTCAGCCATGGTGTCTCAAAAGCAGTACTTTTTTCTCGAGTAACACTTAGTGCAGGTAAAGGTTTCGCATTACCTGACATAATTAAGCTGTTATCAACACCAGGTCCCCAAAATTGTTCAACAGCACCGGCTCTAAAAATCCAGTTACCTAAACGGTAAGCTAAGTAACTATTATCAAGTGAGGTATCGTTACAATCGGTTAAAGCTTGCTCATCGGTAACTATATCGTCAGTCGTTTTTCCATCAACTAAACATTTTTTACCGTCTTTTCTATAGTTTATAGCTACTTTAGCTGCAAAGTTATCGCCTAAATAAGCGTAAGCTGCTGAAAGCTCTGTTTCTTGAGTATTTGTTGCACCAAAGCTTGTTGCTATGATTGGATCTGTGGCTGCAAAAGCTGATAATTGAAGACTATGTGAGCTACTATTTTCCGATTTATATCGATGTTTAACGCGAAGTAAAGCATCTTGTAAGCTTGGAGATAATTGCTCCAGCGGCATGCTTTCCACATCGCTTATAAAACTTTTCCACATAAGCGGATAGGTAGTTACAGGAGCTAAAATAACACCGGCATCAGCTAATTGTTGAATATCAGCTCTTAGACCATAATCATCGGGTTTTACCCATGGCTCAGCATTAACTGATGCGCTCATAGCGCAAAAAAGAGTAGAAAGTAGAAAAATTCTGTTTCGCAAAGTTCAGATCCTTGTGATTAAGATTGCGGCTAAGTTTATCAATCTAAGTCTGCTATTGCAGTAAATAATCAAATTTATAGAGTTAATTTAATATATTAAAATGTAACCTGTCTATCGTAATAAGTATCTGATTGATATACTGGAGCTCAAATAGGACATTGAGAATGCAATGAGCAACAAACGACTTTTATTTATTCCAGTATCATCACCAGAAGGCATTGGTGAATATATGCGCTCGTTGTTGTTGGCTCAAAGTTTAAAGGCAGAACTTGCAGATTCTCTCGATATTCACTTTATATTAAATAAGCATACAAGCTACGCAAAAGATTGTCCTTTTGAAGCCACACTACTCGAACACTCAGCGACTAAAGAGCTTGATTTTGTTTGCGACTTTATAGAGCAATTTAAACCTGATGTCGTTGTTTTTGATTGTGCAGGACGTGCAGGGCATATGAAGGCGGCTAAAAAGGTAGGCGCTAAAGTTATATTCATTTCTCAGCATGCAAAAAAACGTGCTAAAGGCTTAAAACTTAACAGAATTAATTTAATTGATACACATTGGGTTGTACAGCCTGATTATTGTATTGAGCCACTTACATGGGCTGAAAGTACGAAGTTAGACATGTTTCCCTTGGCACATCCTCGAAATGTAGGTCCTTTTGTTACATTTGCCTCTTGCGCGCAAAAACGTGATGTTTTAAATCGCTATAACTTAGTATCGGAAGGCTATTTTATTGTAAATGCTGGCTCAGGCGGACATGTATTAAATAACCTTAATTGCGCTGATGTTTACTTTAAAGCCGCGCTTAAAATTACTAAGCACACTGGTTTAAAAGCAGTTGTTGTGTTTGGTCCCAATTATAAGAAAGCCATTCCTGAAAGTGATGAGGTTACTTGTTTAGCGAGTCTGCAAAGTATTGATTTTTTGGCATTAATGAGCCAAGCTAAAATCGCATTACTTAGCGGTGGAGATACTTTACTGCAAGCAATTGCAGTTCAAACCCCCGTTGTGGCATGTGCTATCTCAAAAGATCAAAATACACGTTTGGATCATTGTGTTAATGCAGGTGTTGTCATAAAAGCAAATCTTGATATTGATGAAATCACTACGAAAATAGCTCAGGTTATTAGCGAGCCTTTCTATAATGAATTCGTTGCTAAATATAGCCAACTTGATAATACACATAGCTTCGATGTGATCACTAATGGCATAAAAAATATGCTTATAGGGGATCGCTAATGAATATAGTGATTGTAATTGATTCACTAGTAGGTGGTGGTGCTGAAAAAGTAATGCTTACTTTGGCTGAGGAAATGGCCAAGTTACAGCACAGAATCACTATTTTGTCTCTTGCTAACTCCATTGAATATAATATCCCTGAAGTACTTAACGTGGAGAGTTTATTCGCACATAGGGCATCAAAAGTAGATCGATTTTGGCAGCGTAAAAATAGCATTTTAACACTACAAACTTGGTTTGAAAAAAAACAAAGCGAGCTGGGCAATATTGATTTAGTGCTTTCTAATCTTGATAGAAGTAATAACTTGCTCGCGCGTAGTAATATCAAAAATGTTCATTTTGTTATTCACAACTCAGTTAATGCAGAACTTGCACGTCAAAAAAAGTTAGGTCCATTTTCATATTTATATCTTAAAAAAAGTAAGCAAAATTTAAATGGTAAATCACTTATTTGCGTATCAAAGGGTGTTGAAAAAGAAATAATACAAGGGGATTTAATTAACCCAAGTGCAATTGCGACTATTTACAACCCGTTCGATTTTGAAAAAATAAGACAGCAAGCAAATGAGCAAAATAACAATATCCCAAATGAGCCCTACTTAATTCATGTAGGAAGACTCGCCAAACAAAAACGCCACGATATATTATTTGCAGCATTTGCAAAGCTTGATAAAAAATACAAGTTAGTACTTTTATGTAATAAACCGGCTAAAGCGCTAAAGCTTGCACAGGAATACGGCATAGAAAAACAGTTAGTAGTGCCAGGATTTCAACAAAACCCGTACAACTGGATTAAGCATGCCAAAGCTTTAGTGTTGAGTTCTGATTTTGAAGGACTTCCAACGGTATTAATTGAGGCTTTAGCGGTGGGTACTCCGGTAGTCAGCACTAATTGTACATTTGGACCAAGCGAGATATTAACAGGCGAGCTAAGTAAATATTTAGTACCCGTTCAGCAAAGTGAGGCATTAGCCAATGCCGTTAAGCAGGTGCTAGCAGATAAGCCAAATGTAGAAAACGCAGATATTCTAAAACAAGTACAGGCAGAGCAGGTTGCTCTGCAGTATTTAGCATTGGCTAACTAAGTTAACTTATATTAGCGAGTGCTTTGAGATAGTTGCTATGCAGAGTTTGCCAGTCAGTCGCTTGCCAATTAAATGTCTCGTTTCGACCCTGTTCTTTTAAAAACGAGCGCTCAAGACGTGCCATATTACTTTGTTGCCATTGTGGGTTAGGCGCTCTTATTTCACCTCTATCAAAGTCGATAATATAAACATCACCAGTATCACTAAACAAAATATTATTAATGTTTAAATCGGCGTGATAAACACCTTTTGAATGAAATAGCGCGATTGTTTTAGCTATGCGCTCCAACTCATCTTCGGTCAATGGGCGTTCAATTAATACATCGAGTACACTTTTAGCGCTTTTAACAGCCTCTGTAATAATATCACCACGATAAATTAATCCGCTACGCGTTACTTTAGCTGCAATAGGGGTTGGTACGTTTAAACCAAGCTCTATAAGCTTACTCATTAAGCTAAACTCTTTATACACACGGGTTTGTTCAAGCCCAGTATATAAATACTGATCGCTTAGCAATTTACCCACTAAGCCACCGCGCCAATAATGCCTAAGTACGGCTGTTAATCCGTCTTGTTTAAAAAACCACGCAGTTGCTCGGCCCTTTTTGGCGCCCACAATTTTATTTTGTTGTTGCCAATAATTTGCATCAAACCAATCGAGGGTAATTTGGCTTGTGTATTTAGGGTGGCTTAATACAGTGTGACTGCCTCGTACGTGTTGTTTAAACATAGCTCTGTGTAATTGCTAAATAATGTGCCTATATTAGCGTGTTTTAAAGCTGAGGATAAGTGCTTGCAATAGCGTGATTATAATTTAAGATCGGCTTTTGTATTTATTACCTAAGGGAATGTGTGACTCAAGCTCCTAACTATTCATCTATTTGTATATTAAGACTCTCAGCCATTGGTGACGTATGTCATGGTGTGAGTGCTGTACAAGCTATTCAAAAAGCACACCCTAATGCAAAAGTCACGTGGGTTATTGGCAAAATAGAAGCCATGCTACTTGCCGACTTACCGGGCGTTGAGCTGGTGGTATTTGATAAAAAGCAAGGCAAAGCAGCGCTTAAAAGCTTAAAGCAACGTTTTAAAGGTCAAAAGTTTGATGTACTACTTAATATGCAAGTTGCATTAAGGGCTGGGTTTGTAGCGCGTTGTATTCCAGCAAAAATAAAAATAGGGTTCGATTGGGCGCGTTCAAAAGAATTGCACAGCTTATTTATTAATAAACGAATAGCCCCAGAAGCTCAGGCGCATGTGCTTGAAGGCTTTAAAGGTTTTGCAAAAGCCATTGGTGTAGCTGATTATAAGCCGAGTTGGAACATGCCATATACCGAGCAAGACCAAGCGGTTGCCGATGAGCTACTAACACCAAAATACCTAACTAATAAACTATTTGTAATATCGCCAGCAGCAAGTAAAGCACAGCGCAATTGGCTCGCAGATCGTTATGCCGCATTGGCTGATTATGCAAATGAGCAAGGCTTTAAAGTTGTATTGACGGGTGGTCCAACAGAACTTGAAATTAACCTAGCAAATAGCATTATTAAACATAGCAAAACACCTATTTTAAATTTAGTTGGCAAAACGAAACTCAAAGAATTGTTGTGCGTGTTAAAGCGTGGCAGCTTAGTGCTCGCGCCCGATACGGGTCCTGCACATATGGCGGTAACGGTTGGTACGCCGGTTATTGGTTTATACGCACATTCAAACCCAGCACGCACAGGTCCTTACTTATACCAAGACTACGTGGTAGAGGTTTATCATCAAAATTTGCTTAAGCAAACTGGTAAAACAGCTGAGCAAGTGCCGTGGGGTACGCGCGTAAAAGGCGATGATTTAATGAGCCAAATTACAGTTGATGACGTAAAAGCGATGTTTGATCATGTTGTACAAAAAGAGTCTTTGTAATGAATGCACAAAAAAAAAATAAAGCACTTTTTTTAGACCGAGATGGCGTAGTAAATGTTGACCATGGTTATGTGTATCAAAGCGATAAATTTGAATTTATTGAAGGTGTTTTTAGTACTTGTAAAGCATTTTATGATGCGGGCTATAAAATCATAATCGTCACTAATCAATCTGGAATTGGCCGAGGTTATTACACCGAAACTGATTTTTTAGCACTAACTGATTGGATGAAAACCCAATTTAGCGATCACAGTATTGAAGTTGCCGATGTGTACTTTTGCCCTCATCACCCTAAAAAAGCGCACCCTGAATATTTGAAAGAGTGCAGTTGCAGAAAGCCTGCGCCAGGGATGTTATTGCAAGGCATACAAGAGCATAACATCGACCCTGCTTACAGTATAATGGTGGGCGATAAACTCAGTGATATGCAGGCTGCGAAAAAAGCAGGGATCACTACCCGCGTTTTAGTGCGTTCAGGTCAAAGCTTTGATGAAAGTGCCAAGCAAGAGGCTGATTTAATTATCGATTCTATAAACAGTTTACCTGCACTTTTAAAGACATAAATAAACTAAACAGATTAGCCTGTAAACTGGCAGGAATTCCTTCCAGTTTAGGGCGTTTGCGACGAACTGCAAACCGTGCATTTTCCCCATTAAACTTTTACAATACCCCCCATAATAAACAGTCGCTTAAATGTGGTTGTTGACCCGTTCAAATAAATGGAGAACACAGATGAGAGCATCTGCTTTTTTTAGCCAGCTACAACAGCAAATTGAAGACGTAAAAACCGAAGGTTTGTATAAAAGCGAACGTATTATTAAATCTCAGCAGCAAGCTCAAATCGAAGTTGCGTCAGGTAAAGTAATCAACTTTTGTGCTAATAACTACTTAGGTTTAGCTAATAGCCCAGAGCTAATTGAAGCTGCGCAAAACGGTTTAAATAATCATGGTTTTGGTGTGGCGTCTGTTCGTTTTATTTGTGGTACGCAAGATATTCATAAAACACTAGAGAAAAAAATCAGTGAGTTTTTGGAAACTGAAGACACCATTCTATATTCTTCGTGTTTTGATGCAAACACCGGTTTGTTTGAAACTATTTTAGGCGCAGAAGACGCTATTATTTCTGATTCATTAAACCATGCATCAATTATTGATGGTGTACGTTTGTGTAAAGCTAAGCGTTTTCGTTATGCAAATAACGATATGGCTGATCTTGAAAAGCAACTTATTGCAGCAGATGAAGCCGGCGTTAAAACGAAACTAATAGCTACTGATGGCGTGTTTTCTATGGACGGCGTTATTTGTAATTTAGAAGCTGTGTGCGACTTAGCCGATAAATATGATGCGCTTGTAATGGTTGATGACTCTCACGCAGTTGGCTTTGTTGGCGAAAACGGTAAGGGTACACCTGAGTACTGTAATGTATTAGACCGTGTAGATATTATCACCGGTACATTAGGTAAAGCGCTGGGCGGTGCTTCAGGTGGTTATACTTCAGGTAAAAAAGAAATTGTTGAATGGTTACGCCAACGTTCGCGCCCATACTTGTTCTCAAACTCATTAGCGCCTTCAATTGTTACTGCATCAATTAAAGTACTTGAAATGCTAGAAAATGGCGGTGAGCTTCGCGCTAAACTTTGGTCAAATGCTAAATACTTCCGTGAGCAAATGGAAGCTGCTGGTTTTACGTGTGCAGGTAAAAATCATGCAATTATTCCAGTAATGCTGGGAGATGCAAAAGTAGCCTCGTTAATGGCTGATAAGTTACTTGTTGAAGGTATTTACGTAACCGGTTTTTCATTCCCAGTAGTACCAAAAGGGCAAGCGCGTATTCGTACACAAATTTCAGCGGCGCATAGCATTGAGCAACTTGATATTGCTATTGATGCATTTACCCGCATTGGTAAAGAAATGGGCGTTATTTAATTTTATTTTAAACCGAAGCCTTGCTTCGGTTTTTTAGTTGAGTGTGAATTATGAAAGCATTATCTAAATTAAAAGCAGAACCGGGCATTTGGATGACAGATGCGCCAAAGCCAGAAGTCGGTCATAACGACTTACTGATTAAAATTCGTAAAACAGCTATTTGTGGTACCGACGTACATATTTACAAATGGGATGAATGGGCAAGCAAAACTATTCCTACTCCAATGGTTGTTGGTCACGAATATGTTGGTGAAGTCGTTGATATGGGCCAGGAAGTTCGTGGCTTTAAAGTAGGCGATCGCGTATCGGGTGAAGGTCATATTACATGTGGGCATTGTCGTAACTGTCGTGCTGGGCGTGTACATTTATGCCGTAATACAACGGGTGTTGGCGTAAACCGTGAAGGTGCATTTGCAGAGTATTTGGTTATTCCTGCATTTAATGCATTTAAAATTCCAGATAATATTTCTGACGAACTGGCTTCAATTTTTGACCCGTTTGGCAATGCAGTTCATACCGCATTATCGTTCGACTTAGTTGGCGAAGATGTACTTATTACTGGTGCAGGCCCAATTGGTATTATGGCAGCAGCGGTTGCAAAACACGTTGGTGCTCGCCACGTCGTTATTACCGACGTAAATAAATACCGCCTAGATTTAGCCCGCAAAATGGGTGCATCTCGCGCGGTAAACGTGGCAAGCGAAAAGCTTGAAGATGTAATAAAAGACTTAGGTATGACAGAGGGCTTTGATATTGGTCTTGAAATGTCAGGTGTGCCAAGCGCTTTTAATTCAATGCTTAATAACATGAACCACGGCGGTAAAATTGCCATGCTAGGTATTCCACCATCTGATATGGCAGTTGATTGGAACCAAGTTATTTTTAAAGGTTTAGTGATTAAAGGTATTTACGGTCGCGAAATGTTCGAAACGTGGTACAAAATGGCAAGCTTGATTCAATCTGGTCTTGATTTGAACCCAATCATTACACATCAGTATTCTGTGGATGACTTCCAAGCTGGCTTTGATATGATGATTTCAGGTCAGTCAGGTAAAGTGATTTTAAACTGGGATTAGTTCCTAACTAAATTACAAGAAGGGCGGCTTTAGCCGCCTTTTTTATACTATTAATTAAAGAGACTTCAATGGCATTTAAACACATTTCTATAGCGCAAACGTTAGAACTTCTAGATAAAGAAGACGTTGTAATTGCAGATATTCGCGATCCAAATTCGTATCAAGCTGGTCGTATTCCAGGCTCAGAAGCACTTTCTAACGGTAATATTGCACAATTTATGATGGAAAAAGAATTCGATCAGCCAATTATTATTGTGTGTTACCACGGTATGAGCTCTCAGGGCGCAGCTAGTTATTTAGTTGAGCAAGGCTTTGAAGATGTTTACAGCATGGATGGCGGTTTTACTGCGTGGGAAGCGTCTTATAGCGAGAAAGTAGAGCGATGATAGAGCTTGGCAGTTTAAATAACCCACGCGCCGCACAGGGCTTTATAGATTATTTAAAAAGCCAGGGCCTAGATGCAAAGATACACTCGGCAGATGGCAGTAATGTCATTATTAGCGTGACTGAGGAGGACTTTCATCAAGTTCAGCCTTTATGGGTTGAGTTTACACAAAACCCTAATCATGAAAAATACCAGCAAGCATCTTGGGATGTAGGCAGCACACAGTCGCCGCTTAAATATCAAGGGCAATCACTTAATCTTATGTCGCGATTTAAAGCGCTTAGCTGGCTTAACCAAACTGTTAGCATATTAAGTATTGTTATTTATGTCGCTTTTTTATTGGGTGGATTTGATGAAATTTATACAGCTCTGCAATTTAATCCATCACAACCGCTTAGTTGGTTAACACCTGCGCTTGTGCATTTTAGCGCGATGCATATTGTGTTTAATTTAATTTGGTGGATGTCACTTGGCGACAATATCGAAAAGCAATGCGGAAAACTCAGCTTAATAGGTTTGTTTTTAGTGACTGCACTTATTAGTAATTGGGCGCAATACCTAATGGTTGGTCCCAACTTTGGCGGTTTGAGTGGCGTAGTATATGGGTTACTTGGTTTTTGTTGGATTCATAGTTTTTTAAATCCGAACAAACCTGCGCTGGTTAGTACGGCTATTGTTGGTTTTATGTTGATTTGGTTAGTGCTTGGGTTTGCAGATGTATTGTTTGTAGGTATGGCTAATTGGGCGCACTTAGGTGGGTTAGTTAGCGGTATGGCTTTTGCCTACACCGCCAAAGTATTTAACGCAAAACGTTAAATACTAATGATATAAATATTTAGTGAACAAGACTTCACGGATGATCTCTTGTCCTGTTTCTTCTTTTAAGAGGCTTTTTAGTTTTTCGGCGCACTTTGCGCGTATTTCTTCACGGCCAGTAAGGGATTTTATTTTTTCTTCAGGCTCTTTAGATAAAATCTCTACTAGGGCATCACGTAGTAATGGCGTGTGGTGCTCTACTACTGCAATATCTGAAGTGTCATTAAGCATTAAATCAATAGTTACACGCACATAGCCCATTTTTTTACTTGATGCGCCAATGTAGTTGGTGATTATATCGGGCTCAAAACCAAAATAACCAACTGTAGATTCAGCACGAGCTGTAAAGCTTATGACGCTTACAAAGAACGTAAAAAGACCTGCGTATACTATTTTTTTCATATTTAAAGCGTTTCTTAAAACTTGTTACAAATAGTTTATACTTAATAGTGGGTAATAAACAGCGCCAAGCTATTATTTATGGTTATAAAACATCACTTTTTCAAAAGCTTTGGCAATGGTATCATCTCGTTGTTTTTTATTTTGTTGAGCTATTGTGATTACTTATCCTCTGTCTATATCTGCTAATTGGCAGTCCACTTCATATGTAAGTGACTTATCTCCTCTAGAGCAAGAATGGCTTTTTGAACCTAATTCTTTAACTGCTAAATTAAAAAGTAAATCACAAATTTTTAGTGTAAGAGTATTAAGCGAGCAGTTATTTACTTTAAGTCTAGAGCAAAAGTTATTACTAAACTGTAGCGCTAAAACAGCTATTAATAGAGAAGTACTCTTATTGTGCGATAACAAACCTGTGGTATACGCACAGAGCTGGCTTCCTAAAAATGATTCGAGCAATCCTTTGCACAATATGGGTGAACGACCTCTTGGTGATGTGATTTTTCAAGACCCAGCACTAAAACGAACGGATATAGAAATTGCTTATTTTGATGCCAAGCACCCCGTTCAGCAATTAGTTGCAAAATTAAATCTACCCGAAAAAAACTTACTAGGGCGTCGAAGTGTATTTTCACTCAAAGAATATAAATTTTTAGTGTGTGAAGTGTTTTTACCAGGAGCATATTTATACTCATGAAATTAGCCGCTTTAAAGCCAAAACATATTTCTTACTATATACAGCTAATGCGTATAGATAAGCCCATTGGTACCTTGTTATTACTTTGGCCAACATACTGGGCTTTATGGCTTGCTAATAGTGGGATGCCGAGCTTACTCAACTTTATTATATTTACGCTGGGCGTTGTTGTTATGCGAAGTGCAGGGTGTGTAATTAATGATTTTGCAGATAGGAAAATAGACGGCTCTGTAAAACGCACAGCTCAGCGGCCGCTAGCTTCAGGGCGGGTTAGTAGTGGTGAAGCACTTAGCCTATTTTTACTGCTCATAGTTATTGCGTTTATTTTAGTATTAATGCTTAGCGTTAATACTATTTTGCTTTCTTTTGGGGCTTTGGCTTTAGCCTTTTGCTACCCTTTTATGAAACGCTATACACAATTACCACAAGTTGTTTTAGGAGCTGCATTTGGTTGGGCTATTCCAATGGCCTATATGGCTTCAATAAATGCATTACCGCAGCAGGCATGGTTATTATTTATAGCCAACATCTGCTGGACAGTCGCTTATGACACTATGTATGCGATGGTTGATAGAGATGACGATTTAAAAATAGGGGTAAAATCAACCGCTATTTTATTTGGTAAATACGACCGCCACATAATCTTTTTACTTAATGCTGTATTTATATCGCTGGTTGCGTTTATTGGTATAAGTAATCATTTAAGTGTCGCGTTTGGCATTAGTTTGAGTGTGGCTGCTGGTTTATTGGCATATCAACAAACGCTTATTCATAAGCGTGAAAGAGATGCCTGCTTTAAAGCGTTTTTAAATAATCATTATGTGGGCTTGGCTATCTTTATAGGGTTATTACTTTCATACCCAATAGCATTTTAAAGCCTTAATAAAGGCTGTTAAAATACTTAATTTAGAGCTATCGGGGTGGATCAATAATGCCGCTAATAGAGGCGTTTTTTCTAAACCATCCAGCAATAGAATAGCGTTCGTCAACTGCAGGAAGCACTTCATGAGCAAAACGTTCGCTTTCAAACATAACCAATGTGCCAGCAGTTGGTTTAATGGTTATTTCTACTTCTTTACTTTTAGGTTTATATATAACAAGTTCGCCACCTTGCTCTGGCGTATTTAAATAAAGCACCGTTGTAAATACACGATTAGATCGACCTTTAAATGCGTCTAAGTGTTTTTTGTAAAAATCACCCTGTGTATATTTTGCATAATGGCATTCGTAATCAAATAGCCCCATAAAAAAGCTACGATTTAACGTGGTTTTTATACTTTGCATTATTGCTTGGTAAGTAAGCTGTGCTTGAGAGCTGCCGTCAAACCAATAGGTTTTGTCAGTGCGAATAGTTTTATCTATTTGTAAGTTATTTAATCGACCAATACCGGCAAGGCTAAAGTGGGGGTTTATACGGTGACAATCTGCAACTAAATCGTTAACTAAATCGGCAATAAGCGCGTTATGAATTACGGTGTATCCTTGGCGTTCTATATCATCTAAATAGACATCAGGACCAAAAAGTGTGTTCATTCACATCAGCTGTTTAAAAAAGGTGCGACAGTGTAGCCGAAAAGCGATTTAAAGCTACTGTTTATTGTGCCGCACTTTTTCAAAAAGAAGGGTTAGTTAAATGCAGCTCCCGCTTTTTTTATAAGCGACAGCAAGTGCTCTACATGTTCGGTAATTGATGTTTGTTGGCTTGTTTGTACAACGAGTTGCTCGTGATTTAAATCTTTATTTGTTTTTAGTTGCACGAGTTCAGAGTTCTCTGCGATTGTGTTTGCATGCTCAATGCTTGCTATAGCAAAGTGATCTGATTTAACTACACCAGCCATTACTTGCTCAATGCTACCCACTTTAATACTTGATGATTTATTTAAAGAATCAATTGCTTCATTAAGCATAGTTTGCACTTGTTTAGATTGAGAGAAGCAGCCAAACATAGGGTAGCTATCAAGATTTTGCTTACTTATATCGTTTTTATGTGCAAGAGGGTGATTTTTTGAAACAAATAATACAAGCTGATCAGGTAAGTGAATGTCACTGCCAATACTATTAATAGCTTGAGAGTATACACTTATGTCTATTTCACCTTGTTGGAGTCTGCGTGTTAGCTCTTGTTGATCTTGTAACTGCATTTCAATTTTTATATGAGGATATTGAGCTAAAAACTGTCCACAAGAAATAGGTACTATGCTGCTTGCCTTATTGGTATAGCCAATAACAAGTTTTTCATTAGCATTACCGTTTACTGATTGAAAAATCCGTTTTTTCGTTAGCTCAAGTTCCGATAGAGTCGTTTTAGCATATTCAAGGAAAAGTTCGCCTTCAGGCGTTAATTTAACAGAACGAGTTGAGCGTTTTACTAACTCATATCCCATTTCATTTTCAAGTGTTTGAATGCTGCGCGTTAGCGCTGAAGTACTAATTTGGGTTTGTTCAGCTGCTTGTCTAAAGTGACGTAATACACCAAGTGCTACAAATTGCTCTAATTGTTCAAATCTCACTTTATAGTCCCTTTTTATAAGTAAGTCGCAGATACCACGGATATCAAATATATTAATTTTTATTCTAAAGTTTAGTAAAATTCTATATTGAAATACGGTTGCAAGTTCATACGTGTTTCCAGCAGGATACCCCCCTTTTAGTATTAATTAAAGAGGAAAGCGACCAAATAGTATTACTTTTTTAATTGATAACTAGTTGTTTATTGTGTTTTGTCTATATTTTTGCAATTAACTATCTAGGCAAAGTTATTTTAACTCAGTGGGTTAGTTAGGAGATTGGAATTTAATTGTTCTAATTAATAAAAAAGTACGCCCCAAAATAGGGCGCACATATAACATGATTATGACAAATAATAGGGTGTTTTATCTATAAGAGTTTATTTTACAAAATTTCTATTTATTCGGCTGCTTAATGGTTTATTTTCAATGCTTTGTAGTTCTATTTCAATCGCATCACAGGAAATATGTATTTCGAATAAAGACGTTAATAACGATAAACTTAAGCAAGCTAAGCTAATGCCAAATAAAATAATCCCTGTGGTATTAAATTCAATAAATAAAGCAAACATCGAAAATGTACACAGTAAAAAAGAGGCTACGCCGTATACCTGCATTGTTCTTATTAAGTTTATTCGTTTACGTAAGTTAGTGATTTGAGCGACTACAACAGGTCGGATAGATTCGCCTTCACGCGCATTTAACTCTCTAATTAATTGCGCTAAAACTAAAAATCGGTTTGTATAGGCTAATAATAGCAGCGATATGGCCGGAAAAAGTAAGCCCGGGGTTGTAAGTGTCATGTTTATTCCTTAAAAGTGCAGCATGCTAATAATTTAGCGCAGGATATTGATAACACAAAATAAATGAGGTGAATATTGCAAAATATTAATAATAAAAATTCAACTGATAGCTCTTTTCAATGGGTTACAATTTATAAAGCCGAAAATACTCTTGAAGCTAATATTATTAAAGGTTTAATACAAACCAGTGGCATTGAATGCAAAATAAAAGGTGAGATGCTCCAAGGCGCATTGGGAGAAATTCCATTTGATCAAGCACAAGTTAGTGTGCAGGTTTATGCGATAAAAGAGCGCCATGCGCGCCAAATATTGGTAAACTATCAACAAGTAAAACAATCCGCTCCAGATTGGGTATGCCCTAACTGTAATGAGCATAATGGATCAACATTTGATTTTTGTTGGTCGTGTGAGACGTTAAAGAATGACTAAAGCAAATAATTTTCAGCGTATTAGAGAGCTTAACTATTTACAAAAAGCTGTTTTAGCAAGTGCTTTAATAGAGCGAATGCTGCCAAATTACGGTTTATTTAGCGAAGCAACGGGGTTTGGTGATGAAACCTTACTTCGTAATTCGCTTAATGTTTGTTGGGAAAAAATATTACTGCCTAAAAGTAAAATAGATCTCGAAAAACAAGTTGAAAAAATAGAACCGAATGTTCCTGAACTTGCTGATTTTGATATGTTTGGTACTTACCCTGCTATTGATGCTGCAACGTCTTTACTTAGCTTAATGCATGGTTTAATGGCGCAAGATGAGCAAGAGTTCATTAGTGTCAGTAAAATATCTCAAGCAACAGTGGCCCGCTTTATTGAATATCAAATGACGGTTGAAGGTGAGGTTGCAGATAACACGGCCGTTAGAGAGCATCCATTAATGCAATACGAAATTGAAGTATTAGGTGAGCTAATTGATTTTGTAGAAAATATGGGGCGTATTACCTCTGATAGCGTGAAGGCACTTAAAAAGTTTGCCCTAGAAGATGGCCAAACAAATATTGGCCTTACGTTATAAAAACAGCGAAGTGAAATTTTAAAGGCAGGAGAAGTACAGTGCGAATTTTAGGCATTGAATCGTCATGCGATGAAACAGGTATTGCAATATACGATGACGAAAAAGGCTTGTTAGCTCATCAATTATACAGCCAGGTAAAAGTACACGCTGATTATGGCGGTGTAGTACCGGAACTTGCATCGCGCGATCATGTTCGTAAAACGCTACCACTTATAGACGCGGCTTTTGCACAAGCGGGTTGCGGCCCAGAAGACTTAGATGGCATTGCTTATACTGCAGGCCCAGGTTTAGTTGGAGCATTATTGGTAGGTACTTCTATTGGTCGTTCATTAGCATACGGTTGGGACATTCCAGCTGTTGCTGTTCATCATATGGAAGGGCATTTACTTGCTCCGATGCTTGAAGAAAATATTCCTGAGTTTCCGTTTATTGCATTGCTTGTATCGGGCGGTCATACCATGATGGTTAAAGTAGCGGGTATTGGACAATACGAAGTACTAGGTGAGTCAGTTGATGATGCCGCAGGCGAAGCCTTTGATAAAACGGCTAAGTTACTTGGTCTTGACTACCCTGGAGGTCCGCGCTTAGCTAAAATGGCTGAACAAGGCGTTGCGAAGCGCTTTATTTTTCCTCGCCCGATGACTGACAAACCAGGTCTTGATTTTAGTTTTAGTGGTTTAAAAACTGCAGCATCAATCACTATTCGTGAAAATGACGACGACGATCAAACTAAAGCTGATATAGCGCATGCATTTCAAACAGCGGTTATTGATACGCTGGTTATTAAGTGCAAGCGAGCGCTTAAACAAACAGGTATTAAGCGTTTAGTAATCGCCGGTGGCGTAAGTGCAAATACACAGCTTCGACTGCAGCTTGAACGCGTAATGAAAGGTATGAAAGGCGAAGTTTTTTATCCGCGTACTGAATTTTGTACCGACAACGGTGCAATGATTGCTTATGCAGGAATGCAACGATTAAAAGCAGGTCAGTTTGCAAGTCTTGATATGAAAACAAAACCTCGCTGGCCAATAGATAGCCTTGAGCCTATTTAATGACTCATATTTTAGATATTTTTGTTTTCATCGGTGGGTGCTTTTTTAGCACCCACTTTTGGTTCTTCCCCGCTAAATAATCGAATAATATTAGTACGGTGACGAAATATAATTAACAGCGTGATAAAAGTAACGGGAAGAGTATAAAGTGGCTTTATCAGCCATGTATATAAGGGCGCTAAAGATACAGCTACAAGCGCTGCCAGCGATGAATAGCGTGTTATTGCCACTATAACCAGCCATGTACAAACAAGTAAACCAGCCAATGATAAGCCAATAGGTAATAATGAGCCAAATGCCGTTGCTACGGCTTTACCTCCTTTGAAGCTAAAAAACAGTGGGTACATATGACCTAAACAAGCAGCTACTGCGACTAATCCAAGCTCTAAAGGTTCAACTTCTAAAAAATAAGCCCCCCATACTGGAATAGTGCCTTTTAAAATATCAAACACTAAAACCAAGCAAGCCGGAAATGCTCCGCCTAATCTATAAACATTTGTAGCCCCTGGGTTGTTAGAACCACTATTACGAGGGTCAGGGAGTTTGAACAACCGCGACACTAAAATAGCCGACGAAATCGACCCAAGTAAATAAGCTAAAACAAACATTAAAGTGGCTAACACACGCTTCCTTATTTTTTAATTACTATACCAATTGATAGTACTTTTAAGCTATTATTGGCAGCAAAATTTATCGTGAAAATTATTAACAGGCTATTTAATAGCTAGTTTGGTTATTTTGCTATTGTAGAAGTTATTTTCATATATTTAAACACTGGCTAAACCATATACAGTATTAATTTTATTGATGCTTTGTATAGTTGCTTAGTCGTTTGTTGTTATTTGGAGTATCAATGGATAAGGTTTTTATATCTCAATTGCACGTCGACACTATTATTGGAGTGTACGACTTTGAAAAAGAAAGTAAACAGAGCCTTTATTTTGATATTGAAATGCTTAGTGATATTAAGCCTGCAGCCGAAAATGACGATATTAATTTAGCACTGGATTACTCAAAAGTAAGCGAACGCGTTATTAAGCACTGCACTGCAAAACCTGTTGAGTTGCTAGAGACTTTGGTTGAGCAGTTGGCTGAGATTATTTTAAGCGAGTTTAATACGCCACAAGTTACTATAAGAGTAAGTAAACCTGCAGCAGTAGCACAAGCACAAACTGTGGGTGTTGAAATTACACGTGTTAAGGCAACTGACTAAATGGCTCAAATTTATATCAGCCTAGGGTCAAATATAAATAAAGCGCATTATATACAATGTGCATTAATTGCACTTAAGCAGCACTTTGAGCATATTGTGCACTCGTCTGTTTTTGAAAGTGAAGCAGTTGGGTTTGCTGGCAATAATTTTTATAATTCAGTAGTTGGCGCTACAACTGATATGTCGCTTGCTGATGTATGCGCTTTATTAAAAGAAATAGAGCGTGATAATGGGCGTACAGCGAACGATAAAAAATTTAGTCCACGAACGCTCGATTTAGATTTACTGTTTTATGATGATGTAACTTGCGATTCCCCAGCGCAATTACCACGTGATGAAATAACTAAAAATGCATTTGTATTACAACCTCTGAGTGAGGTTGCCCCAGATTTTTATCATCCTGTAGCTAAGCAAACGATTGCGCAGTTATGGAATGAATATAATAACCCTCAACAAAAGCTATGGAAGGTGGAGTTTTCTAACCTATGAGTATTATCGAAATAATTATTTTAGCCCTCATACAGGGATTTACTGAGTTTTTACCAATATCGAGTTCTGCGCATTTAATTCTCCCATCGCAAATTTTAGGCTGGGAAGATCAAGGGCTTGCGTTTGACGTAGCAGTACATGTTGGTACTTTAATAGCCGTTGTTATTTATTTTCGTAAAGAAGTAGTAGATATACTAAGCGCATGGTTTAAATCTTTTGGTAAGCAAGGCACTACCGATGACAGTAAATTAGGCTGGTGGATTATACTAGGTACAGTGCCTGCCGTTATTTTAGGTTTACTTTTAAAAGACTTTATTGAGTTATATTTGCGAAGCGCTTGGGTAATTGCTACTACCACCATTGTATTTGGTTTGTTGCTTTGGTACGCAGATGCAAAAGGGAAACAAATTAAAACTATTTATCAGCTCAATTGGAAAACGGCACTTATCATTGGTTTCGCACAAGCTGTTGCAATGATCCCGGGTACTTCTCGATCAGGTATCACGATGACCGCTGGTTTAATGTTGGGTATGAATAAGCAAAGCGCAGCGCGTTTTTCGTTTTTACTAGCGATTCCGATTATTTCTATGATGGGGCTTTATTATATTGCAGAGCTTGCACTGGGTGACCATGTAGTTGATTGGAATACATTATTGCTTGGTGTGGTGCTATCGTTCTTATCGGCTTATGCATGTATATTTATGTTTTTAAAAGTAATAGAGCGAATGGGTATGTTGCCATTTGTAATATATCGTTTATTACTCGGTGTCGGTTTGATTGTATTTTTAACGCTATAAACAAACTTAATTAGTAAAACCAAAAAAAGCACCTTTAGGTTAATGCCGATCAGTTAAGAAAATGACCGGTTGACCGATCCAAACGATCATGCAAAATCCGTAGTTAGGAAACTAACTACGGATTTTTTTGTGAATATAGAACAAGCACTGCAAGCAACACT
>NZ_JADYXL010000015.1:0-58673 GCF_015864265.1 Pseudoalteromonas sp. NZS37 | reverse complement strand
GATGATTGCTTTATATTGTTAAAGAACGTTTTGAGTCGCTTTAGCGTCTCAAGGGATGCGAATAATACACCCTTTATTTTTCGAGTCAACACTTAGTTTTAAACTTTCTTTTTAGAAGATTCAAAACCGAAGTTTTATTTAACTCTCTGAGTAGTTCGTGCCTTGCTATGCTTCAGCGTTTCCCGTCTCAGTGGGGTCGCATTATAGGGAGAACAGATTTTTACGCAAGCACTTTTTTAAAGAAAAAGTAAAAAAAGATGCTGTTCGGTCAGTATCTGAACTAAACCCCCTGAAACTGATAGTTTTGTAACCAAACAGTGCACTGTATGGTACAAAAATCACCTTGCTGATACACTCAAAGCTAATAACTATTATCTAAAAGGTACTAAATATGGCAATCCGTTCTTATAAAGGTATAACACCTTCGTTTAATTCGTCTGTTTATATTGATGAGTCTTCAGTTTTGGTTGGTGATATTACTTTAGGTGATAATAGTAGTGTTTGGCCGTTAGTAGCTGCACGTGGTGATGTTAACTATATACGTATTGGTAAGCGCTCCAATATACAAGATGGCAGTGTATTGCATTTATCTCGTGCAACTAAAAGCAACCCTGATGGTTATCCACTTATTATAGGTGACGATGTAACTGTTGGTCATAAGGTAATGCTGCACGGATGTGTACTAGGAAACCGTATACTAGTAGGTATGGGCGCTATTATTATGGATAACGTGGTTGTTGAAGACGATGTAATTATAGGTGGCGGCTCTTTAGTACCACCAAACAAACGTTTAGAGTCTGGTTACTTATATGTAGGAAGTCCGGCTAAGCAAGTCCGCCCTCTTACAGAGCAAGAACTTGCCTTTTTAAAAATATCTGCCGATAACTATGTATCACTTAAAGATGAATACTTAGCTGAAATCGCTAACTTAAGTTAATAAGCTTACTTCAATTTGGCCTGCCGAGTTATAGCTCTCTTCTTCGATGAGCTCCTCGGCACGTTCTTCGTAATCAAAACGATACTTTTCAAAATATTCTGTTGCGTGACTTTCGTCTGTTAATTTAAGTGTATTTACTTCTATTATACATTCCACCAGCATGCCACTAACTTGTGCAAAAAAAACTAACTGATGATCGGGCTCTCTAAACTCTAGCCTATCTATAAACTGTATTGCTTGATTCATTTAAGCATTCCTTGTTTGAGCGCATCAACGACGGGAAGTATTTTTGGCATTTTGTTACGCCATACATAATATGCTTGAGCAGCTTGACCAACTAACATTCCGCTACCATCTAAAAGCTTAGCGTTAATATTATGCTGTGCAACCCAATTCATAAAAATGGTATTTTGCAGTGAATAAAACATGTCATAAGCGACTTCACAGTTAGTTATGTGTTTTTCATCAAGAGCAGGAAGCTCATTATTCATACTGCTAGAGGTAGAGTTTATAATTAGTGAGTAATCGCTTACTGGTAAATCACTAAAGCCAAAGCCAGATACTGGTCCATATTGAGTAAACAGCTCTGCGAGTTCTTTGGCTTTTTGTGCTGTGCGATTAACTATTATTATTTCCTGAGGGTTATGCTCTAACAAAGGTAAAATAACCCCTCGAGCAGCACCGCCCGCACCTATGATTAAAATGCGTTTATTAGTTATGGCTACTTCATTAGCGAGTAAATCATTTACAAAGCCCACACCATCGGTGTTATCACCGAGTAATGTGCCATCATCTCGTTTTTTTAATGTATTAACAGCCCCTACAATTTTAGCTAATGGCGTAAGCTCATCAGCCATTGCATAGGCTTGCTCTTTAAATGGCATTGTAACGTTAGCACCAACACCACCTTGCTCAAAAAAAGACAATACTGTTTTTTCAAAGTTATCGATAGGTGCTAATATTGCGCGATAGTCGATTTGCTCACCCAGTGATACAGCAAATTGTTTATGTATCGCGGGGGATTTTGAATGTTTAATTGGATTTCCAAAAACCGCATATTTGTCCATTTTAAAGCAACCTCTTTGCAGCTATATACTGCCTATTAACGATGATAAGTAATATGATTAAACGACTTTTTTCTAAATCTAAGCCGGCTCCCGAGCAACAGGCTCCTACTCCTGAAAAAACACCGTATGAAATAATAGGTGGAGAGAAAGGGGCGCGTGCTATCTCCAATCGATTCTACGACATAATGGAGTCAGATGAATACGCTAAACCGTTATATGATATGCATCCTCTGCCATTAGATCGAATTCGCCAAGTATTTTTTGAATTTTTATCTGGTTGGTTAGGCGGGCCAAACCTATTTACTGAAAAACATGGCCAGCCAATGCTACGTAAAAGGCATATGCCTTTTACTGTAGATAAAGCATTACGCGATCAGTGGATGCACTGCATGAATAAAACGCTGGATATAGAAATAGACAATCCGTTGTTACGTGAAGGCTTAAAGCAATCATTCTCTCAACTAGCAACGCATATGATCAATCAGCATTAAATTTGTATTTAGCTACAATGTAAAAAGGCGCTAATTAGCGCCTTTTTGATTACTGTGTAATTGTTATAATTGCCATTCTCTGGCTATCAACTCACTTGGTTGACTAGTTAGCCACTCTTGCGGGCGTAAGTAATACTGATATAGGTTAGCTTCTGGGCTACTTGGCTCTGGTTTATAGTTATATTCCCAGCGTGCAAGTGGTGGCATAGACATTAATATAGACTCAGTGCGCCCGCCACTTTGCAGTCCAAACAACGTGCCTCTATCCCATACTAAATTAAACTCGACATAACGTCCGCGACGATAAAGCTGAAAATCACGTTGTTGCTCTGTGTATTCGTCATTTTTACGACGTTCAATAATAGGTAAATAAGCATCTAAAAAGCCATTACCCACCGATTGCATAAACGCAAAGCTTTGCTCAAAACCAAGTTCGTTTAAATCGTCAAAAAACAAACCGCCTACTCCGCGCGTCTCGTCTCTGTGCTTTAAATAAAAGTACTCGTCGCACCATGTTTTATATTTTGGATAAACTTCACTACCAAATGGCGCACAAATGTCGTGAGCAACTTGATGCCAATGCTGTACGTCTTCTAATACTGGATAAAAAGGAGTGAGATCAAATCCGCCACCAAACCACCATATTGGCTCTTCGCCTTCTTTTTCGGCTATAAAAAAGCGCACATTGGCATGACTTGTTGGTACATGAGGGTTTTTAGGGTGAATAACTAACGACACACCACACGCATGAAAGCTGCGCCCTGCAAGCTCTGGTCTATGTGCCGTTGCCGAGCCTGGCATTGAAGCGCCAAATACATGAGAGTAATTAACTCCGCCTTGCTCTATTACAGCGCCATTTGTGGTTACACGTGTACGACCACCACCGCCTTCTGCTCGCTGCCAGTTATCCTCTATAAATTTAGCACTGCCATCTGCAGCCTCCAAACCTTTGCAAATAGTGTCTTGCAAAGCCATAAAGTATGCTTTTACTTGATCTAATAATTCGCTTTGCATATTAACCTCTAAATATTTTTCCAGTCATGGCATCTTTTATTGTGCTTGGTTGAGTATTACCACCTAACGCCTCATCAACGTAAAAGCCAACTTGTTCTGCAAATTGCTCTTTAGCTTGCTCAATACTAATAACAGTTTCTTGTCCTGTTAAGTTTGCACTGGTTGATACTAGTGGCTTACCAAACTCTTGGCACAAACGCTTTACTGTTGGATGGTTTGTTACTCTTACGGCTATAGTATCAAACTGCCCTGTTAGCCATTTTGGCGTGTCTTTAGATGCAGGCATAACCCATGTAATTGCTGCTGGCCAACTCGAAAAAATATCAGCGCGTTTATCCATTGGTATTTTTGCATCATCTACGTATTTTAATAATTGTCCGTAGTTATCAGCAATTAAAATAAGTCCTTTTTCAACCGGGCGCTGCTTAATAGCTAATAGTGCCTCAACGGCTTGTTGATTATCTGGATCACAACCTAAACCATATACAGCTTCTGTTGGGTATAAAATAACTTCGCCTTGCGTTAAGCATGTTATTGCAGTGGGCGTATTTGAAAGGTCTGACAAAGTAGTCTCCAGATATAATTAAACGTTATTCAGTTGGGGTGAGCTTATGCATGCAGCTTTTTTGTGGGCATTGCAATAATGTGCCGTTTGCCATATTTCTCTCTATGACTATGGGCCAGTTACATTCAGGACACGGGTGTTCAACCGGTTTATTATTAAGTGTGTATTTACAACTTGGATAGCAATCACAAGAATAAAATACTTTACCAAATTTATTACTGCGCGCGACTAAATGACCTTTTTTGCATTTAGGGCAACTTGGCAAAGTGTCTTCGCTTTGTTTTTCTTCATTTTCGTTAGCAATGTAATGGCACTGCGGATATCCCGTACACCCAATAAACATACCGTAGCGCCCATTTTTAACCACCAGCGGTTTGCTGCACTGCGGGCATGCTGAATCTTCAAGAACTTTAATTTCGTTACTATCGTGATGTGCCAACGGCCTAATAAAATCGCATTTGGGATAACTTGCGCATCCTAAAAAAGGGCCTGATTTACTATTGCGGATCACTAACTCTGAACCACACTGTGGGCATATCTCGTATTCTTTTTCGAGGGCGTGCTTGTTCGCCGAGAAAAGCGAATGGTCGATTTTACTCATGGTGATCCTAATAGGTTGGTGAATTTTCGCCTAATATACCCAAACCACTTAAAGATACAAGCAATGCCGTGCTTATCCTTTTAAGTAATTTGAGTACAATTAAGATAATTATCTCTAATGAAGAAGTTCGCTGGGTTCATCAAAAATCAAATCTTCCATCTGCTCATATGCCTCTTCAGAGCCAGGAACATTAAACAAGATCATAAGTACAATCCATTTTAAATCTTCTAGGCTTATGGTTGGTTTATCTAGTGAGGCTAAACAGTCTATTACCATTTCACGTGTTACATTGTTAATTACGCCTATTTGCTCAATAAACATTAAAAAGCCACGACACTCAGCACTGAGCCTTTGGCATTCACTATCGGTAAATATACGCACAGCATCTTTAGGGTTAGCAATAAGATAAGGAGACTCATCGCTGTGTTGTAAATCGGCGAGTTGCTCTAACCAATCAAGAGCTTTAAATATCTCAGGCTTATTAAAGCCCGCACGCAGTAGCTCATCGGTTAACTCATTTTGCTCTGCAAATATATCCGCTTCGCTATGAATGTAATTTTCAAAAAGATACAAAAGAATATCAAACATATTACCTTCCTGCGCTTAACTTGATGTAACCATCTAACACTCGCTCAATCTGATCGTCTAATTCTAAATCGAGCAACCTACTGAGTACTTTATCTATTGGCCACTGCGCACGACGTACAATGTCGTCTACGCTGGTGACTTCAAAGCCAATACTATTTAACACCTCGCATTGAGAATTTGCCTGAATAGGCTGCTCTTTGTTACATACATTATTGTCGTAAGTAAAACTCACCTCATCAAGAATGTCAGCCACGTTTTCTACCAGCTTAGCACCTTGCTTTATTAAAAAGTGACTTGCCTGCGCTAACGGATTTTTAATAGAACCCGGTACTGCAAATACCTCTTTATTTTGTTCAAGCGCATAGCGTACTGTAATTAACGAACCACTTTTAATTTCAGCCTCAACAATAAGCACTCCCAACGATAACCCAGAAATAATACGATTTCGGCGCGGAAAGTTATGCGCATGAGCAGCTGCCCCTGGTAAAAACTCACTCACCAACAGGCCGCTTTCTAAAACTTGATCTGTTAATAGTTTATGGCGTTTAGGATAGTAAATATCAACCCCAGTACCAAGCACCGCTATGGTTTTACCCGTACCAGCAAGAGAGCCCTTATGTGCTGCTCCATCTATTCCCCGTGCCATACCTGAGGTAACTGTAATACCCGCTAAAGTTAACTCGTATGCAAATTCTGATGCTATTTCAAGCCCGGTAGGTGTGGCATTACGACTCCCTACAATTGCAATTTGTGGAGTAGATAATAACGAGACATCTCCCCTACAAAATAGTAATAAAGGCGCACTGGCAATCTGTCGGAGATCTTCTGGATAAAGCGCATCAAAAATACAGACAACTGTAATGTTGTGCAGCGCTATTAATTGCTCATAATGACTGACTTGTTGCCAATTGGTGTTGAGTAAATTACTCGCCTGATTAGCGGTTAATCCAAGCTGTAAAAGCTTGTCATGAGATAAGTCGAATAACGACCCAAGGGAATAATTTGTAGATAGTGCTAAAAGGGTTTTGATACCCAACCCTTTACACATATAAAAGGCAAGCCAGTGGGCTAGCTTGCCAGATGACTGATCCATGCTCTCTCCTAGAGCACCGACTCGCTACTTCTTAATGAATAACTGCAATATCTCCAATGCGAATTGGGTGCTGGTTTTTAGTTATTAATGCATAACTTATTTTGTCATACACTTTAAAGACAATTAGCTCGCCAACTTTTTCTTTAGGCATAGTCCACGTTGTGCTCTCTTCGTCAGACTCACCACCAAATAATTGGCTCACATCAGATAAAAGCTTCTCGTATTTACTAGAATCTTCTGGGTAACGAGGGCCACGAGGACCATCAATAACCGTTGGCGATTGACGTTCTAGATCTAATACATGACCCGCTTCTATGTTTTGTTCACTGCCTAAGTTTAGCACTACAACATCCATTGTGCTGAATTCTCTAACTTGTCGTGGGGAAGCAATAATATTCCCTGTTACAGGCTCAGAAGGACGGTGTATATTAAAGTACGCAGGAAGCATTTGACCTTCCATTGCCGGCATTAAAAAATCGCCTTGCTGAATTTCTCGTTTAACAGATTCAACACGTAATGACGAAGGCACGCCATTGTGTTCATCACCCGCTCTAAACGCACGTGCGATACCCACGTAAGATGCACGCGTTGCTAACACTTCACCGGTTAAATCGGTGTAAGGGTCACCTTTATGGTAAATGGCATATGCTTTATGTACTTGTAAGTCGCCTTTAACATATAAAATATGGCCTAACGTTTGTGTTTTAGTATTTTCGTTAGCACCTAAAATATAAGGTTTGCCTTTAATATCGTCACTGTTCATTGCTTGCTCGTAACTGATATAAGGTTTAATCATTTCAAGCGGCAAAGTAGTAATAGCATTACGCCCTTTTGGTGTAATACGACCCTGAGGAGATAGCTTTCTATATCCTTTATTAATCACTAAACGTGGGTTTCCATCTGCATCGTATATCAGCGCTAATGCGTCACCGGGGTAAATTAGGTGCGGGTTGTCAATTTGTGGATTCATTTGCCAAAGTTCAGGCCATAGCCAAGGCTCATCTAAATAGATACCAGAAATATCCCAAAGTGTATCGCCTTTTTTTACAACATACTGTTTTGGTGCATCTTTTTTTATTTTAAGCACGTCAGCAATTGCGGGAAACGCAGCACTTAACGTAAGCATGATTGCAAGTAATGGAGATTTCATTGAGCTTCCTTGTATTGTTTTTTCATTATTATTGCCCAAAACCTGTTAAAGGTGAACGCGAATGGCTAAAATAAGAGCATACAATACCCTAAATTAAGCACAAGTGAAAAAGGTAACTATGGCTAGGTTAGAAGTTTTAAGATTTCCAGATGAACGTTTACGTACTATAGCAAAAGATGTTGCACAAGTTGACGACACAGTACGCCAAATTGTAAAAGACATGCTAGAGACAATGTACGATGAAAATGGCATTGGACTTGCGGCCACGCAAGTAGATATTCATCAACGAATCGTTGTTATTGATGTATCAGAAGAGCGCGATGAGCCACTGGTATTAATTAATCCACAAATTATTAAAAAAGATGGCTCTACTATTAGCGAAGAAGGCTGTTTATCAGTACCTAACTCGTATGCAAAAGTAGACCGAGCAGAAACAGTAACCGTTGCTGCACTTAACGAAAACGGCGAAGAGTTTGTTTTAGACGCAGACGAATTATTAGCTATTTGTATTCAACACGAACTTGATCACCTTCAAGGTAAATTGTTCATTGATTACTTATCTCCATTAAAGCGCCAACGTATTCGTAAAAAGCTTGAAAAAGAAGCTAAATTTGCAGATTAGTAATAAGTACCTTAGGAAAACTCAGTGACTCAACCATTACGCATTATATTTGCCGGTACGCCGGACTTTGCAGCACGTCATTTACAAGCGCTGATACAAAGCGAACACCAAATAGTGGGTGTATATAGCCAGCCAGATCGCCCTGCAGGTCGTGGTAAAAAATTAAAAGCCAGTGAAGTGAAAGAGCTAGCGCTTGAGCACAACTTACCGGTTTTTCAGCCACAGTCATTAAAAAATGATGAAGCACTAGCAGAACTAACAAGCTTAAATGCCGACATTATGATTGTTGTAGCGTATGGCTTAATCTTACCTAAAGCTATATTAGAAGCCCCACGGTTAGGTTGCTTAAATGTGCATGGCTCTATATTACCGCGCTGGCGCGGCGCTGCACCTATTCAACGCGCAATTTGGGCAGGTGATGAACAAACCGGCGTAACAATAATGCAAATGGATGAAGGGCTAGATACCGGCGATATGCTACATATAAGTCGCTGTCCTATTAGCACGACAGAAACTAGCGCTAGTTTATATACAAAGCTTGCTGAGCTAGGTCCAGACGCGTTAATTGAAACCATTAATAAATTAGCGAATGGCGAGATCACCCCTGAACCTCAAAATGATGAACTTGCTAACTACGCTAAAAAGCTTTCTAAAGAGGAAGCTAATATCGATTGGTCAATGAGTGCACTGCAAATTGAGCGAAACATTCGCTCTTTTAATCCATGGCCAGTGTGCTTTACCCAAATGGGTGGGCAAACAGTAAAGATTTATCAAGCGCAGGTTGTGCTGCAATCAGGTGATCCTGGGCAAATTTTATCAAGCGATAAAAATGGCGTAGTAGTGGCGTGTGGCGAACACGCTTTATGTATTACGCAATTACAGCCGCAAGGTAAAAAACCAATGGCAATTAACGACTTTTTAAATGGTCGTAGTGACTGGGTTACCCCTGGCACAATATTAGGCGAAAACAATGAGTAATGTTCCAAACGTACGAGCGCTGGCCGCTGAAACTTTATATAACGTAGTTGATAAAGGCGCATCGCTTAATCAAGAACTTCCATTTGCAAGCCAAGGCTTGCCGCCTAAAGATAAAGCGTTGCTACAGCAAATTTGTTATGGCGTTTTACGCTACTTACCGAGCCTTGAAAATTACTGCCAACACTTAGTAGAGCAGCCATTAAAAGGTAAACGTAGAATATTTCAGTTTTTATTATACGTAGGTATTTATCAACTGCAGCATATGCGCGTACCACCACATGCTGCAATTTCAGAAACTGTAAACGCACTGGCTCAACTGCGCGCTTTAGGATTAAAAGGGCTGATAAACGCCATTTTACGTAGTTTTCAGCGCCAACAAGCAGAGCTTGAAGAAAAAGCGAAGCTTATTCCGGTATGTTTATACAACCATCCAAATTGGTTTATTAAACAGGTGCAAACAGCCTACCCAGATAGCTGGGAAGCACTACTTGAAGAAAACCAGCAACAAGCGCCAATGTGGCTTCGTGTAAATCAAGCTCAATTTAGCACGCAAGAATACAGCGACATGCTTAGCGCTAACGATATTGAACACACCTTAAACCCTGATTTTATTGATGGGATTAAGCTTGCCAAACCACGTGATGTATTTTCGTTGCCTGAGTTTGATACAGGTGCATGTTCAGTACAAGATGCTGCAGCACAGTTGGCAGCCCGCTTTTTAGAACCTAAAGCAGATGACTATATTTTAGATGCCTGTGCAGCACCTGGCGGAAAAACGTGTCATATATTAGAGCTTGCTGATGCTGATGTACTTGCACTTGATAGCGACTCAACTCGCCTTGAACGCGTTAAGCAAAACTTAACTCGTATTGGCTTAGGTGCAGACCTACAATGTGGCGATGCCTCACAACCACATACTTGGTGGGACGAAAAATTATTTGATCGTATTTTGCTTGATGTGCCTTGTTCAGCCACTGGCGTAATTCGCCGTCACCCTGATATAAAATGGTTACGTCGCGCATCAGATATCGAAGACTTATCTAAGTTACAAAACGATATTCTCGATAGCATTTGGCCACTGTTAAAACCAGGTGGCACATTGGTATATGCTACGTGTTCGGTTCTTCCACAAGAAAACCAACTGCAAGTTGCTAAGTTTTTAGCTAATAACGATGATGTAGAACATATACCTCTACACGAAAATGATACCGTAACAACTCCAGGTTTGCAGTTACTGCCCGGTGAAAGTGATGGATTTTATTACGCTAAGCTAGTTAAAAAAGCCTAATAGCCGTACACTAAATAGTTAGCCATTTATGAAACATTAAATGGCTATTTTTTTAATTAAATTATGATCAATACCACGGGTAAATAATGAAAATAATTATACTCGGTGCCGGGCAAGTTGGTGCTACGCTTGCTGAAAACTTAGTTGGCGAACAAAACGAAATTACCGTTGTTGATATAGACGGTAACCGATTACGTGAACTTCAAGATAAGTACGACTTACAAGGGGTTATGGGCCACAGTGCGCATCCTGATGTATTACGCCGTGCAGGTGCTGAAGATGCCGATATGATTATAGCGGTAACCAGTTCAGATGAAGTGAACATGGTTGCATGCCAAGTGGCGTACAGTATTTTTAAAACGCCCACTAAAATTGCCCGCATTCGCTCAGAGCAATATTTAAAATACCGCGAAAAACTATTTCAAAACGATGATTTACCAATCGATCATTACATTGCTCCCGAAGCACTGGTCACTAAGTATATTCGCCGTTTAATTGACTACCCTGGTGCTCTGCAAGTATTGCAGTTTGCTGATGGCATGCTCTCGTTAGTAGCCGTAAAAGCTTACTATGGCGGTTTGCTTGTAGGTTATGCGTTATCTGCACTTAAAGAACACATCCCTAATGTAGAGACTCGTGTTGCTGCTATTTATCGTCAAGGTAAAGCAATAAAACCATTGGGTACCACCGTTATTGAAGCCGATGACGAAGTATTCTTTATTGCCGCTACAAAACATATACGCGCAGTAATGAACGAGCTACAAAAACTTGAACGTTCGTATAAAAAAATTATGATAGCTGGTGGCGGTAACATTGGGGCAGGCCTTGCCCGCTCACTTGAAAAAAACCACACCGTTAAACTAATTGAACGCAGTAAAGAACGTGCCGAGCAACTCTCAGAAATGCTCGATAACACGGTCGTTTTTTGTGGTGACGCATCTGATCAAGAACTGCTCTCAGAAGAGCATATTGAACAAGTCGATGTATTTATTGCCGTAACCAACGACGATGAAGCAAACATTATGTCGGCCATGCTTGCAAAACGTATGGGCGCACAAAAAACCATGGTACTTATTCAACGTGGAGCTTACGTTGATTTGGTACAAGGCGGCGAAATAGATATTGCCATATCGCCACAACAAGCAACTATATCAGCGTTATTAACGCACGTACGCCGTGGTGATATTGTTAACGTGTATTCACTGCGTAAAGGCGCAGCAGAAGCCATTGAAGCGGTTGCTCATGGTGATGAAAACACATCTAAAGTGGTTGGGCGTGCGATTGCCGACATAAAACTTCCTGCAGGTACAACCATTGGGGCAATAGTACGTAATGACGATGTGTTGATAGCTCACGATGATACAATTATTATGTCGGGCGATCATGTCATCATGTTTTTAATCGACAAAAAACACATTACCGTTGTAGAAAAACTATTCCAAGTAAGTGCTATATTCCTTTAACTAGTTACTCTAATTAGTTAATTTAATACACAAAAAAGCCGCTGACTAAGGCGGCTTTAATGGAGTATGCTTAAATATTGATTACTGTACTTTTGAAAACTCTTCTTTAGAGATTTCACCATTACCATCAGTATCCAAATCATCAAAAATCTTTACAAGCTGAGGGTTAACCTTTGCTTCTTCCATTGTAATAGCACCGTTACCATCTGCATCAAAAGAGGCAAAATCTACTGCGGCATATGCTGCTGATGAAGATGCTAAAACGATAACTGCAAGTGTTGTATTTAATGTTTTCATAATAATATTCCTAGTAATATGGGAAGTCCTTTTCAAAGATCCCTGACTGTGAAAAATGTTTAATCTGAAAAGATTAATTAGTAATTAGCGAATTCTTCTTTAGAAAGCTCGCCGCTACCGTCGGTATCTAGCTCAATAAATTCAGCCATTAAATCTGTATCGACTGCCGCTTCGCTTGGGCTAATTGTGCCGCTACCATCGATATCAAGGCTGTCAAAATCTGATGCTGCAAATGCAGCGGAAGAAGATGCTAGTACTATAAGTGCTAATGCTTTATTTAAATGTTTCATAACTTAATCCTTCAATGTTCTATCAAAAAAATTGCTTCGTTTAACTTAAAACGTAATTTTCCACTTCCTTGTTATCCTCTTTCGTAAGCTCCCTTGCCTACTTAGGTGTCTTTGGCAACTCAGGATAAATACTTTTTAATTAAGCTTCTGAAAATTCTTCTTTTGATAACTCACCATTTTGGTCAGTATCAAGCTCAGAAAACATGCTCATTAGCTTTGCATCTACTGATGCTTCTGCTTGGCTAATTGTGCCACTGCCGTCTACATCCAGTGTGTCAAAATCTGTTGCAGCAAAAGCGGCTGAAGAAGATGCAATAGCGATAAGTGCTAAAGTTTTATTAATACTTTTCATAATATGTATCCTTCAAATTTATGTGTGTGCGATTAAGTATTTCACTTTGAATCACGATTTCGTTCAGTACACTTAGACTATTACAACTTAGATGCCAACATTTAAAAGCTATTAATTTTCAATAAGTTAAATATAAAACGTACAACAAGAAGGCGTTTTTAGAATAATTATTGTTGCCCTTTAGCAACACGTTTTAAAGGGCCTACATTAAAACCATTAAAAACATATAGTTATGTTTATATAAAAAGATACATTTTTAAATGTATGGTTTTAAAAGGAGGGATTTAAAAGAATAATTGAGATAAATTTTAACGAGGAAGCTTTAATAACAAAAACAAGCTGTAAAAAACAAAACGTAATCAATTGTTTTATTTAAATAATAATTTTAATTATGAAAGAGAGAAAAAACATTTTATAAATACTGACATAAAATGCCTTTTTGTTGCAAATAAGCGAAAACCTATTTATTCAACGGTAGGCTCAAGCGCAGAAGGGTCTATAAAATGCTCTTTCATAAAGGCTTTCATTTCATCCTCGCTTGCTAGTAGCTTAATTCCACAGTGCACACCGGCGGCATGCTCTTTAACACTGCAAATTTCACCTTCAAAATCTTTATCACTGCTATTAAGTACGACAGTGCATTGCATATCTTTAATACTTTCAACTTGCTGATCGCCTCTAATATCAAACATTACACCAGTGAGTGAAATGTCTTTAATAAGGCCTTCAAGTACCCTATCGTCACTTAGCTTTAGCTTTGCAGGTAATAAGGTAGGTATGCGTGTTTGTGAGCGTAGCGCAAATAACTGCACTTGCTTTGGAAAGTTTATAAACACGAGTTTAGCGGGATGAGAGGCTACCGACATAATTTGCTGGCGAAACGCAATAACTTGCCCACCACTACCTTCAATAAGCGCTCTTACAACAACCATTACGCCATCACGTAAATAGTCACTCGCCGCAGGTAAACGCTTTGCATTGGGATAATTTAAAATAATAAACTGTTTATCGAGTAAACCAACTAATTCAGTTTTAACACGCTTACTGCTTGTAGGTGTTAATATTTCTAGGTCGACTAAGCTGCCTACACTTATATGCTTTAGCTTTTCTAAATTTGTTGGCATATCCCTTTCCCAATAGTTCGTAATTTAAAACTTAAGCCGCTCGTTTATCCACGCCAAAAAGTAGGCGTAAATAGCACTAATAAAGTAAATATTTCTAAACGACCAAACACCATTGCAATGGTAAGCAACCATTTAGCACCATCGGTTATAGCGCCATAATGCGATGCTACATCACCCAGACCTGGACCTAAGTTATTTAAACAAGCCGCAGTGGCTGAGAACGCAGTTATGTTATCCATACCCGTGCCCATAAGCGCTAACATAATAATAATAAACACCAATGCATACGCAGAGAAAAATCCCCACACGGCTTCTACTACTTTGTCTGGCAACGCCTTTCGACCCAGCTTGATTGAATATATAGCCCGAGGGTGCACCAAACGATTAAGCTCACGCACACCCTGCAAGTAAAGTAAGAACACGCGCACTACTTTCATACCACCACCGGTAGAGCCTGCACAACCACCAATAAAGCTCGAAAATATAAGTAAAATAGGTAAAAACAAAGGCCATGTTGAAAAGTTATCAGTAGCAAAGCCTGCTGTTGTACTCATAGAAACAGCTTGAAATAATGCCTGATCGAGGGTTTCATCGCCATTAGCAAATATTTCATTAGAGGAAAGTACGGTAAAGCAAATAACCACCAGCGCTAATTGAATACACAAAAACACCTTAAACTCAGGGTCTCGAATATAAACTTGTACGTTTCGACTCGCCACTGCAGCGTAGTGCAGGGAGAAGTTAACAGCGGCAATAATTAAAAAGAACACACAAATAAAGTTAATTACAGGGCTGTCAAAGTGCCCCATGGAAGCATCGTAAGTAGAAAAACCACCTATCGCGACCGTTGAGAATGCATGACATATCGCATCAAACCACTCCATCCCTGCTGCCCAATAAGCCAGCATACAAGCAATAGTCAGCGACACATAAATATACCAAAGGTGCTTTGCTGTATCGGCAATTCGCGGGGTCATTTTGGAATCTTTTACAGGCCCAGGTATTTCAGCGCGATATAACTGCATACCACCAACACCTAGCATGGGGAGTATAGCGACAGCGAGTACGATTATACCCATACCGCCAAACCACTGGAGTTGCTGGCGATAAAACAATACCGACTTAGGTAAGTACTCAATACCGGTAAGTACTGTAGCGCCGGTGGTTGTTAAGCCAGAGAATGCTTCAAACACCGCATCGGCGAGCGACAAATTAGGTTCTTGTAAAAATATAAGCGGCAAGGACGCAAACGCCCCAAGTACCAGCCAAAACAAAACAACAATTAAAAAGCCTTCACGTGCTTTTAAGTCACCGTTTTCATGGCGGTTTGGGTAATAAGCCATCATGCCAATAACAACACTAAAGATAAATGCTAAAACAAAAGGAACACCACCACCGTCTTTATATATTAAAGACACCAGTGCCGGAGGCACCATGGTAATACTAAACAGCGCAACAAGTTGGCCAAGAATTTTTATGATGGTACGAAATTGCATTTAGCTTGTCGCTTTTATTATTAGTAAATTCAGGCTGAGTAGTATCAACCAAATTAAATAGGGTCAGTATGCATTACATGCAATTTGTGTAGGTTATTACTCTTTAATAGTTAACTCAACTGCGCCGTGACTTAAATCAAAAATATCTTTGATTGCTTGCTGAGCTTCGCGGCTATCTATTGTAATCACCCATTCAATATTAGCAGTAAATTGCTTATCAATATTAAGCACTTGATACTTTGTTTTTAATAACTGCTCAATCGCACCTTGCATGCTGTACTCGCTACTCCCTGTAATTTCAACACTGGGAACTTTAAGTACCGTTTGCAATTTTACTAATGCATTATTTAATGAGCCACCATAAGCACGTACTAATCCGCCCGTGCCTAATTTTATTCCGCCAAAGTAACGTGTGACTACAGCTGTGATTTCGCCAAGGCCTGAACCCACCAGCACATTTAACATAGGTTTTCCTGCAGTGCCATTTGGTTCACCATCGTCCGAAAAACCATAAACATGGCTGCCACCGGGGTTGCCTGCCACATGTGCCCAGCAGTTATGACGCGCATCGCTATACTTTTCTTCAATGCTTTTAATAAATGCTTTAGCTGAATTTAAATCGGGGGTATGTGCAATGTGAACTATAAACGTACTTTTTTTAATTTCTTCTTGATGAAAAACGTCAGCAGCGGGATATTTATATTCAGGCATATTTTAAACTTGTAAAAAGGGGGCCAAAAGGCCCCTTTAAATAATGTACGTATTTTAACGTGTATAAACTAATTAGTGTTAACTAGAATTAATCGAGCGCTAAATCTCGTGTCATATTCTCTAAGCTATCTTCGTGAACAATAATGTTATCTTCAATACGAATACCGCCAAATGGTTTAAATGACTCAACCTTTTCCCAATTAATAAACTGCTTATTATCGGTTTGCGCTAAATCACCAAGCAGTGAATCAATAAAATATAAGCCTGGCTCAATGGTAAACACTTGGTTTTTTTCGATCAGGCGAGTACAACGCAAGAACGGATGCCCTTCAGGCGATGGTTGATGTGTGCCCTTTTCGTCACTCATAAAACCGCCCATATCATGCACTTGTAAACCAAGATGATGCCCTAGCCCATGTGGGAAGAAAGTAGAGGTAATTTTACGCTCAACAATTTCCTCAGCGGGTAGGTTAACAATTTTAAAGTCACTGAGTATTTGTGCAATACGGTTATGGCACTCAACATGTAAATCACCATAAAGCATACCCGGCTTTAAACCTTTACCTAACTCGATTTGTTGAACTGTCATCGCTTGTACAAGCTCAGCAAACTCACCCTGCTTTTTAAAATCATACGTACGAGTAATATCAGCAGCATAACCATTAAAGTTTGCACCAGCATCAATTAAAAATGAGTTATGAGTGTGTGGCGCTTGTGGATCAAAGTGCGTGTAGTGCAAAATAGCGCAGTTTTCGTTAAGCGCAACAATATTGCCATATGGCATTTCATTTTCGCTTTGACGTGTTGCCATTAAGTACGCTTGCTGAATGTCGAACTCGCTACCACCATTGAAGAATGTGTCGCGAGCAGCTTTATGCCCATCTACTGCAATGCGGTTAGCGTTGCGTAAACATTCAAGTTCGTACTGCGTTTTATAAGCGCGGTGGTAATGAAAATAGTTAAGTACAGGCTCAGGGTTCATAATACTAAAACCAAGTGCTTGCGCTACTTCAATATATTCGCCCATGTAAGCGTATTTAGCTTTGTCGTATGGTAATAACTTTTCAACTTGATCAGGCTGAAGTAATAGCTCTATATCAAAGTACTCAGCCCAAAAGTCACGAGGCTCGTCTGGTACTTTATGCCAAAAATCTACTGGACGATAAAATATGAGTTTTGGCTTGTCGCTGCCATTTACCACAATCCAGCAATGAGGATTATCAATAACCGGTAACCATGCTTTAAACTGTGGATTAACTTTAAATGGATAATACATATCATCTAAAAACTGGCGCTTAGCTTGGCCTGAATGAATTACTAATCCTTCTAACCCTTCGCTATTACAAATTGTACGAGTACGCTGTTGCAGTGTTGCAATATGTTCGGCGTATAAAACGGCTAATTTATCCATTGTTAATCCATCTGTTAAATTTAACTTGCTCTGAGTCTACCACTTAAACACTAAGCGCTCAAAAAAGGGGGATATTTAACATGTAAACATCCCCCTTATTAATAGCTATACCTATCGTGTTAAGTTATTGGTCGATTGGTATCATATATTCAACCGCCCATTTTCATTTCGAGTAGCGGCGCTAATACATTACCTTCTCGGCCCATTCTTGTATGGTAAACCTGTCTGTACGCAAATACATTTTTTACGTAATCGCGGGTTTCGCGATACGGAATAAGCTCTACCCATAACTCAGCCGGAATAGCGTCATCAGGTAACCAACGCTTTATACGGTGATAACCCGCATTATAAGAAGCTGTTGCCAGCACCTCATTGCCATGGTTTTTCTTTTTTAAGTACTGTAAGTAACTAGTACCTAACCTAATATTTGTTTTAGGTTGATATAAACGACTACTTGTCACACTGCCTTTATTTACATACTCAGCAGTACTAGGTAATAACTGCATTAAACCACGTGCATTAGCATGCGAGCGTGCATCTGGCGCAAAAGAGCTTTCGCGCCTCGCAATAGCAATACTCCAGGCAACATCTATCTTGCTACGTTTACTGTAGCGCTCAAAAACATCTTGAAACGCAAACGGAAAACGTTGCTCTACGTTATCCCATGCTTTAATTTTTGCTAAAGTAAAAATAGTACTGTCGTGCCAACCTAAATCGGTAGATAGTTGTGATGCTGCTAGCTTTTCTTCATCGCTAGACGTATCCGTTAAATAATTCCACTCACGGCGCGCCGACGTAAAGCGCTCAATATCATAAAGTGCTTTTGCACGCTTAAAGCCAGGTGCATTACTTACTTTATCTACAAGTACCTTATCGACTGCTAAAGGTTGATTATTTAAATCAACGGGCAAACCTAAACGTGCTGCTGCTAAAAAGCCGTAATAATCACGATTAGCCGCTACTTTTTTCCAAATATCGTCTGCTTTTTGCTGCTCGCCACGTTTAGCATAGCTATAAGCTAACCAATATTGCTGGCCAAGGCTTAAATCCTCTTTACCTGTAAAAAACGCAGCAATCCCTTCCCAATCTTGGGTTTTGAGCATATTGCCCAGTTGCCATTGAATAAGCTTGCTGTCTAATCGCTCTTTCGGCACTTTATTTAGCCAAAAGCTCGCTTGCTTATGCCCGCTTGAAGCAAGTGACAACGCAAAGGTGTAATACACGTCAGCTTTATCTTCATCACTATACTTAAATATTTTTTCTAGTTTTTCCCATGCTTTTAAAGCAAGCTCTTTATCGCGCCAAACCAAACGCTTAACACCATAAATTGCTATTTGGCCTTCTTTAGCCGACTTATTTTTATATCGATATAATCCAGCTGCCGTGCTTGGATCTTTTCGCACTTTTAAATATAAGTCAGCTAAGTAACGATCCTTACTTGGCAATAAAGTTTTTAAGTAAGGTAATAAGCTTTGCGTCCCGCCTTGTGCAGCAAGTGTTACACGCTTCCAAACCGTTTCTTCTTTCATGTAGCCTTTTTTACGCCACGTAGAAAACAAACTATCACAGCCATTAGGTTGCGATTTACCAACGGCCCATAAGTCGGTCACCTGATTTAGAATCGCCTTTTCAGGCGCGCCCAAGTCGAGCTGAAAATCTAAATAAGTACAGGTAAGCCCAGTATTAGAAGTTTCACGGTAGTTGCGTATGTACGCCGCTTTTTCATTGTTCTCTTTTAAATACTCCAACCACGCTTTGCGCACAGGCCACTCAAGCGGTGTATGCTGATATATATTTAAATAGTCTTCTATCTCTGCCTGATGCTTAATACTCGGGTGACGTTGCCAATATGTTTTTTCAACATACGGTTTTAACGGATGATTTAGGTTACTAACCGCTTGTTTAAAGTCTTGGTAACTTCCGTACCTTACTTTTTTTTCGGCATCTAAAAAGGCATCGTTATCGATACTTGCCTCGGCAGAGTGAAGAGGGAAAATGAATGCAGCTGCCGCAACACTTAGTAAATATTTTTTCATAATGTCCTTTAATAAAAATTAAAGTAGTGAATAAAAACTTTTCAACCACCTTAGCACCAAACCAGCTATATTTTAACCAGTCGATTGTAACCGAGTTAAATTTTTCGTTGCATTTTTAATTTAAAGCAAGCACACTGATTGAAATGCAAACTCATCGTACCAGTCTTAGTTCGTCAACTAGGGAGAATAATAATGTTATATAAAAGCGATTCCTTTGAAGTTAGCTTCCTAAAGGAAAACATCGCCGAGTTTAAGTTTTGTGTTGCAGGTTCTGTAAACACATTATCTCAAAAAACTCTTTCAGATTGCGCAGCAGCATTAAAAGAATTAGCTGCCAATACTGATATCAAAGGCATGATTTTTACCAGTGATAAAGACCACTTTATTATTGGTGCCGATATCTTCGAATTTTTACCTACATTTACTAAACCTGAAGAAGAATTAGTAGTGTGGATCAAAAACGCAACCGACGTTTTTGATGCAATCGAAGATTTACCATTCCCAACTCTAAGCGCTATAAACGGTATGGCACTTGGAGGTGGTTGTGAGTGGGCACTTGCTACCGATTATCGCGTGGCAAGCGAAACAGCTAAAATGGGCTTACCAGAAGTTAAACTTGGCATAATGCCTGGTTTTGGTGGCACAGTGCGCTTACCGCGTATCATTGGCGCCGATAACGCGATGATGTGGATTACCTCAGGCGCAGAAAACCGCGCAGCAGATGCCCTTAAAGTAGGTGCGTTTGACGCGGTAGTTAGTGCTGACAAACTTTTAGAGTCAAGTGTATCAACACTTGAACTGGCGATTGCTGGCAAGCTAGATTGGCAAGCAAAACGTAACGTAAAACTACAGCCACTTAAATTAAACCGTGTTGAGCAAGGCATGAGCTTTGCTATGGCAGAAGGTATGGTAATGGGTAAAACCAAAGGCCACTATCCTGCACCGGTTATGGCTGTACGTACTATTAAAGCAGCGGCAAACTGTACTCGCGATGAAGCAATGGCAATCGAAAACGCTAACTTTGCTAAATTAGCACGTACACCAGAAGCAGCTGCACAGACAGGTATATTCCTAGCTGACCAATACATTAAAGGTAAAGCACGTAAATTTGCTAAACAAAGCGATGTAGAAATTAAACAAGCCGCTGTATTAGGGGCTGGTATTATGGGTGGCGGTATTGCATACCAGTCTGCTTATAAAGGCACACCTATTATAATGAAAGACATCCAACAAGATGCGCTTGATTTAGGTATGGGTGAAGCGTCTAAGTTATTAGGCGCAAAAGTTAAGCGTGGCCACATGCCAATGGAAAAAATGTTGGCAACACTTAGCAAAATTAAGCCAACACTTAACGCGTCAGACCTACAAAGTGCCAACATTATTGTTGAAGCCGTTGTAGAAAACCCTAAAGTTAAGCAAGCAGTACTCGCTGATCTTGAAAAAACCATGCCAGAAGGTACGGTACTTACTTCAAACACATCAACTATTTGTATTGATTTACTAGCACAAGCGCTAGATAAGCCAGAAAACTTCTGTGGTATGCACTTTTTCAACCCTGTGCCAAAAATGCCATTAGTAGAAATTATCCGTGGCGCAAAAACCTCAGATAAAACAATTAATGCAGTAGTTGATTACGCACTTAAATTAGGTAAATCGCCAATTGTTGTTAACGATTGCCCAGGCTTTTTTGTAAACCGTGTTTTATTCCCTTACTTTGCAGGTTTTAGCAAATTAGTGGTTGAAGGCGCTAACTTTGCAAAAGTAGATAAAGTAATGGAAAACGTATTTGGCTGGCCTATGGGTCCGGCTTACTTACTTGATGTTGTAGGTATTGATACAGCATTCCATTGTACTGGCGTAATGGCTGACGGTTTCCCTGAGCGTATGGCGCGTGCTGATAAAGACCCTGTGACTATTTTTGCCAACGAAAAACGTTTTGGTCAAAAGAACAAAGCCGGTTTTTACAAATACGAAACAGATCGTCGCGGTCGTCTTAAAAAGTCTCATGACGAGACAGCAGTTGAGCTACTAAGCCCAATTACAGACGCACCAAAAGAATTTGATAAACAAGAAATCATCGACCGTTGTATGATTCCAATGATTAACGAAGTGCTACTGTGTTTGCAAGAAGGCATTGTTGCCTCTCCGCAAGAAGCAGATATGGCATTAGTTTACGGTGTTGGTTTCCCTCCATTTAGAGGCGGCGCGTTCCGTTACTTAGATCAAACTGGTTTAGCTAACTTTGTTGCAGCAGCAGACAAATACGCTCACCTAGGTGCGATTTACCAAGTATCTGAGCAAACTCGCAAGTGGGCCGAAGAAGGTCGTGTTTTCTATAAGGTGGAAGGTTAATATCATGAATAATCCAGTAATTGTAGATTGTATCCGCACACCAATGGGTCGCTCTAAAAGTGGTGTATTCAAACATAAACGTGCTGAAGACTTAAGCGCACATTTAATGAAAGGCTTACTTGATCGCAACCCAGCAGTTGATCCAGCATCAATTGACGATATTTATTGGGGTTGTGTACAGCAAACATTAGAGCAAGGCTTTAACGTAGCACGTAACGCAGCATTACTTGCCGGTATCCCACACAGCGTACCTGCTGTAACGGTTAACCGTTTATGTGGATCGTCAATGCAAGCATTGCATGACGCTGCACGCGCAATAATGACAGGCGCTGGCGACACTTACCTAATTGGTGGTGTTGAGCACATGGGTCACGTACCTATGACTCACGGCAACGACTTTCACCCTGGCCTTGCAACAACGATTGCACAAGCATCGGGCTCAATGGGTTTAACAGCAGAATACCTTGCAACACTTCATGGCATTAGCCGTGAGCAACAAGATGAATTTGCTTATCGCTCACATCAACGTGCACAAGCTGCAACTGTTGAAGGCCGTTTTCGTCGCGAAATTTTAGCAATGGAAGGTCACGCAGCAGATGGTTCTCTTATATTAGTTGAAGACGACGAAGTAATTCGCCCAGAAACAACAGTAGAAGGCCTATCAAAGCTTCGCCCTGTATTTAATCCTGCATCGGGCACGGTAACAGCCGGTACGTCTTCTGCACTTTCTGACGGCGCATCTGCAATGTTAGTAATGAGCGAAGAAAAAGCAAAAGAACTTGGCTTACCAATTCGTGCGCGCATTAAAGCAATGGCAGTCGCTGGTTGCGATCCATCAATTATGGGTTACGGCCCAGTACCAGCAAGTAAAAAAGCACTTGCTCAAGCCGGTATTACAATTGATGACCTAGGCGTAGTAGAACTTAACGAAGCCTTTGCAGCACAATCATTACCTGTAATGAAAGATTTAGGGTTAATGGATGTTGTTGACGAAAAAGTGAATTTAAATGGCGGCGCAATCGCACTTGGTCACCCACTGGGTTGTTCGGGTTCGCGTATTAGCACATCGCTTATTCACTTAATGGAAGACAAAAATGTACGATACGGTTTAGCAACTATGTGTATTGGTTTAGGCCAAGGCATTGCCACTGTATTTGAACGTGTTCAAGACTAATTAGTTTAAACATGTAAAACCATCTTGGTGATTAAAAAGGCGAACTGATTTTATTCAGTTCGCCTTTTTTATTAGCTTTAATTTAGTAAAAATTATCAGCTATAACACCAGTATGTAGTACTACGGAATTATGTGATCGGGCGTATTATTAAATAACGTGTTTTGCAGCAATAAAGTTTCAAATAAAATGGGCATATTAAGATAAGTAAAATAGTTAAATTACACTTAAAATTGCGTTAAACTGCCAAACTTATTAATTGCTATACCTAAGCACTCGCGTACGCAGCAATCACTTTAATTAAACAGGTCAATTTATTATGAGCTTTGATAATCCCGATCACCAATTAGATGCCATAGGCCTTCGCTGTCCAGAGCCAGTAATGATGGTACGTGCTGCTATTCGTAAAATGAATGATGGTGAAACGTTATTAATAACCGCTGATGACCCATCAACCACTCGCGACATTCCGAGTTTTTGTACGTTTATGGATCACACGCTGGTGGCTAAAGATGCAGAAGCAGCACCGTATAGGTATGTGGTGAAGAAAGGGCTTTAAAATAACGTAGGTTGGGTTGAGTTTTACGAAACCCAACGTATCTTATAATAATCGAAATAATTTCACTCATCGTATATATCGTTTAACTTATTATCACTCCCCCAGTTACTCGGTAATTTTGAATCTTTGACATATCGATGAAAACTCGAAAAAGACCAATTACTGACTTTAGAAACATATTTATGTTTCACAGGGTTGTAGTGGATATAATTAATATGGTTATTTAAGTCTTCTTCATCTCTAATTTTATGCTCCCAATAACGGCGCTGCCAAATTCCACGCTCTCCCTTCGCTATTCGACTTTTATTACAAAATTCTGTTGCTGGAAGCTTTCGAGAAAAGCCTGATTTTATAAGCCGCCAACGCATTGCATAATTATTATCGCCTTTTGGTAATTGCCAAATAACATGAAGGTGATCGGGCATGATAACGATTGCAATCGTCTTTATTGGATGCCTTTTTGCCACCTTTGAATACACACGACGTAATAACTCTATATTTTCCACGAGTAAATGCTGAGATCTATCTTCTAAATTTACCGTAAAAAAATAACATGCGCCCGCCTCTAACATACGTTTATAACGCATATTTTTACCTATAAAATAAACAGATAAATAAGAGTATAGATTAGTTTTGTTAATTGTAATCAAGGCAAGTTTAAGTCAAACTTATCCATGATATTGTTGCATACTTATAAAACTAGTTTCTGGCGTAGGTTGGGTTGAGTTTTACGAAACCCAACGTATTTAATAACCACCAAAATAGTTTTATGCGCCACACATGTTGGGTTTCGTTTCACTCTACCCAACCTACGAACCCCCCTTGGTGTTAATGTTGAATAAACACTACAACGTCCTTGTCACAAATCCATTAATTCACTCGGGCTGCTTTAAAAATACAGCTATCACTTCTTCGTTATCGTCACTTGTGGCTTGTCGTAGTCACTGTAATCAATACTTACTATGTATGTGCCTTTGATTGCTGGTGTGAAACTAAAGTAGTTATAAATAGTATTACAGTCTGCGATAGCTGGCTGGCCGAGTGTTAGGCTTTGTCCTGCTGGTTGTGCATCGCTGTAACCACAGTTGTAGCCTTCACTAAAATCGGCATCGGCTATTTTAAATTCGTACACTTTACCAGACGTACTAAATTTAACTTGCGCTTGATAAAGCGCGGGTCCAACTGGTGCAAACTGATACTGGGGTTCTGCATCCCACAGTGTAAAGTCGCCACGTAAGTAAATTGTGCGGTCAAGCTCTTGCTGTGGTAATACATCGTTAATCGAAATTTGGCTTGTACAGGCAGTAAGTAAACCAGCAATTGCTAAGGTTAAAATTCGTTTCATAGAAATCATCAATGGGGTTTCCTTTGCATACAGTGAAAACTAAAAAGCCAGCAAAACGCTGGCTTTTAAAATTGCTAATCGGTGTTATTTTTGTAAAACAGAAATATCTGCAATACCTAAAAACAATCCGCTTAACTGGCTTAGCAGCGCAAGACGATTTTGCTTAACAGCTTCATCGTCGGCCATAACCATTACGTTGTCAAAAAAGTTATCAACACTTTCGCGAATACCTGCCAATTGGCTTAATGCTTCTTGGTAGTTTCCATCTGCGTAAAGTGGTGCAAGGTCAGTGGCAAATTTTGCTACTTGTGATGCTAATACTTTTTCAGCGTCGTCGCTTAATAAGCTCTCATCAACACTACCTTGGCTGGTAATGTCGTTTTTAGCCAGAATATTACCTACACGCTTATTAGCTGCTGCAAGCGCTTCTGCTGCGTCTAATGTACGGAAGTGGCTTACGGCTTTAACACGGCGATCAAAATCAACAGGTTTAGTCGGACGACGTGCAAGCACTGCTTGAATTACGTCTACTTCAATACCTTCGTCTTGATACCAAGCACGGAAGCGTCCTAGCATAAATTCAAATACGTCAGTTGATACATTTAAGTTAGTTAACTTGTCGCCAAACAATGTTTGCGATTTAGCTACTAGGTCTAAAATATCAAGTGGTAGCTCTTTTTCTACCATAATGCGAAGTGCACCAATAGCAGCACGACGAAGAGCAAATGGGTCTTTGTCACCTTTAGGTGCCTGGCCTATACCAAAAATACCCACCAGCGTATCAAACTTATCAGCAATAGCTACTGCACAGCTAATTAAGTTTGTAGGTAAGTTGTCGCCTGCAAAGCGTGGCATGTACTGCTCGTTTTGCGCTACGGCTACATCTTCGGCTTCACCATCGTGGCGAGCGTAATGCATTCCCATTACACCTTGCACGTCGGTAAATTCCATTACCATTTCAGTCATTAGGTCAGTTTTACTTAATAAGCCTGCACGCTGTGCTAGGTCTTTATCAGCACCTAATTGCTCAGCAATGTAACCCGCAAGTTCACTAATACGCTGAGACTTATCTTTAAGCGTACCAAGTTGCTTTTGGAACAATACGCTATCAAGCGATTCTAATCGGCTTTCTAGAGTTTTCTTTTTATCTGTTTCAAAGAAGAACTGTGCATCGGCTAAACGCGGGCGCACTACTTTTTCGTTACCAGAAATAACCACACTTGGATCTTTACTTTCTATGTTAGATACAAACAAAAATTTATTTAAAAGTTTGCCGTTTTGATCTAATAACGGGAAGTATTTTTGATCGTCTTTCATGGTATAGATTAACGCTTCGGCTGGTACATCTAAAAATACTTCTTCAAATGTTGCCGTTAAAGTAACTGGCCACTCTACAAGTGATGTTACTTCTTCTAGTAAATCTTCATCCATTGCAACAACAGCATTAACTGCTTTTGCAGCCTCTTCTATTTGCGTACGAATTTGTGCTTTACGTTGTTCGTAATCGGCAATAACGTAAGCAGATTTAAGTACGTCAAAAACGTCGTCCGCATGGTTTATGCTAATTTTTTCTGGGTGGTGAAAGCGATGACCCTGAAGCTGGTTAGTTATTTTCTTACCAAGGATCTCACCTTCAAGTAACTCATCACCAAACAAAATAGTTACCGTATGCACAGGACGAATAAATTGTGTTTTATTCGCGCCCCAACGCATTGGTTTAGGAATTGGTAATTTAGCCAACGCTTTAGTAATTGCACCTGTCATTAGCGTTTTAGTTTCTTGCCCTGCAACTTTAGCAATGTGCAATAACCATGCGCCTTTGTCTGTTTCGAGTGTTTGTGCGTCTTTTACTTCAATACCACAACCACGTGCCCAACCCATTGCTGCTTTTGTTGGGTTACCGTCACCGTCAAATGCGGCTTTAGTTGCTGGGCCGCGTTTTTCAACTTCTTTGTCTTGTTGCTTAGCTTCAAGCGCTTTTACTTGTAAACCTAAACGACGAGGCGATGCATACCAGCTTACACCTTGATGTGCTAACTCTAGTGTTTCTAGCTCTGCAGTTAAGTTTGCAGCAAAAGCTTCTGCTAATTTACGCAGTGCTTTTGGTGGCAACTCTTCTGTGCCAATTTCTACTAATAAATTTTGTGCTGACATACTTACTTATCCTTACACAGCGGGAAACCAAGCGCTTCGCGTTTGTCATAGTAACTTTGTGCACACGCTTTTGATAATGCACGAACGCGTAAAATATAACGTTGACGTTCAGTTACCGAAATTGCGTGGCGTGCGTCTAGTAAGTTAAATGCGTGCGATGCTTTCATTACTTGCTCGTAAGCCGGTAGTGGTAAGTTTGCTTCAATTAACTTTTGGCTCTCTGCTTCACATTTATCAAACTGAGCAAATAAGTCTTCTACGTTTGCGTGTTCAAAATTGTAAGTAGACTGCTCTACTTCATTTTGATGGAACACGTCGCCGTAGGTTACGCGCCCTAGTGGACCGTCTGCCCATACTAAGTCGTAAATACTATCTACGCCTTGAATGTACATTGCTAAACGCTCTAGGCCGTAAGTGATCTCACCCGTTACTGGTGAACACTCAATACCACCAACTTGTTGGAAGTAGGTAAACTGCGTTACTTCCATGCCGTTTAACCAAATTTCCCAACCTAGGCCCCACGCACCTAACGTAGGTGATTCCCAGTTGTCTTCTACAAAGCGAACTTCGTGAGTTAGTGTATCGATACCCATAGCCGCTAAAGAGCCTAAATAAAGCTCTTGGATGTTATCTGGCGATGGCTTTAAAACTACCTGAAATTGGTAGTAGTGTTGTAAGCGATTTGGATTTTCACCGTAGCGACCATCGGTAGGACGACGACACGGTTGCACGTATGCACTCGCCATTGGCTCTGGACCAATAGACTTTAAAAAAGTTTGCGGGTGAAATGTCCCTGCGCCCACTTCCATATCAAGTGGTTGAATAATGACACAGCCTTGCTGCGCCCAATAATCCTGTAAAGCCAGGATCAAACCTTGAAAGGTTTTTACGTCATATTTTTGCATATTTGGCTTTTTACTATCTAAGAAGTAGCGTGAAAATTACCCTTAGTATACCGTGTGTACACTCAGGTTTTAAGCAGTTTGTGTAATTGAAGAAAATAAAAAAGGAGCCATTAGGCTCCTTTTTCTATGTAAGCAATATTTTTTACACGTCTAAGTTAACTACACGTAGTGCGTTCTTTTCAATAAACTCACGACGAGGCTCTACTTGGTCACCCATTAAGGTCGCAAATAATTGATCCGCGCCAACAGCATCTTCGATCGTTACTTGTAACATACGACGAGCACTAGGATCCATTGTGGTCTCCCAAAGCTGGCTTGGGTTCATTTCGCCCAGTCCTTTATAGCGTTGAATATAGATCCCTCGCTTCGATTCTGTGATCAACCATTCCAAAGCATCCACAAAGTTATCAACAGGTTTTGTTTTCTCACCACGTTGAATATATGCACCTTCGCTAAGGATGTTTGCGATGTTAGTACCAGTCACAGCAATGCGTTGGTAGTCACGTGACGCAATAAAGTCATAATGAAGTACGTGTGCTTTATCTACACCGTGCTGACGAATATTCACAACCGGGTAATACATATTACGCTCAGCATCATGCTCTGTACCAGCATGGAAAATAGTCGCATCTTCATCACGTGCAATTAGGTCGTCAACCAACACTTTAGTCCAAGCAATTACTTTAGCTTCATCTGAAAGGTCATCAGTTTTCAATTCTGTCTGATAAATTAAGCGTTCCATTACCGTGTTAGGGTATTTACGCTTTAAACGCTCAATTACTTTAACTGTGTTTTGATAATCGTGAACGATTTCTTCTAGTGCTTCACCTTCAAGAGCAGGTGCATCTGTACTTGCATACAACGCTGCACCATTAAGAGCAAGCGATGTTAGGTATTCAACTAATGCAGGGTCATCTTTAATATAACGCTCTTGCTTACCTTTTTTCACTTTATAAAGTGGTGGTTGAGCAATGTAAATATAGCCGCGTTCTACAATTTCAGGCATTTGGCGATAGAAGAATGTTAATAGTAACGTACGAATGTGAGAACCATCCACGTCCGCATCGGTCATGATTATAATGCGATGGTAACGTAATTTCTCAGGGTTATATTCGTCACGACCAATACCACATCCTAATGCAGTAATTAGTGTTGCTACTTCTTGCGAAGATAACATTTTATCAAAACGTGCTTTTTCTACGTTTAAGATTTTACCTTTAAGCGGAAGAATAGCTTGGTTTTTACGGTTACGTCCCTGCTTGGCTGATCCGCCAGCAGAGTCCCCTTCCACTATATATAGTTCAGATTGGGCAGGATCTTTTTCTTGGCAATCAGCTAGCTTACCAGGTAAGCCTGCTAAGTCCATTGCACCTTTACGACGTGTCATTTCACGGGCTTTACGCGCCGCTTCACGAGCACGTGAGGCATCAATAATCTTACCTACAACAATTTTGGCATCAGTTGGGTTTTCTAATAAAAACTCAGTAAATTTTTCAGCCATTGCTTGTTCAACTGCAGACTTAACTTCACTTGAAACGAGCTTGTCTTTAGTTTGCGATGAGAACTTAGGATCAGGAACTTTAACACTAACAACAGCCGTTAAGCCTTCACGGGCATCATCACCGGTAGCATTGCTGGTTGTTTTAGCTTTTTTGTTAAAGCCTTCTTTTTCCATGTAGTTATTAAGTGTACGTGTTAGCGCTGATCTAAAACCGGCTAAGTGAGTACCACCATCACGTTGTGGAATATTATTTGTGAAACAGTAAATATTTTCTTGGTATGCATCATTCCACTGCATTGATACTTCAACGCTAATACCATCTTCTTCACGTTCGTGAGTAAAATGGAATACACCTTTATGTATAGGTGTTTTATTACGGTTTAAGTATTCAACGAAAGCTTGAATACCGCCTTCGTATTTAAAGTGGTCAGATTTATTTTCTTCACGTTCATCATTTAAAATGATGCTCACACCTGAATTTAGGAATGAAAGCTCGCGTAAACGCTTAGCTAAAATTTCGTAATGAAAATCTAAGTTTGTGAATGTTTCACCACTTGGCCAAAAACGCAGTTCTGTACCAGTCGTGTCTGATTCACCAATAACAGCTAAAGGAGCATCTGGAACACCCATAGTGTAAAACTGCTCATGAAGTTTACCTTCACGGCGAACTGTAAGTTTTAGCTTTTCTGAAAGTGCATTTACAACAGAAACACCAACACCGTGTAAGCCACCAGATACTTTATAAGAGTTATCATCAAACTTACCACCGGCATGAAGTACCGTCATAATAACTTCGGCTGCTGATACGCCTTCTTCTTCATGGATAGAAGTTGGAATACCACGACCGTTATCTCGTACTGAGACAGAACCGTCTAAGTGAATCGTTACATAAATATCATCACAATGACCTGCTAAGGCTTCATCGATCGAGTTATCAACGACCTCAAACACCATGTGGTGTAAGCCTGTGCCATCATCGGTGTCCCCAATATACATTCCAGGACGCTTTCTTACTGCGTCTAATCCTTTAAGTACTTTAATACTCGACGAGTCATAATTCTCAGACATGGTTAATCCCACTTATCTTGTTATTAGGTTGCCATGTTTCACGTGGAACATTTGTAGTTCTCGTTGCATGGGTTCCACCACAGCAGAAATACTTTCAGACAAAATTGAAGAGATAAAAATTTGAGAACTGCAGTGAGCAAGTAATTGTCCCACTTTCTCTTTTGTATCTTCGCCTAACTCTGAAGGTAGATCATCTATTAGCAATATAGATTGCTTATCTGTCTCTGACTCAATTAAGCTATTTTGCGTAACTTTTAACGCATACAATAGTAACTTTAATTGACCGCGTGAGAATGTATTCTCCACACTGTTGCCAGCGACACTAAAACTAAAATCGGCCTTATGAGGGCCTTTACTTGTAAATCCTTGGCGAGCATCTCGCTCAAAGTTTTGCTCTAACGCATCTGCAAGAGATTCGGTCTCTTTCCAGCCTGCGTTAAAGGTCATTTCTAAATCACGTACAAGCGTTAATTCTGCACACATTTTATCAAAAAACTGCTGCTTAAACCTACTTATATACGCCAATCTTAATTTATTTATTTCTTCAGCCAGTCTAACAAATTCTTTGTCCCAAAACTTAATTTGGTCAAAATAATTCTTGGGCTTAGTTTTTAACAATGCATTACGTTGTTTAAGTACTTTATTGAACGATTGCCATAAAAAAAAGAACTCATGTTCCACGTGGAACAAACCTAAATCTAAAAACTTTCTGCGCTCTTTAGGCCCACCAAAAAATAAAGAATAACTCTCTGGTGTAATAATTTGCACTGGCATGAGTTGAGCTAGTTCGGATATTTTACGGCTCGCCTTACCTTGAATTTTTAAATTAGTTTCACCCGTTTGGGTTTTACTAATACCAATTGGAATAGATAAGTCGTGTATTGTTTTGCGCCCGTGAATTACAAACTGCTCTTGCTGATGCGCGATAATACTTTTGTGTTTTGGAGTACGAAAAGATTTGCCGTGAGAAAGGTAATAGATAGCCTCTAAAAGGCTGGTTTTTCCGCTGCCATTTTCACCATATATTATATTAACGCCGTTAACTGGTTCTAGCGTCAGCGCCTCAATATTACGAAAATATTTGAGGCTCAAATGACTTAAGCTCATTATGTATTTATAGTCTTATAAACGCATAGGCATAACAACGTACATTGCTTCTTCATCGCCTGCACCTTCAATTAATGCACTGCTGTTTGAGTCGGCTAATGTAAATAGTACGTCTTCTGTTTTTAATGTGTTTAGTACGTCTAATACGTAAGACACGTTAAACCCTATTTCTAGGTCGGCACCTTCGTAACTTACTTCAACAACTTCTTCAGCTTGTTCTTGCTCTGGATTGTTGGCCGTAATTTTTAATAAACCATTTGATAAGTTTAAGCGTACACCACGAAACTTTTCATTAGATAAAATGGACACTCGTTGGAACGCATTACGTAACCATTCTCGGTTAGCTGTAATTACTTTGTCGCCACCACGTGGTAATACACGACGGTAATCTGGAAAACGCCCATCAACCAGTTTACTTGTGAATGTAAACTCAATATCAATAATACGGATATGGTTAGCACCAAACTGAATTGTTACCAATTCATCGTCAGCTACCATAAGGCGCATAATTTCTTGCACACCTTTGCGAGGTATAATTAGCTGGCGCTGCGTATTAAGCGATTGCGTTAATTGCTTTTGCGCTATAGCTAAACGGTGACCATCTGTTGCTACTGTTTTTATGTCGGTATTATCTACTTCAAACGACATACCATTTAAGTAATAACGTACGTCTTGATTTGCCATCGAAAAATGCGTGCTTTCGAGTAACTTACGAAGCTCTAAACGAGTTAGTTGAAATTCAACCTCTCCGTCCCACTCTTCTAAGTTAGGAAAATCATCAGCCGATAAAGTCGTTAATGAAAAACGGCTTTTACCACTGGTCAAAAGTAATTGATGCTCTTGCAAGCTTAAAGTAATGTCTGAACCATCTGGTAGACTTTTACAAATATCGAGTAACTTTTTAGCGGGTAACGTTAGTTTTGTATCGGCAATATCATCACCTACAAATACGCCAGAAACTAGTTCAATTTCAAGGTCAGTACCCGTCATTGAAAGTTGTCCGTTTTCTACCACTAACAAAACGTTAGATAAAATTGGCAACGTGTGTTTGCGCTCTATTGCGCCCGACACTTGCACCAATGGCTTTAAAAATTGTTGTCTTGATATTGTTATTTGCATAATAAAGTCAGCCCTAAGATGACAATGTTCTTATTAAGTTTTGGTAATCTTCTTTAATTTCGTGGCTTTCATCACGTAGTGATTTTATCTTACGACATGCATGTAATACGGTCGTATGATCGCGTCCACCAAATGCGTCACCAATCTCAGGTAAGCTGTGATTAGTTAATTCTTTAGATAACGCCATAGCTACTTGGCGCGGCCTCGCTATAGAGCGGCTGCGGCGCTTAGATAACAGGTCTGATATACGAATTCGATAGTACTCAGCAACAGTGCGCTGAATATTGTCTATGGTAACCAGTTTATCTTGCAAGGCAAGTAAATCGCGTAGCGCTTCTTTTACAAAATCGATTGAAATAGGACGACCGGTAAAGTTCGCATTAGCGATTACACGGTTAAGTGCACCCTCTAGCTCACGAACATTTGAACGTAATTTTTTGGCAATAAAAAAAGCAACTTCGTGTGGTAAGTTAATCTTACTTTGCTGGGCTTTTTTCATTAAAATAGCAACGCGTGTTTCAAGCTCTGGTGGCTCAATCGCAATTGTTAATCCCCAACCAAAACGCGATTTTAGCCTGTCTTCGACCCCTTCAATCTCTTTAGGGTAACGATCAGAGGTTAAAATAATTTGTTGGTTGCCTTCAAGCAATGCATTAAAGGTATGAAAAAATTCTTCTTGTGAACGCTCTTTGTTAGCAAAAAATTGAATATCATCAATCATTAATGCATCAACACTGCGGTAATAACGCTTAAATTCTTCTATCGCATTATTTTGAAGTGCCTTTACCATGTCTTGAACAAAGCGTTCTGAATGCATGTAAACAATTTTAGCATCTGGCTTATTTGCCATAATGCCATTACCTACTGCATGTAATAAGTGAGTTTTACCTAAACCAGTACCACCGTATATAAATACAGGGTTAAAAGCAGAGCCAGGATTGTCGGCAACCTGTGTGGCCGCAGCTTTTGCTAATTGGTTTGATTTACCTTCAACAAAGCTATCAAAAGTATAGTTTTCTTTAATGTTAGATTTGTAACCTGACTTAGGTGCAGGTTCAACAACTGGCTTTTGCTCGCGAGGCTGTTGTTTTGCTGAAGCATGTGCACTTGGTGCCGATTGAGTTTCTATAACCGGTGCAGCTTGTGCATTTAATAAAGGTTTACTACCTACATCAAAACGTAGTTTTGGTGCTTCAACACCACAAATCTCTACTAGTAATTCGTTAATTCTATTTAGGTACTTTTCTCTCACCCAATCAAGCACAAAGCGATTAGGTGCATAAATCGTCAAGGTATCTTCGGTACTTTCTGCTTGTAGCGGTCTTACCCACATACTGAATTGCTGCGAAGGCAGCTCATCTTGCAATACATATAAACAACTTTGCCAAACCGACAGATACACAGTTAAACTCCCAGAGATATAATTTTTATTCCCGCACATCATTAATGATTATAAATCATACATTTATTGCGTTCAAATGGTCCAATAAGCGACCCAAGACCGCGTATTATGAAGACACTTTATCCACAAGTAAAAGATTGATTTTTATAAAATTGTTGATATCGATGTATAAAATCATTAACAAGCTGATTTAAAACAGTTTTTATTTTAGATCCTGAGAGGAGATCATAACAAAATAACACCAAGATCGCGAACCAAATTTACGATCCAATTTACTTTTCCCCCGCTTTTATTCACTTTTTATACAGGGGCTGTGGAAAACTTCTTATTTATGATGATCCTAACAGATCGCCTTATATGATCTCTTATATAGTAGTAGGTGGGTTATATACCCTTAACGTAATTATGATTGACTTTACATTACTTACTCTATAATATCTCGCGCTCGCAATGGCACCTATGCCAGGATCGCGACCTGTATAGGATGTTTTAACTTTAACCGATCGGATGAGATTGTTATGAAAAGAACTTTTCAACCTAGCGTTTTAAAACGCAAACGTGCACACGGCTTCCGTGCTCGCATGGCAACTGTAAATGGCCGTAAAGTATTAGCACGTCGCCGCGCTAAAGGCCGCAAAGTTCTTTCTGCTTAATTTATAAGTGGAAGACTTTAGCTTTGGCAGGGAGTTACGTCTGTTAACTCCCTCGCATTACTCTCGCATATTTAATGAACCCGCTCGGGCTGCAACTCCTTTCTTTACTCTATTAGCTAAACCAAATGACCAAGATAAACCTAGGTTAGGTCTTACTGTTGCTAAAAAACGTGTAAAAAAGGCATGCCAACGAAACCGTATTAAACGTCTCGCTCGCGAAAGTTTTCGTTTAAATCAACACAGCATCGATAATATTGATATTGTGCTTATGGTTAAAAATGGTATTGATGAGCAGTCTAATGAAGAAATAACCAAACAACTTACTAAATTATGGCGAAAAATTAACGAACGCTGTAAACCAGGTGCACCTAAACCACCACCTTTTAAGAAACGCCCAAACAAATCAGCTAAATCTAACAAACAAACCTAATTGCAATAGAATTGCAGGGTTAATTAATGTATCTTTAGCTCACCTTTTAATCATGCATTTAAATTTTCTAATTGAGTCTTTAAATACATGATATCTATCTCACTAAACTTAAGTAGGGGCATAAACATCATGAGGTTACTTAAACCACTTGTTGCTTTACCAACTTTTTGTTTAGTGTTATTTATCCGCGGTTATCAAAAGTGGATTAGCCCGCTGTTAGGTCCGCATTGTCGTTTTAATCCAACCTGTTCTAGTTATGCTATTCAAGCAATTAAATTGCATGGATCGGTAAAAGGTAGTTGGTTAGCTTTAAAACGCATATTAAAATGCCATCCTTTACATTCAGGCGGAGACGACCCCGTTCCTGAAAAATTAACCCATATTAACCACCAACACGAGAAATAAGAGCTGTTATGGAATCGCAACGCACGTTTTTATTAATTGGCCTAATGCTAGTGTCGTTTTTATTGTTCCAAGAATGGGATAATGATTACAACAAGCCTAAAGTCGATCCAAGTGCCACAACACAAACACTACAAGCAAATTCACCAGAGTCGGATGATTATATTCCTTCATCGTCAGATTCAGAGTTACCTGCTTCAGCAACTTTAGCTAAGCGTTCAGTTATTGAAATTACAACTGACGTTTTTAAAGTTAAAATTGACACCAAAGGCGGTGACATTGTTGAAACAGACCTTCTTCAATACGAAGAGACAAAAGGCAGTGACACGCCTTATATGCTTCTTGGTCAGCTTGATGGTGGCAAACAATACTTTTCACAAAGTGGCTTAATTGGCTTAAATGGCCCTGACGCATCAGCTAACGGTCGCCCTACTTACAATACCGAACAAAAGTCATATACCTTAACGGGTGATGAGCTTCGCGTTCCACTTCAGTTTACCGATAGTAATGGTGTTAGTTTTACTAAAACGTATGTATTCAAAAAAGGTCAGTATGACGTAGGCCTAGAATACAAAATTAACAACACTACCAGCGCACCTCTTCAAGTACAGCTATACACGCAAATTAAGCGTACCGTACAAGAAAAAGGTAGCATGGTTGATCAAAACTATTTAGGTGCAGCATACGGTACTGATGAAGAAAAATACGAAAAGTATAGTTTTTCAGATATGGCTGATAAAAACCTAAATAAAAGCACACAAGGTGGTTACGTTGCCTTTATTCAACATTACTTTGTAAGTGCTTGGGTTCCAATGCAAGATCAATCAAATACACTTTATAGCTTAATTACAAAAAGTAATGCCGCTATTATTGGTGCTAAAGATCCCGCTGTAAATATTCAAGCTGGTAGTGAGCAAATACTAACTGCTACTTATTATATGGGCCCGAAAGAGTCAGATATTCTTGAAGCGATTCACCCAGACCTAGACCTAACCGTAGATTACGGTTGGTTATTTTTTATCTCGCAACCTTTATTTGTATTGCTAAAATGGCTACACAGCATTTTAGGTAACTGGGGTGTAGCAATTATTGCCATCACTATTATCGTTAAATCGTTAATGTATCCACTTACTAAAGCGCAATACACTTCAATGGCAAAAATGCGTGCCCTACAGCCTAAAATGGCAGCCCTTAAAGAAAAGTTTGGTGATGACCGTCAAAAGTTCGGCCAAGCAACTATGGAAATGTACAAAAAAGAAAAAGTTAACCCAATGGGTGGCTGTTTCCCTATTTTGCTACAAATGCCAATTTTCTTAGCCTTGTTCTACGTATTCTTAGAGTCTACTGAACTTCGCCATGCTGAATTCATTTTTTGGTTAACTGACCTTTCTGCGAAAGACCCGTACTACGTATTGCCAATATTATTTGGTGCGAGTATGTTTGTGACGCAAAAGCTACAACCTATGACGGTTACTGATCCAATGCAGCAAAAAATGATGACCTTTATGCCGGTTATCTTCTCTGTATTCTTCTTATGGTTCCCATCTGGTTTAGTTCTTTACTGGTTAGTGTCTAACCTTATTTCTATTGTCCAGATGTTAATCATCTACCGTGGCATGGAAAAGAAAGGAATTAAAGTAAGAGGCTAACTAAGCTCCTACTTATATAAAGGCGACTTCGGTCGCCTTTTTTATTGCCTGTTTTTCACCACAGCTATTCGCTACAAATAAATCGATAGGTTACAATACGGGCATAAAGTTACTCATCGTTGGCAAATTAATAGCATGATCAATCAAGATACAATTGCAGCACAAGCAACAGCACCAGGGCGTGGTGGTGTTGGTATTATTCGCGTTTCAGGTAGCCTTGCTAAAAGTGTCGCCGAAAAAGTAGTAGGTAAAATACCTAAAGTTCGCTACGCCGATTATGTGCCATTTAAAAGCCTTGCTGGCGAGCAACTTGATCAAGGTATTGCCATTTACTTTGCAGGTCCTAACTCATTTACTGGTGAAGACGTACTTGAATTACAAGGCCACGGCGGTCCTGTAGTACTGGATATGTTACTTAAAGAAATTAGTAAAATAGAGGGCGTTCGTTTAGCAAAGCCTGGCGAGTTTTCTGAGCGCGCATTTATGAATGACAAGCTTGATTTAACACAAGCAGAAGCCATCGCCGACTTAATTAATGCTACGAGCGAGCAAGCCGCTAAAAGCGCCCTACAGTCTCTCCAAGGTGAGTTTTCTAAGCACATAGAAACACTCGTAGAAAAAGTAATTCACTTACGCATGTATGTAGAAGCGGCAATAGATTTTCCTGATGAAGAAATTGATTTTCTATCAGATGGTAAAGTGTCAGGCGACTTAGACGCGATTATTACTCAGCTTAACACTGTAACCAACCAAGCCAAGCAAGGCAGTATCATGCGCGAAGGTATGCGTGTTGTTATTGCAGGTCGCCCTAATGCGGGTAAATCAAGCCTGCTTAACGCTCTAGCCGGTCGTGAAGCCGCAATCGTAACAGAAATAGCCGGTACCACTCGCGACGTACTACGAGAGCATATACATATAGATGGTATGCCACTGCATATTATAGATACCGCAGGCCTTCGTGAAAGCCCAGACAGAGTAGAACAAATAGGTATTGAGCGTGCATGGGATGAAATAAACCAAGCCGACCGCGTTTTATTTATGCTTGATGGCACTGATACTATAGATACTGACCCGCACAAAATTTGGCCTGAATTTATGGCAAAATTACCAGAAGGTATGGGGGTTACGGTCATCAGAAATAAAGCTGATTTATCGGGCGACATAGTCGGAATGGAGCAAGAGCAACAATACCCGGTTATCAGCTTAAGTGCTAAAAATGCTGACGGTATTGAACTTGTTCGCGAGCATTTAAAAGCTTGTATAGGCTTTCAAGGTGCAACAGAAGGTGGCTTTATGGCGCGCCGTCGTCATTTGGATGCACTAGAAAGTGCTGCGTATCATTTAGAAACGGGTAAAACACAGTTAGAAATGCACATTGCTGGTGAAATACTCGCTGAAGAACTGCGTTTAACACAGCAGTATTTGAATGAAATAACCGGTGAATTTACCTCAGACGACTTACTTGGCAAAATATTTAGCTCGTTTTGTATTGGTAAATAAACACCCTATTACAGATATATTTTTATTATAAGAGCACTTAAGTGCTCTTTTTTTATGTAAAATATTCTGCTGTAAAATATGTATTTATACACCTGATGCCTGCAAATTACTGCCAATAAAATCATATCCAAAACTACCTTTGTTACGTGCTAAGAGAGGTCAGATTATATAGAGTAGGCAATACTGAGAGTGCTTATTGGGGGAATTAATAGCACAAATTACACCTATTATTAAGGCTAAAACTGATGCCTTTTCAAACAACCGCACGCTTTAATAGCGTTATATGTCATACAAAAAGTAGTTATAAATGGCTTCCTTATACTTACTTTAGCTCACAAAAATGCACTAAAACACACCTCATACACGCAAAAGATGATGCTATTCGCTCAATTAGAGAGCTAAAAAACACTGATTAGTACTCTAAAAAGCTTACTTTTGACAACATATAATTTGATGATCACTGTGATTTTTAAATAAAATAACTCAACTGCTAAGTATTCAAAACTTTTGATCTGCTTACTCCACCAGCAAAATTAATAAAAATAGCAGCTCTAAATTCGCATAAAATTAAAAATACCGAGATCACTTATCCACAATACCTAATTTTCAGCTCAAATAAATACCAAAACTAGGTAAATCAGCTGCAAAAACCTCATGATCAATTGTAATTTATCTATTTATGAACTTATTTTTAATTAATTTCATTAGATCTGCTTTATTAGATCATTTTTAAAAATTATTTTCGATCTAAATTTAAGGTTATCAACAGGCTTTATATCCACATTATGATCAACATGTATTTTTAATTGAGATATTTACAATTTAATTCTTTACTGACAAGTAATATCAATAACTTAGCGAATATAAAACAACCTAAAAAAACAGTTTAAGCAGAGCTTTCCCCACTGTTATCAACAACTTGATCAGAAGATTACATTTAAAGATAATTTGTTAAACACTATATTATCAACAACTTAAAGACAAAATTTTGAATGAGTGTAAAATTACCGCAAAAATAGTTATACAAAAAAGCACTCTTAACTTTACTGTTATCCTCACTCAGTTATCATAGGCGGCAATTAAAACCAATGTGATCACTAATATTCATGAGTTCAGTAAATCTTATTGTCGGCAGCCAAATGGGATCAGCCGAGTATGTTGCAGAGCAATTAAGCGACGCGCTTAATAACCTTGGTATTACTACGCAACTACATGATCAACCTGAATTTAGCGATATTGATCAGCAAAATACCATTTGGTTAATCTGCACATCAACTTATGGTGCAGGTGATTACCCTGAAAATCTTATTAGTTTTGTTGAAGATGTAACTCAAGAAGATGATTTATCTGAATTAAAATATTCAGTAATCGCTTTAGGCGATACTAGTTATGACACTTATAACCTAGCAGGACGTAATATAGATGCCTTATTAACTCAAAAAGGCGCTATAAAAGTAGCAGAACGTTTAGAGCTTAATATTCTCGATGAAGCACTACCAGAAGACACTGCATTAACATGGTTAGACTCTTGGATAGCTCAAACAGGCATAAAATAGATAGATCAAGTAAAAAGTTATATATAAAGTTACCCACAATTTACTAATAATTTAATAGGTTTTGTGGATAAAGATTGAATAAACTGCGTTTTAAAGCATGCTTATCCATTGGATAAGATCCAGCTGATTCAACCCTGTGCATAAAGTGCCTTTTTGATCAGAGCTTATTTGCTGGATGATCCGATCATATTAACACCTTTAGATCTGATCTAATTTCATGTTTTAAATGAAGATCTAAACCTTATCAACAGAAAAGTCGATCAGTAGTAGTAATAGTAATAAAAGATCTCTTTAAAAGATCCTTTATATTATTAGAGATCACATACTTAGATCTTGCCCTTTGTTTAATCATTTATCTTCTGCCAATTTCTAGGTAGAATACGCTCCCTTTTGAAGTTTACCGGTTTGATTTAAGTAGGATCCCATTAATGATTTTTCACGAAAATTTTGACGTTATCGTAGTAGGTGGTGGGCATGCTGGCACTGAAGCCGCATTAGCAGCTGCCCGTATGGGGATGAATACCCTGCTACTGACTCACAATATGGATACCCTTGGTCAAATGTCTTGCAACCCAGCAATTGGTGGGATTGGCAAAGGTCATTTGGTAAAAGAGATCGACGCGCTTGGTGGTGCAATGGCACAGGCCATTGATAAAGGCGGGATCCAATTTCGTACACTAAATTCTTCAAAAGGACCTGCTGTTCGTGCTACTCGAGCACAAGCAGATCGCGCTTTGTACAAAGCGGCTATTCAAACAACATTACAAAACCAAGATAACCTTAAGATTTTTCAACAATCATGTGATGATCTTATTGTTGAAAACGATCGTGTTACTGGCGTAGTAACTCAAATGGGTTTACGTTTTAGTGCACCAAGTGTTGTTTTAACCGTGGGTACTTTTTTAGGCGGCTTAATTCATATTGGTTTAGAAAATTATAAAGGCGGTCGTGCAGGCGATCCTCCTTCAATCGCTTTAGCTGATCGCTTACGTGAACATCCATTTAGAGTTGATCGTTTAAAAACAGGTACACCTCCACGTATTGATGCACGTACTGTTGATTTTACAAAAATGGAAGCACAGCCTGGTGATACACCAACTCCTGTGTTTTCGTTTATGGGTAAACAATCAGATCACCCACAACAGATACCGTGTTACATAACTTACACAAACGAAAAAACACATGATGTTATTCGTAAAAACTTACATCGCTCACCTATGTACTCAGGTGTTATTGAAGGTATTGGTCCACGATACTGCCCTTCAATTGAAGATAAAATTGTTCGTTTTGCGGATAAAGATAAACATCAAATATTTGTTGAGCCTGAAGGTTTAACATCATACGAATTATATCCAAATGGTATTTCGACTAGTTTACCGTTTGATGTACAACTTGAAATTGTACAATCGATTACAGGTTTTGAAAATGCACATATTTGTCGACCTGGTTACGCAATTGAATATGATTACTTTGATCCACGTGATTTAAAACAATCTTTAGAAACTAAATTTATTGAAGGTTTATTTTTTGCGGGTCAAATTAACGGTACTACCGGCTATGAAGAAGCGGGTGCACAAGGCTTAATTGCAGGTATGAATGCTGCACTAAAAGTGCAAGGCAAAGATTCTTGGACACCACGTCGTGATGAAGCTTACGTTGGTGTATTAATCGACGACTTAGCAACACTGGGTACAAAAGAACCATACCGCATGTTTACCAGTCGTGCCGAATATCGTTTATTACTTCGTGAAGATAATGCTGATATTCGTTTAACTGAAAAAGGCCGTGAACTAGGTTTAGTTAATGACGAACGCTGGCAGGCATTTAACGAAAAAATGGAAGTAATCGAAAAAGAGAAGCAACGCATTAAAGATACGTGGATTCATAAAGATCACGCCGTTGTAGATCAAGTAAATGCATTACTGAAAACACCGCTTACACGTGAAGCAAGTTTAGAAGAATTACTTCGTCGCCCAGAGATTCGTTATAACGATCTTATGGCTATAGAAGGATTAGGATCTGAATTTACAAACAAAGCGGCACTTGAACAAGTTGAGATCCATACTAAGTACGCAGGTTATATTGCGCGTCAACAGGATGAGATCAACAAACAGCTTCGTCATGAGCAAACAATTTTACCAAAAGAGTTTGATTATAAAACCGTATCTGGTTTGTCAAATGAGGTAGTTGCCAAGCTTATTGAGTCGCGTCCTGACACTATTGGTCAAGCATCGCGTATTTCTGGTATCACCCCAGCGGCGATTTCGCTATTATTAGTGTATCTGAAGAAGCAAGGCTTATTACGCAAATCCGCGTAATGGTAAGGGTACATAGTGTTACAGCAACAATTAACTACATTGTTAGCGCAAACTGATATTGCGCTAACAGAAAAACAACAGCAACAGCTAGTTCGTTACGTCGAGTTATTGAATAAGTGGAATAAGGCTTATAACTTAACCTCAGTACGCTTACCTGAAGAAATGATGATTAAGCATATAATGGATAGCTTAGTTGTTGCGCCTCACTTACCCGGTCATCATTATATTGATGTTGGAACGGGTCCTGGATTACCGGGTATCGTATTAGCAATTGCATTACCTAATACACATTTTGTGTTATTAGATAGCTTAGGTAAACGTGTACGATTTTTAATGCATGTTAAACATGAGCTTGGTCTTGATAATGTAACCCCGGTTCAGTCAAGAGTTGAAGAATATCAACCAAGTGTTAAATTAGACGGCGTACTAAGTCGTGCTTTTGCTTCATTACAAGATATGGTTGACTGGTGTTCGCACTTAATCGATCATTCGGGTAAATTTATAGCACTTAAAGGCGTGTTCCCTAGCGAAGAGCTAGAGTCACTACCTGCAGGCGTTAAGTTTGAGCAAAAAATTGCATTAGAAGTACCTAATTTAGATGCACAACGACATTTAATTATTCTTTCTAAAGACTAGGGATCAGAGACACCGTGGCAAAAGTCATCGCATTAGCAAATCAAAAAGGTGGAGTGGGTAAAACTACAACCGCTGTTAACCTCGCTGCGTCTATGGCTGCAACGAAACGTAAAGTGCTGTTAATTGATCTCGATCCGCAAGGTAATGCGACTATGGGTAGTGGCGTAGATAAATATGGCGACGTGCCAACTATTTACGACCTACTTATTGAAGATAAACCTATAGAAGACGTTATCATTAAAGAAACGTCTGGTGAATACCATATGATTGCTGCAAACGGTGATGTAACCGCTGCAGAAGTTAAATTGATGGAATTATTTGCCCGTGAAGTGCGTTTACGTAATGCACTTGAAAAAATTCAGGACCAGTACGAATTTATTTTTATCGACTGTCCACCCTCTCTAAATATGTTAACTGTTAATGCAATGGCCGCAGCTGATTCTATTTTAGTGCCAATGCAGTGTGAGTATTATGCACTTGAAGGGTTAACCGCATTAATGGATACGATTACGCAGCTTGCTAAGTTAGTGAATCCTAGCTTACAAATTGAAGGCATACTTCGTACTATGTACGACCCGCGTAACCGTTTGGCAAATGATGTATCAGAACAATTAAAACAACATTTTGGCGATAAAGTATACCGTACGGTGATCCCGCGTAATGTTCGTTTAGCTGAAGCACCTAGTTTTGGTACTCCTGCTATGTACTATGACCGGGCATCAAGTGGCGCTAAAGCATATTTAGCACTCGCTGGTGAAATGTTACGCAGAAAAGAAAAAACAGCGTCCGTTGTCGCCTAACTTTGAGGTAAAAAAATAACATGTCTGCTAAAAAACGAGGTTTAGGCCGAGGACTCGATGCACTTTTAAGTTCGTCAAAGCCTGCACCGAGCGCAAGCAAGGAACAAGACACATCAAACGTTTCTGAGGCTGTGCAAAATGCCGCGGCTAATAATAGTGAATTACAAAAACTCCCAATAGAGTTTTTACACTCTGGTAAATACCAACCTCGTAAAGACATGTCTGAAGAGGCGCTAGAAGAGCTTGCTAGTTCTATTCGCTCACAAGGTATTATTCAACCCATTGTTGTGCGCCCTATTGCACATAATAGCTTTGAAATTATTGCTGGTGAGCGTCGTTGGCGCGCAGCGCAAATAGCTAAGCTTGAAACAGTACCTTGTATTATTAAAGATGTACCTGATGAAGCAGCTGTTGCTATTGCACTGATAGAAAATATTCAGCGTGAAGATTTAAATGCCATGGAAGAAGCGGTTGCACTTAATCGTTTGCTAATAGAATTTGAATTAACACATCAGCAAGTAGCAGATGCGGTGGGTAAATCACGTACGACTGTAACTAACTTACTGCGTTTAAATAACTTAAATAGTGATGTAAAAATTCTGTTAGAGCATGGCGATATTGAAATGGGGCATGCTCGTTGCCTGTTAGCCCTTGAAGGTGAAGCGCAGTCAGATGCTGCTCGTTTAGCTGTAGCTAAAGCATTAACAGTTCGAGAAACTGAAAAGCTCGTACGTTCAATTTTAGAACCTTTACCTGCTAAAGAAATAACCGAAAAAGATCCAGATGTTAAGCAGTTAGAACAACAACTCGCTGAAAATCTAGGTGCTAAAGTAGAGATTAACTACAATAAAAAAGGCAAAGGTAAACTGGTTATTTCGTATACTAACCTAGATGAACTTGACGGCATTTTAAATCGTATCAATCACGACAATACCCACCATTAGTTTTCTACATGTCTAAAAAGGGACATTTGTAGCTATTTCGTGTTACAAAGCATCTACTCAAGTTGCAAAACTGGCAGGATTAAGTATAATTTCGCCAGTTTTCACACCCTAACAATTAGAACGCAATAAAGGTTAACTAAACGTGACTGATAAGTTAGCGAGTCCATATCGACTTGCCGTATTAAAGTTAATTTGCCTTCAGGGTGTTGTAGCATTAGTTGCTGCTGTAATTATTTTTTTTAGTTCGGGAGTCAATGCCTCGCTTTCATCACTCGCTGGTGGAGCTGTAGCAGTACTTCCGCACTTTGTATTTGCACTTTATGCATTCAGATATATGGGTGCAAGTCGAGCAAATCAAGCGTATGCCTCGTTGAAACGCGGCAACGGATTAAAGTTTATGCTAACAATTGTATTGTTTGCGCTAGTACTGAAGCATTTTCCGGTAATTTTATTACCCTTTTTTAGTACTTATATACTGGCGCTCTTTACTGGATTGTTCGCACCCGTTTTTTTTAAACATTAACTTTTGGGATATAACATGGCAGCAGAAGAAGTTACTCTATCTGGCCATATCCAGCACCATTTGACCAATGCTAAGATGTGTTCGACCGATACAGGTCTCGCCTTCAATAAAGCATGTACGGACAGTGGATTCTGGACATGGCATATAGATACCCTTGCATGGTCTATCGGTTTAGGTCTTATATTTTTATGGATCTTTCGTAGTGCCGCTAAAAAATCAACACTAGGTGTACCTGGAAAATTTCAGTGTTTTATTGAAATAATCGTAGAATTTGTTGGTGACAACGTACGCGATACTTTCCATGGTAAAAGCAAGCTTATTGCACCATTAGCCTTAACGATTTTCGTTTGGGTGTTCTTAATGAACTTAATGGATTTAATACCAGTTGATTTCCTTCCAGCATTTGCAGGTTTCGTTGGTGAGACTGCATTTGGTATGGATTCACACGATGTGTACATGAAAATTGTACCAACGACTGACATTAATATGACTTCAGCGCTAGCGCTGGGTGTATTTATACTAATGGTTGGCTTTTCAATCAAAATAAAAGGTATTGGCGGGTTTATTAAAGAGTTAACGCTTCATCCGTTCAACTCAAATAACGTGTTCGTTCAAATTATTTTGATACCATTTAACTTATTACTTGAACTGATTGCACTCGTTTCTAAACCGTTTTCATTAGCACTACGTTTGTTTGGTAACTTATATGCTGGTGAGTTGATTTTCATTTTGATCGGCGCTATCGGTTTTATGCAACTACCGTTGCACTTTGTTTGGGCAGTATTCCATATTCTAGTTATTACATTACAAGCATTCTTATTCATGATGCTTACGATTGTATACCTAAGCATGGCAAGTTCAGATAATCACTAATTTTTAGATTTACAATTTTACTTTTACTTTTAACTTTACAATTGAAACTTTGGAGAAATAAATGGAAGCTTTAGAATTATTAACAGGCTTAAAATACATCGCAGTAGCTTTACTAATCGGTTTTGGTGCAATCGGCACAGCAATCGGTTTTGGTAACATGGGCGGTAAATTCCTTGAAGCATGTGCGCGTCAACCTGAGCTTGCACCTTCGCTACAAGTTAAAATGTTTATCCTTGCTGGTCTAATCGATGCTGTAGCAATGATTGGTGTTGGTATCGCTATGGTATTGTTGTTCGTACTTTAATTTTATTCTTTGAACAGCTTACTATTTAAGGAGGAGCGGTTGTGAATTTAAACGCCACTCTTATCGGTGAATTGATTGCGTTTACGGTGTTCGTATTATTTTGTATGAAATACGTATGGCCACCACTAAACGGTGCAATTGAAGCTCGCCAGAAAAAAATCGAAGATGGTTTAGCTGCCTCTGATAGAGCCGAAAAAGACTTAGAACTTGCGCAAAAGAAAGCTGCTGAACAGCTTAAAGATGCAAAAGCTCAAGCGGCTGATATCATTGATCAAGCTAAAAAGCGTGCAGTGCTAATTGTTGACGAAGAAACACTTCGTGGTCAACAAGAGCGTGAAAGTATCATTGCTCAAGGGCACTCTGAAGTTGAGTCTGAACGTAATCGCATAACAGAAGAACTACGTAAGCAAGTAGCAACTCTGGCAGTGATTGGCGCAGAACGTATTTTAGAGCGTGAAATTAATCAAGCCGCACATAGTGACATCGTTGAAAAACTTGTCGCTGAGCTGTAATTAGGAGGGTATGAGCATGTCTAATTTGACTACTATCGCTCGCCCATACGCTAAAGCGGCTTTTGAACTTGCCGTTGAGAAAGGCACTCTAGAAAGCTGGAATGATATGTTGTTCTTTGCAGGCCATGTAGCCAGCAATGAGCAAGCATCGTCTGTTTTAGCGAGTATGCCTACAGCTACTGCACAAGCTGAATTATTTATTCAACTTTGTGCTGAGCAGCTCAACGAACAAGGTCAGAACCTAGTTAAGGTGATGGCTGAAAATGGACGTTTGACAGCTCTACCTGAAGTTGCACAGTTATTTGCTGAATTTAAAGCAGAATACGATAAAGAAATCGAAGTAGATGTGATTTCTGCAACTCCTCTTGTTGCTGCGCAACAAGAGTCATTGGTAGCGGCACTTGAAAAACGTTTCGCACGCAAAGTTAAGCTGAATTGTAGTGAAGACGCGTCAGTGGTTGGTGGACTTATTATTAGGTCTGGCGACACTGTAATCGACGGTACTATTCGCGGTAAATTAAACCGCTTAGCTACAACACTACAATCGTAATTGGGAAAAAGAGCATGCAACTTAATTCCACTGAAATTTCAGATCTGATCAAACAACGTATTGAGAAGTTCGAAGTTGTAAGTGAAGCTCGTAACGAAGGTACTATTGTATCTGTTACTGACGGTATCATCCGCATCCACGGTCTTGCTGACTGTATGCAAGGTGAAATGATTGAGCTTCCTGGCAGCCGTTATGCTATCGCACTAAACCTTGAGCGCGACTCAATTGGTGCAGTAGTAATGGGTCCGTACGCTGACCTTACTGAAGGCGTAAAAGTATATACAACTGGTCGTATTTTAGAAGTTCCTGTTGGTCCTGGTTTACTTGGTCGTGTTGTAAACACACTAGGTGCTCCAATCGATGGTAAAGGCGCTCTAGATAACGACGGGTTTGAACCTGTAGAAAAAATTGCACCAGGTGTAATCGAGCGTAAATCTGTAGATGAGCCAGTTCAAACTGGTTATAAATCTATTGATGCGATGATTCCAGTTGGTCGTGGTCAACGTGAACTTATCATTGGTGACCGCCAAACAGGTAAAACTGCACTAGCAATCGATGCAATCATCAATCAAAAAGACACAGGCGTTAAGTGTGTGTACGTTGCGATTGGTCAAAAAGCATCTACTATTGCAAACGTAGTTCGTAAATTAGAAGAGCATGGTGCACTAGCAAATACTATCGTAGTTGTTGCATCTGCTTCTGAATCTGCGGCACTTCAGTACTTAGCACCGTTCGCGGGCTGTACTATGGGTGAATACTTCCGTGACCGTGGTGAAAACGCATTAATCGTATATGATGATTTGTCTAAGCAAGCAGTTGCTTACCGTCAAATTTCATTACTACTTAAGCGTCCACCAGGCCGTGAAGCATACCCAGGTGACGTATTCTACCTTCACTCTCGTCTTTTAGAGCGTGCATCGCGTGTAAACGCAGATTACGTTGAAAAGTTCACTAATGGTGAAGTGAAAGGTAAAACTGGTTCATTGACGGCATTGCCAATCATTGAAACTCAAGGCGGCGACGTTTCTGCGTTCGTACCGACTAACGTTATCTCTATCACCGATGGTCAGATCTTCTTAGAAACTGACTTATTCAACTCAGGTATCCGTCCGGCAGTAAATGCTGGTATCTCGGTATCGCGTGTTGGTGGTGCTGCACAAACTAAAATCGTTAAGAAACTAGGTGGCGGTATTCGTCTAGCCCTAGCTCAGTACCGTGAATTAGCTGCGTTCTCGCAGTTCGCGTCTGACCTTGATGATGCAACTCGTGCTCAACTTGAGCATGGTGAGCGTGTAACAGAGCTAATGAAGCAGAAACAGTACGCGCCAATGTCTGTTGCTGATATGTCTTTGTCGTTATTTGCTGCTGAAAAAGGCTTCCTTCAAGACATCGAAATCGCGAAAATCGGTGACTTTGAAGCAGCTTTACTTTCGTATGCAAATAGCACATACGCAGAGCTTGTGGCTCAAATCAATGAAACTGGTAACTTGAATGCCGAGATCGAAGCGCAGCTTAAAGAACTTCTAACGAAGTTCAAGTCTACGCAAACTTGGTAATTTAGTTATTAATGGTGCGCTTTAGGAAACTAAAGCACACCTTGATTCGGAGAGAGAGTCATGGCCAGCGGAAAAGAGATTAAAAGCAAGATCGGGAGTATTAAAAATACTCAAAAGATCACTAGCGCAATGGAAATGGTTGCTGCGTCTAAAATGAAAAGGGCGCAAGAACGCGTTGCTTCAAGCCGTCCATACGCTGACAAATTACGTGAAGTAATTGGTCGTGTTGCTCAAGCAAATCTTGATTTTACTCACCCGTTCTTAAAAGATCGTGAAGTGAAACGAGTTGGTTATATTGTTATCTCTACAGACCGTGGTCTGTGTGGCGGTCTAAACTCAAACGAGTTTAAGAAAGTTGCACTTGATGTTAAAGCGTGGAAAGAAAAAGGTGTTGATGCTGAATTTGCTACTTTAGGTAGTAAAGCAGCTGGCTTCTTTCAACGTTTTGGTGGTCAACTACTCGCTAAAAAAGCGGGCCTAGGAGATAAACCTTCAGTACAAGACGTTATTGGTCCTGTAAAAGTTATGCTTGATGCATTTTCTGAAGGCAAAATAGACCGTTTATTCTTGGTATATAACAAATTCGTTAATACCATGAGGCAAGAGCCAATTATAGATCAGTTACTCCCTTTGCCAAAAGCTGAAGAAGAAGTATCTGCTCACACATGGGATTACTTATACGAGCCAAATCCAGAGGCTATTTTAGAGTCTTTGTTAGTACGCTTTATTGAGTCTCAAGCATACCAAGGTGTGGTAGAAAATGCTGCCTCTGAACAGGCTGCTCGTATGGTTGCAATGAAAGCTGCAACTGATAACGCAGGTGACCTTATGGACGAGCTACAGCTTGTTTATAACAAGGCTCGCCAAGCAGCAATCACACAAGAAATTAGTGAGATTTGTTCTGGCTCAGCAGCAGTTTAATGCTTCGGGTAAAGATTAACGAGAGGAATAGACATGAGTTTAGGTAAGGTCGTCCAAATTATCGGCGCCGTTGTGGATATTGAATTTCCACAAGATAGCGTGCCAGCGGTATACCACGCACTAAGAGTAACAGATGGCGATTTAGCTGGTTTGACTCTAGAAGTTCAACAACAGCTAGGTGGCGGTGTAGTGCGTACTATCGCTATGGGTACTACTGATGGTTTACGTCGTAGTGCTTTAGTTATGAATACAGGTGAATCGATTCAAGTTCCAGTTGGTAAAGCAACACTTGGTCGTATCATGAACGTACTTGGTGAGCCAATCGATGAAGCGGGTCCAATCGGCGAAGAAGACCGTATGTCTATTCACCGTGCAGCACCTTCATACGAAGAGCAATCAAGTTCAGTTGAACTTTTAGAAACTGGTATCAAGGTTATAGATCTTGTATGTCCGTTTGCTAAAGGTGGTAAAGTTGGTTTATTCGGTGGTGCCGGTGTTGGTAAAACTGTAAACATGATGGAACTTATCCGTAACATCGCAATCGAGCACAGCGGCTACTCAGTATTTGCAGGTGTTGGTGAGCGTACACGTGAGGGTAACGATTTCTACCATGAGATGAACGATTCAAACGTACTTGATAAAGTATCGCTTGTATACGGTCAGATGAACGAGCCTCCAGGTAACCGTTTACGCGTAGCGTTAACAGGTCTTACTATGGCTGAAAAGTTCCGTGATGAAGGTCGCGATGTACTTTTCTTCGTAGATAACATCTACCGTTATACTCTTGCTGGTACAGAAGTATCTGCACTACTTGGTCGTATGCCATCAGCGGTAGGTTACCAGCCTACACTTGCTGAAGAAATGGGTGTGCTTCAAGAGCGTATCGCTTCTACTAAGACGGGTTCAATTACATCAATCCAAGCGGTATACGTACCTGCGGATGATTTAACGGATCCATCTCCAGCAACTACCTTTGCTCACTTAGACGCAACAGTAGTACTTTCACGTGATATCGCATCACTTGGTATCTACCCAGCGGTAGACCCACTTGATTCATCTTCACGTCAACTTGACCCACAAGTAATTGGTCAAGAGCACTACGATACAGCACGTGGCGTTCAAACAGTTCTTCAGCGTTATAAAGAACTTAAAGACATCATTGCAATCCTAGGTATGGACGAGCTTTCTGACGAAGATAAGCAACTTGTATCTCGTGCACGTAAAATCCAACGTTTCCTATCTCAGCCATTCTTCGTGGCAGAGGTGTTTACAGGCGCGTCTGGTAAGTACGTATCACTAAAAGATACAATTTCTGGCTTTAAAGGCATCTTAAACGGTGAATTTGATGATATGCCAGAGCAAGCGTTCTACATGGTTGGCTCTATCGAAGAAGCTCAAGAAAAAGCCAAAGGCATGTAACTAGGAGGGTAGTATGACAGCTATGACTGTACATCTTGACGTAGTAAGCGCTGAGCAGAGTTTGTTCTCTGGTCTTGTTGAATCGATTCAAGTATCTGGTAGTGAAGGCGAGCTGGGTGTAAACCTAGGCCATGCTCCACTACTAACTGCCCTTAAACCTGGTATGGTACGTTTAGTTAAGCAATTTGGTCACGAAGATGTGATATATGTTGCTGGCGGTACATTAGAAGTTCAACCAAATCACATCACGATTCTTGCAGATACTGCGGTTCGTGGTGAAGATTTAGATGAAGATTCTGTACAAAAAGCTAAACGTGAAGCTGAAGAACATATGGCGAATTCGTCAGCTGTTGAGTTTGATTATCAGCAAGCGGCTACGCGACTGGCAGAAGCAGTTGCTCAGTTACGCGTAATTCAGCAATTACGTCACAAGTAAGCCTATCCGGTTTGTAAAAAGCCCACTATAAGTGGGCTTTTTTGTGCCTGTTACTTTTGTATTTACACTAAATACCTTAGTCCGATTATTATCTACACTTTTACACTTATATCCTGCAGGAATCCTCGCTACAATAACGCCATTCAATTAAGTGTGTTTTTTCAGTCAAGATTCAGTACTAATAAACTAACCTACTGAGTATCTGCACAAGAAGTGATTTACGTAATCTTCTGATCGAACATAAGACTTATTTAGCTAAAACAACGAAAAAAGGAAATTGTTTTAATGGCTCTAACAACTATTATTCTTGCTGCGGGTAAAGGTACTCGTATGCGCTCTGCTCTACCTAAAGTTTTGCACAAAGTTGCAGGTAAACCAATGGTACAGCACGTTATTGATAATGCGATGGCATTAGGTGCAACGACTACAAACCTAGTTTACGGACACGGCGGCGAACTATTACAACAACAACTTGCCGATAACAATGTAAATTGGGTACTTCAAGCTGAACAACTTGGTACTGGCCACGCAGTAGCGCAAGCCAACTCTCATGTTAATGATGAAGACACGGTATTAATTTTATACGGTGATGTACCACTAACAAAACAATCAACACTAGAGCGTTTATTAGCCGCAACACCTAAAAATGGTTTAGCTGTATTAACGGTAAATTTGGTAAACCCAAATGGCTATGGTCGAATGCTTCGTGCCGGAGGTAAGTTAGTCGGTATTGTTGAGCAAAAAGATTCAAGCCCAGAGCAGTTACTTATTAACGAAGTAAATACAGGCATTATGGCTGTTAACGGTAAGCTATTAAAAGCATGGTTAGGTAACTTATCTAACAATAATGCACAAGGCGAGTACTACTTAACAGATATCGTTGCAATGGCTCACAGTGAAGGCGTAGAAATCACTTCAGCTCAGCCAGACCATGCAATGGAAGTTGAGGGCGCAAATAACCGCGTACAACTTGCAGGCTTAGAGCGTGCTTACCAAGCATGGCAAGCGCAAGAGCTAATGTTAAATGGCGCAACACTTGCTGATCCTGCGCGTATTGATGTGCGAGGAACAGTTACCACCGGTGAAGATGTACTTATCGACGTAAACGTTATTTTTGAAGGCACAGTCACGCTTGGTAACAATGTACAGATAGGTCCTAACTGTGTCCTTAAAAATTGTAGCATTGGCGATAACGTTATTATTAAAGCTAATACGCTGATTGAAGATGCCACAGTTGCAGATAAGTGTACGCTTGGTCCTTATGCTCGCCTTCGCCCAGGCGCTGTAATGGAAGAAGACTCACACATTGGTAACTTTGTTGAGATGAAAAAAACCCGACTAGGTAAAGGCTCTAAAGCCAACCACTTAAGTTATTTAGGTGATGCTGAAATTGGCGAAAAAGTGAATATTGGCGCTGGCACTATTACCTGTAACTACGATGGTGTTAACAAAGCAAAAACTATTATTGGCGATAATGCCTTTATTGGTTCTAATTCATCACTCGTTGCCCCAGTAAATATAGGTGCAACTGCAACAATTGGTGCAGGCTCTGTGATCACCAGTACCGTTGAAGATGACCAATTAGCAATAGCACGCTCTAAACAGCGTAATTTAACGGGTTGGAAACGCCCAGTTAAAAAATAACAATAGAGGCTACTTAGGTAGCCTTTTTTATTTTAGCTGAAGTTTAAATTGCTCTTTATAGCGTCTAGACAAGTTAAGTACTTTACCTGTAGTTAATTTTATTTCACTGTCGCCACTGGGTAGTGGTGTAATAGACTCCACTTTATCGAGTTTTACGCCATGGCTGCGGTGAATTCTACAAAACCCCTGCACTTCAAGTTGTTTACTTAATGCTGTAAGCGTTGCCCTTAACGGATATATACGTGAGCCTATATGTAGGTTTACATAATTACCCGATGATTCAAGCCAATCAACATCCTCTATTTTTATAATGAATTCTTTTCCGAGCTTTTTAACTAATAGGCGGTTTATGGTCGATGTTGTTTGCTGCTCACTTTCTTCAATTGAAGAGGCTTCACCTAGTAACTGCTGCACCACATATTGATATACTTTGATAAGTACGATGAAAAACACAAAGCTTATAGCGTCTTTCTGGTATTCATAAATAAGCTCAAACCAGCTAAGTCCAAAGTTGTAAGACCCATCATTCAACAAATATATGAATTTACGAACCCCTACCATAATACCAACGTGTAACACGCTAAATATAATAGAGACACCAAAGTACATACCTAATGAGGCCGTAATATTTTGCCAATTAAAAGATAAGTGTCTTAAAAACCAAATTAAAATAGGGAATATAAGCAAAGTACTCAAGGCACTTGAATACTCCCAAACAAATGGCTCCCACATTAAAAAAGTTAAAGCCCCTTCTCTTTGGGCTTCCATTATTTGGGTTGTAGCGTTTACTGTATTATTAATTAATACGTAAGCACACAGTAATAATGATGCGTAAATGCTTTGAAAACGTTGAAAGTGCTGTAGGTTCATAAATATATGCTTATTGCTGACGTGGCACGCTTATCCCTGTATACCACCTTTTATCACTATTGCTTGTAATATAAGCACTTATAGATAGTTTTAGCGAGAGCTTTAGGTATGAATAACGCATAACATACATAAAGTAGTAAAAGCATGAGCACTCAAGTACAACAACCTTCATTAGTTAATTCGCGTAAATATTATCTTGATTGGCTTAGGGTAATCGCATTTGCGTCGCTAATTTTTTATCACATTGGCATGTTGTATAGCGAAAACTGGGGATTTCATTTTAAAAGTAATTATACATCACAGTATGTTGAATATTTAATGTTGGTGTTTTCACCTTGGCGCATGTTGCTCATTTGGTTTATATCGGGCGTAGCACTGCGTTTTATGATTGATAAAGTACGCAGCTTTAAGTCTTGGTTACATTTCACCTTATACCGCTCTATTTTTTTACTATTACCCTTGCTGGTGGGGTTATGGTTAATAGTGCCTTTACAGCTGTTTGCAGAAATGTCACAGCAAGGTGTTATTGATATTAGCTATTGGCAATTTTATTTAGCTTTTATAGAGACGAACAATACGCTTTTTATTAATTATCAGTCTGGAGTGTGGCCGAATGTGGATGTAAATCACTTATGGTATTTGCGTTCGTTGTGGCAATTTATGCTGATCATTATTGTTTTAACTCTTTTTGCACGCTTGCCCTTTATTGCGCCTTTAAAAACATTTGTTAAGGGGGGTATGTCATTTGGGCTTTTAATTACCTTGCTCACTATTGCCGTACTATTTACAAGCCATTACTTAACTGGCGATTCAATCAGAGAGACTAACGGCTTAATACTGCTACTCGCAGGATACATACTTGCCAAAAACACTTACTTTTGGAACTGCTTAAATAAAAACTTGGTATTACTAGCTTTGAGTTTTTCGGTTTTGTTTGTACTTATAATATTAAGTTATCAGAAGGTATTTACTCTTCCTCATTTTATTTTAAGCGCTAGCTACAATATTCAACGTGTTGTAGGTGTATTTTTTGTACTCGCGTTCGCTCACCGATTTTTAAATTTTAATACTTACTATTTAAAACAGCTCAATGTATGGGTGTTTCCCTTTTATTTATTGCATCAAAGCATTTTGATTATTTTGTGTTTTTTACTACAGCCTTTAAGTTTAGGGCCTGTTGCTGAACCATTCATCATTATTACAGGGACTTGGTCTTTTTGCGGTGTTATTACATGGGGTATTACACGTATTGATGTACTTAGACCTTTGCTAGGGGTTGCAATTAAACGAGATTATTCCCCTACTGTAAAAATTCTTGGTTATACGGCCGCTTTAATTTTAATAACTCCGCTAGCGTATAAGCTAATTACTTAGGCTAAGGGGCTGTATTAAAACTGCCATAATCTTGTCATGCCTGTGTGTTGATATTTAGCAAATACAATACTAAGGAAAATCACATGTTTAAAAAATCAATTATTGCGCTGTCACTTATATCTGTTCTTACTGGTTGCTCACTTGATGGTGACGATGGTCAAAACGGCTCTCAAGGATTACAGGGAGAACAAGGCACAGGTGGGACTAATGGGTTAAATGGTATAAATGCCAATTCAGCATTAAATATTAACCTTGTAGGAAGAGGAGTATTAAATGCACAAAGCCCAGAAGGTGCAGCTGAAATAGTTGCATATCAAGCATCTAAAAAATGGATTTACGCTATTAACAGTTCAGGTGATGACGCTGTTGTTAATATTTTACCCGCCGACACCTTTGATACTGCCGCACTCGTTAAAGATAACGAAGGGGTTATAAACGGCACAAATTTAACATCCGTTATTACGTTGCCTTTAAACGAGTTTACCCAAGGCGATGCAAACAGCATTGCTATTGATGAAAATAACAATCTACTTGCAGTGGCAATGGCTGCTGAAAGCACGGGTGATGCAGGTCAAATTGCTTTTTACGATATAAGCGGCGACTCACCTGTATTTATTAAAAATGTTACAGTCGGATTTTTACCAGACATGGTGACGTTCACCCATGATGGTGCAAAGGCAGTGGTTGCTAACGAAGGTGAACCAAGTGGCGACTACAGCGTAGATCCTGAAGGTTCTATTAGTATTATCGATATAACAAATAATGTAATAGCCGATACAGCAATAAATATTGATTTTAAAGCCTATAACAACAAACAAACCGAACTAGAAGCGCAAGGGGGAGTTTTTGCAAACCCAAATGGTCGTACTATTAACGGTAACCTAATAAATACCACAGTAGCTATGGATTTAGAGCCCGAGTACGTTAGCATTTCTAAAGATAACAAATACGCCTATATATCTATTCAAGAAAACAATGCACTTGCAATTGTTAACCTACAAGACAACAGCCTTGAGTTAAAAGGCTTAGGCTTTAAAGATTGGTCAAGCTTACAACTAGACGCCTCAGATAAAGATGGCGGTGTTAATTTAAAATCATACTCAGGGCTTTATGGTATGTACCAGCCCGATACTATCTCAAGCTTTAGTTGGAAAGGCGCAAACTTTATAGTCACTGCCAATGAAGGCGACGCAAGAGAATACTTTTTTGATACAGCTGATGAAGCAGACTGCACAGCAAAGGGCGGACTTGATTACGATAAAGACGATGGCTGCTTAGCTTATATAGATGAAAGCCGCGTTGAAGACTTAACGCTTGCTGCTAATTTTGATTACTTAAATAATGACGATGATGATATTGGTCGCTTAAAAGTAACAACAATAAAAGGCGATACCAATAACGACGGACAATACGAATCGCTTTACGGCTATGGCGCACGTTCTTTTACTATTTGGGATAGCAATGGGCTGGTGGTTTTTGATTCAGGTGACGATATAGCACGTATAACAGCATCTGTGCATGGTGAATCATTTAATAATAATGAAGATGAAAACAAAGGTGACTCACGTTCAGATGATAAAGGCGCAGAGCCTGAAGCGCTGACTATTGGTAAAATTGACGATCGTACATTTGCTTTTGTTGGATTAGAACGTATGGGCGGTATTATGGCTTACGACATTACTAATCCATACAATGTGCAATTTGAAGACTACTTCTATAATAGAGGCTTAATTAAAGGAGCGAATATTACAGGCGATTTGGCACCTGAAGGAATGGTATTCGTTTCAGCAGAGCAAAGTGCAACAGGAAATCCACTCTTAATTGTTGGAAATGAAATATCAGGCTCTATTGCCGTATGGGAAATAGCATCTAAATAAATCTTTAATTTTAAATAAAGCTGTGTGTTGTTTGTTTAACATACAGCTTAGTTTAAACCTTACTAATACATCATCAATTGATACATAAATTATGAGTGTTTTTTAAACTAAAAGTATCCTGCAGCCCTTTATTTGTATAGCTTTCATACTAAATTCATTTAATTGTCAAAAAGCTGAAATAAAACATTGACCCCCGCTCGAATCTCCCTATAATGCGACCCCACTGAGACAGGAAACGCCAACGCATAGCGAGGCACGAACTACTCGGAGAGTTAAGTAAAACTTCGGTTTTAAATCTTCCAAAAGAAAGTTTAAAACTAAGTGTTGACTCAAAAAATAAAGGGTGTATTANAAAGAAAGTTTAAAACTAAGTGTTGACTCGAAAAATAAAGGGTGTATTATTCGCATCCCTTGAGACGCTAAAGCGACTCAAAACGTTCTTTAACAATATAAAGCAATCATCTGTGTGGGCACTCGTACAGATTGAGTTCTAACAGCCAACCTACTTAGGTAGCGAGGCAAACAAATTTAGAGTCTCAATTGAAAGCTGAGTGACCAACAGAATAGTTATTTCGGTAATTATTCGGCACAGTCAATTCAATATCGAAAGATATTAAAATAAATTCAGAATTCATTGAGCTGTCGAAAGACATAAAACTTTTTAATTG
>NZ_JADYXL010000014.1:0-73355 GCF_015864265.1 Pseudoalteromonas sp. NZS37 | reverse complement strand
GTTTTGGACCCACCTGATCCCATGCCGAACTCAGTAGTGAAACGAAACAGCGCCGATGATAGTGTAGCATTTGCTATGTGAAAGTAGGACATTACCAGGCTTCAAATTGTAGAAAGCCCGATTCGAAAGAGTCGGGCTTTTTTACGTCTGCAGAAAAGTAAAATACACGCAATTAATACCAACCTGCATAAATCTTTGATCAATTTAACGAATTAAATTGCACTATAACGTCCTTAAAAATTTTTTATTTAGAACAACTAGATATAAAAATTTTTGCCTAGTTCTAGCGAAATTTTCTTAACGTTAAATAGACCCCATATATAAGCAGATTGGTATAACACTCACATCAACACCCATCACGTAGGGTGACCGCAGCGATTCCTGACGCTAAAATCACTGTAAGTACCCCCTTATAACGCTTAAACTTCAATTCTAACCTTACGATATAGCTTAATATTTTCACTAAATTCTCAATAAATCAGACCCTGATTACAGAGTCCCACGTTTCTTCTCATTTTGTTGCAATTTCATTCTTGGTTTAATAAGTGACCTGTGTAAAACTACCTGAGTTAATTTAGTAAATCAGGTGACATGAATGTCGAATATTAAAGCTTGGAAACTTATAAGCCTGTTTTGTTTGTTCGCAGTGCTTATGGGTTGTCAATCGAAAGAAGAGCAGCTGCAACAAACAATTCAAGAGTCTATTAAAAAGGTAGATACGGAGCTGTCTCAGCTTGGTACTGCACTCGATAATGGAAGTGTACGTAATGCTGTGTTACTTAAAGAATATGGCGAGCTTCTTAAAAAACAACAACCAGAGCTTACAAAAGTTGTTGATGTAATTACCCTTGATGCAACGCGCCAAGGCGCACTTTATAGTGGCTTAACACAGCGACTTAAAGATATTAAAGGAACTTACTTAATTCCTCCTTACGAAGATACGTTACATAGCATTGATTTGTTGCGTGATGCATCTAAACCTACGCTATTTTCTGATGCGTTAACCGATCCTATTAATATGCTAGCTGATATGTCCAAAGGCACTTTAGCGCGTGTAGGCGCAATTAGTAAGCAAGCTGAAGGTGAGGGTGTTGGTAACCAAATGGTAGGTAACCCTAACTATGGTAACTGGCAATCAAATAGTAACGGTATTAGCTTTTGGCAATGGTACGGAATGTACCGTATTTTAGGTGATGTATTTGATCGTGTTGAATATGGAAGCTGGAGTAAGCGCCGAAAGTATAGCTATTACAATGACTATGGCCGCTCGCGTTATTCAAGCCCTAAACAAATTAAAACCCAAAGCGCTTTAGAAACACGCACGCGCCAAACATACCAACGCCAAGGTAAGCAGTTTACAAGCCCTTATGCGAGTAAAAAAACAGGTGCATCAGGTTTAAGCCGTAGTAGTTATACGCCAGCAAAAAGCCGCAGTAGTTATTCTCGTTCGAGCAGTTATAGCAATAGCTCAGGATCGGTGCGTGATAGCGGTAGCAGAACCTCTCGTGGCGTGAGCCGTGGTAAGTAAAAGAATAAAGTTGGAGTTAGAATAATATGTATGAATTTAATGGAATAACTATGTGGTCACTGCAAGCGCTGGCGATTGATTTTGCAATTATTGTTTTATTATTTGTAAGCCTTAAATATATAAAAGGCTGGGTTTCAAACTTACATGCAAATGATGAAATAACAGAGCGTGATAACTTTGCTTTTGGTATTAGCTTTGCCGCTGGCTTAGTGGCACTGGCGATTGTATTAACGGGTGTAAGTAGCGGCGCTTTTGCTGCAACACTGCAACAAGAAGCACTACAAATGTTAGCTTATGGCGCATTAGCAATTGTACTGATTAAGTTGGGTCACTTTTTTCAAGATAAAGTAGCTCTTCGTAAAGTAAGCCTGCACGACGAAATCGTTAAAGGTAACGTTACGGCTTCAATAATTGATTTTGGTCATGTTGTCAGTGTTGCTATCGTTATTCGCTCAGCTCTTTTATGGGTAGCTACTGACGGTTGGCATGGTCTTCCAATTGTAATTGCCGCCTTTATTATAGGTAGTGTTGTATTACTACTTGTTAGCCAATACCGAGTGCAGTTATTTAAACGTACAAATAAAAGTGGCGACTGCCTACAACAAGCAATTGTTGATGGTAACTTAGCTGTGGGTATTCGTTACGCTGGATTTTTAGTCGGTAGTGCATTAGCTATTACAGCAGCAACGGGTGTTGCACCTTACGCGGCTGATAATATTAATGCGAGTTTACTATACTGGGCTATTAGCGCAGTAGTGAGCCTTGTTGCATTTATTATTTTGCACTTAGTGACAATTAAAATAATTTTATCTGGTTGCGATATTTCAGATGAAGTTAATCGTCAAAAAAATGTAGGTGTAGCTACTATTTCTGCAGCAGTATCATTTGCTGTAGGTATCACTATGGCAACATTACTAGGCGCATAATCAGTGTCATCAACCAACACTCCCCCAAGTAAGTCTCGCTTACTTGGGCACGATATACTACTTATTACTGTTATGGCCGTGCTTGCTGGGTGCGGCCTTATTTATGAATACTTACTGTCTCATTATGCGGGCCGTGTACTTGGCTCGGTAGAGAGCGCTATTTACGCCATGATCGGTACTATGATTGTAGCAATGGGCTTAGGCGCTTTTTTAGCGCGTTGGTTTAAAGATGCATTTACCGCTTTTGCTTGGCTAGAAAGCATTATTGCTTTGGTTGGCATGGGCTGCATTTTAGCGATAGCGGGTGTAATAGCAGTTAGTTATTCTCTTCCTCATTTATTTTCGAGCATTTTTAATTTACCCCCTGATGTTGTACTTAATGGTTACGTATTTCAAAAGCTACAAGAGTGGTCACGTTTTCTACCTTATGTTTTTGGTTTAATACTGGGCTTATTTATTGGTATGGAAATACCGCTTATAGCGCGCATTCGTCAGCACGTTTATGGCCGTTTTTTAGAAAACAACGCAGGGACTATTTATGGTGCCGATTATATCGGTGCTGGTATTGGTGCAGCCATTTGGGTAAGTATCATGCTCTCAATGCCTATAATGCAAGCTGCAGCGTGGACGGCGTTATTTAATATCATCGCAGGACTCGCGTTTTTATGGCGCTACCATACCCATGTGCGCTTTGCTAAGGCACTTTTAGTTTGCCATATAGCATTACTGGCATTATTTGGCTTTATTTTAGTATTTGGCAGTAGCTGGATGAACAATCTAAGTAATGTTTTATACAAAGATAAAGTAATTTATTCGCAAGCAACTAAATACCAACACGTAGTTTTAACCGAAAGATTAAGCAAAAACCAACCTCAGCCAATTACCGATTTATATTTAAATGGGCGTCTACAGTTCTCAAGTATTGATGAGCAAATATATCATTCAATGCTGGTTTACCCTGCAATGCTTGCCTCTAACAGACACGACCGTGTATTAATAATTGGTGGTGGTGACGGGCTTGCACTTAGAGATGTTTTAAAGTGGCCTGTGAGTGAAGTAACGCTAATAGATTTAGACGCGCAACTACTCAATTTATTTGGTCATAAAGACGGTGACTTTACGCCGCCAGAGCACATCAATAAGCGATTACTACAACTAAACAATAAATCGATGCATGACTCGCGAGCCAACATAATTGTGGGTGATGCATTTTTAGAAGTTGAAAAGCTACTTGACCAATCTAAGCAGTTCGACACCATTTTAATTGATTTACCTGACCCTAATCATCCTGATCTAAATAAAATGTACAGTGACTACTTTTATAATCATGTACGGCAGTTATTAGCACCGGATGGCGCAATGGCGGTTCAATCAACCTCACCTTATCACGCTAAAAAAGCGTTTTTAAGCATTGCAAAAACAGTTAAAGCGGCTGGATTTGAGTATGTTGAGCAGTATCAGCAAAACATACCTTCTTTTGGGCAGTGGGGCTGGACTATAGCGACTAAAATGGGGCAGTCGGCCAGTGGTCGTATTAATGATACGACGGCTATGCCTGTGCCATCAAGGTGGATTAGTAAAGAATATTTATTGGCAAGTTTTGTATTTCCTAACCACTACTTTGAACAAGTTAAAAGTATTGAGGTCAATAGGTTAGGGTCTGGTCAGTTGTATGATTACTACCGAACTGCATGGCAAATAGAAAGCGAATTGTATAAAAACTAATAAAACATGGTTGACATAATATGTCGACCATGAGAATCTTAACTCAGACATAATATGTCAAACGACAAAAGGCAGAGACATGGAATTAAATGAACTTTCAATAAAATTAGCTTCTTTTGAAACTGAAGGCGCTAACTTTGAGTCTTTCTTGATTGCCAACCCAGGCGAGCAAGATGTTTTACAAGTCATTGTTGATGGAAATGATGAGCTTCCAATTTTTGTTACGCAAACGCAAGAGCAGTTATTATGTATTAGCTACTTGTTTGACGAAGATGAAGTTAAAAGTGAATTACGCAACGAGTTAAACGAAACATTACTACGTTTAAACGTGCCAATTCCACTGAGTGCATTTGCTAAAATCGATAACAAATACGCGATTTTTGGTGCACTGTCGGTAAATTCATCATTGGATGACGTTACCCACGAACTAGTGACATTAGCCGATAACGCTATCGATGCACTAGAAGCCGTGACCTTGTATTTAAACGATTAATAGCTAGTTAGTGGAGTTAAGATTATGAGTATTTTAAAAAAATTATTTACAGCAGTACGTGGCGGCGCTCGTGAAGCAGGCGAAGCAATTGTAGACAAAAATGGCATCCGTATTTTTGAGCAAGAAATTGCAGACGCGCAAAATGCACTTCACCGTGCTAAAAAAAGCCTTACTGAAGTAATGGCCAAAGAAATGCAAACTAAGCGTAAAATTAGCGCTGTAGATGCATCAATCGCTGAACATGAAGCGTATGCAGGCCAAGCTCTTGAAAAGGGCAACGAAGCGTTAGCATTAGAAATTGCAGAAAAAATTGGTGACTTTGAAGCTGAAAAAGCGGAAAACGAGCAAGTATTGTCTGGCTTTAGCAATCACATTGTTGCGCTTAAGCAGCAAGTTAAAGATGCTGAAAAATCGATTAAAGAAAATCAGCGTCAGCTTACAATGGTTAAAACCACTGAAAGCGTACAGCAAGCAACAATGGCTGTTAATAGCACGCTTAATACAAACAGCTCGTCTATGACATCGGCTCGTCAATCGCTTGAACGCATTAAACAGCGCCAACAAGATCGAAGTGACCAGCTTGGTGCTGCAAAGCAACTTGAGTCAGACGTAAATGGCGATGACTTAAAAGCAAAAATGGCTGAAGCAGGCATTGGCGACACAAGTCCAAAAAGCGCTGATATTTTAGCTCGCATCAAAGCGAAGCAAAATAGCTAACTATTACGTTTATACTTTAAAAAGGTAACCGAGTTTTTCTCAGTTACCTTTTTTGCTTAGAAGGCAGCCTTCCTATGTTTAATTTTTTCAAATCTAAAAAAGAGCCAGAACGTCAACTTAATCATCCGAGCGATCTTAAAAAAGGCGACATGTTTAGCGTTATTGATTCATTTGCCTATCCTGCATGGTTAAAGGGTGAAACGTTACGTGTTACTGATATTCAGACTTACCAATATCAGCACAGTAGCGATACTGAATTTGTACTTGAGACAAATAGCGGCCAAGTTGTATTTTTACAAATTGAGCAAGATGATGGCGAAGAGTGGGCTAACTTTTCTATTAAAATTCAGCGAAACGAAGTTGAAGAGATATTTAGCCTTGATGAGTTTGCGCGTATTTTTGATGAAGAGTCGTTAACCCACATTACAGTGCAAAATACACCAGAGCGCTTTATGCAGTTTTTAGCTAAAAGCTACCAACAAAGCGAGTCGCCTTATGTGTGTTATTTCCATAATAAAGATTACCGCAACCAAACTTTGCCTCGCTATGAGCAAGAAGGTGGTGAGCCATGTGAAATGATTTGCTTAGCGTCAGATAATGAAGGCTTTGGTTTAAATATCGAAATTTGGGATGGCGGCGAAACCGAAGTATCGCTAACGCTCATGCGTCCAATGTCAGACATTGTAGACTTGTTTCCCGGAGATGCTAAGTGAGTGATGCTAAAGATAAGTGGTTACGTCAGGAACAAGCTGTACGTGCCACACAAATGGCATTCGATCTAAGCAGCGAAGTTCAAAAGCTGATAAAAAAGCAGGCAATTGATCAAGAGCTAACGCCGTCAGATATGATCCGAAAAATACTTGGCTTAGACGTAAAGTCTAAAAAAACGCGTCAACGTTTATCGTTTAACTTAAATGATGATGAAATAGCGCAACTAGCCAGTCGCTTTGATGTACAAAGCGATGATAAGCGAGCCGTAAAGCAACAAGTAGCTGATTTATTAATAGCTCACACTAAAAATAAAAAAGTGAAATAATTTAATTAGGTTTTTATGAATATTATTTTAATTGCTTACTTAATTATTTTTGCGTTGTTTGGTACTGCGGCGAGTTATTTTGTACGTTTTATTTATGCATATTGGGTGCTTAAAACAATGCCCATGAAATACATTATTAAAGCGGGTATTTGCGTGGTACTGGTGGTAGTAATTTCAGCGTTAATTCCGTATTTAAGTTAACGCTGAAATTAGCTTATACGCGGCCGTTTTTATTTTATATCAAACGACTGGCATTGGTGGTTAATACACAGCGATTGCACTTCAAGTACAGGAGAACAATCAGTTAAGCCTTGTGCTTTATTTTGTATGTTTTCTTGTTTTGTTATTTGTTGAGCAAGCTGTTCTGCTTCTTCTTGAGATGTGTTTAGCGTTGAATAAACAGCATATTTACTCGGTCCGCCGCATGCGCGGGCGCCCACTTCAAGTACTTTGCACTGAAAGCTTGCAGTGCAGCTGTTATTACTCACCATGTTATTCAGATCATAGTTTAAGTCAGATAAGTTTTTACTTTGCTCATTTGACGTCACAGTACTAGCACAACCACTTAGTAATAAAATGCTGCTAGCAATGCTTAAAATTGATAGTTTAATTGCCGATGGTAAACAACTCATAACGTTATCCTTAAAATGCACTTACCGCTGAGCCTTCAAGTTTAACACATTTATTTTCAACACACTGCGTGCTTGGCGTTGTTAAATGCTGACAAATGCTCATCATCCCTTTTTGTGAATTATAACTACTTTCAAGCTTAGTAATTTTGTCGCTAAGGGCTGCTACTTGTTCCTCAGATGCTGCGTTTGTTGAGTACACAACAAAGCTGCTTGGCCCACCACATGCGCGACTGCCTACTGCATTTACTCTACATTGGGTGCTGGTATCACATTGCTTATCTGTAATTAGCGTATTTAATTCGGTTTTAGCTGTTTTTATATCGTCTATTGAAACGTTTTTTAAATCAGCTTTTGGTATTTTTTCAGCAACTACGTTCTTTTTAGTATTTTCTTGTAATTGAGTGTTTTCTTTTAGCTTTTGTGGCTCTTGCTTTGGTGCTTCAGCTTCTGAGGTGATTGTTACTTGCTGCGTTTCAGTGGGTGCTTTATCTAAGCATGCAGTTAAACACAGTGGTAAAAGTATGGCTAACAATGGGGTACGCATAACAAACCTTGATAGTGATGAAATATTCATCACTATCATACACGGTGCATTTTTTACGGCAATAAAAACTATATTATCAAGTAATTAAAGCCGTGAAAAATACCGTTTTGTTAAAGTCCACCCTGCGTTAGTTTGGTGGGGTTAAGTAGTTTTTCGAGTTCACTGCGTGGTAAATCAGTTTCTTGTTCGGCTACATCAATAATAGGGCGGGCTTCTTTATAAGCCTGCTTTGCTATTTTTGCTGCTTTTTCATAACCGATCACCGGATTAAGCGCAGTTACCAAAATTGGATTTTTAGCGAGTGCTTTATCTATATTTGGCTGATTCACCTTAAAACTGGCAATCGCTTTATCGCCCAGCGCTTGTGCGCTATTTGCAAGTAACTCAATACTTTGCAAAATATTATACGCAATGACTGGGAGCATAACGTTTAGCTCAAAATTACCCGCTTGACCTGCTACGGTAATAGTGGCGTCGTTGCCAATAACTTGTGCGCTTACCATGGCTGCGGCTTCTGGTATTACTGGGTTTACCTTACCTGGCATAATAGATGAGCCTGGTTGAAGTGCTTCAAGCTCTATTTCACCTAAGCCCGCAAGTGGTCCTGAATTCATCCAGCGTAGGTCATTCGCTATTTTCATTTGTGCTACAGCGAGTACTTTTAATTGCCCCGAAAGCGCGACGATGGCGTCTTGTGAACCTATATTATAAAAAAAGTTACTACTGGGCGTAAATCTAATACCTACATTGGCACTCAGATTTTCTGTAAATTTTGCTGCAAATTTAGGGTCGGCATTTATTCCTGTTCCAACGGCTGTACCGCCTTGTGCAAGTTCGCATACACGCTCTAAGCTATGTCTAATTCCTGCTGCGGCATGATTAACTTGTGACTGCCATGCACTTAGTGTTTGATCAAACGTTACAGGCATTGCATCCATTAAATGCGTACGGCCCGTTTTAACTATATGGCCTACTTCAGCTTTTTTCTTTTCCAGGCTTTGCGATAAATTTTCAAGCGAAGGAAGTAATTCGTACACTACATTTATTGCGCTACTGAGTGCGATAGCAGTAGGGACTACATCGTTAGAGCTTTGCCCCATGTTTACATCATCATTAGGGTGAATGCTTTCATTGCCTATCCGGCTAGCAAGCGTTGCAATAACTTCATTGGCATTCATATTTGAGCTTGTGCCAGAACCTGTTTGAAAAATATCAACGGGAAAATGCTCAACATGTTCACCATCAATAATACTTTGGCAAGCTTGCTCAATTGCATCGGCTTTAGCTTTGCTTAAATGGCCTAGCTCACAGTTACTTTGTGCAGCGGCTTGTTTTATATAAGCCAGTGCAGTTATAAATTGCTTTGGCATAGGTAAGCCACTAATGGCAAAATTATTAACCGCTCGCTGTGTTTGCGCCTGATAGAGCGCATCAGTAGGTACTTGTAGCTCGCCCATGCTGTCTGATTCTGTTCTAAAGTTGCTCATAAGTGTGCTCCTTAAAAAGGGTTGAATTCGTGACTAAGAATACGAGCTTCACGCTCAAGTATTAAAAATTGTGCAGTATTGTTATGCACTTTATAAAACCGTTTTAGTGCTAATAAAGGTTTGTATAACTGCTCTAAACATTGTTTACGAATAGCATTATGTATAAGAGGGTCGCACATTTTGTTCATAATTTCATGGTGTGTGCGTCTAAGATAAAACTCTTGAAGCAAGGGATTACGTTGTTGCTCAAATTTTTTGGCGACGTTAAGGGCGGTTTCTATGTAATCGGCAACGAGCATGGGTGCATGCAGGCCAGGTCTTAAGCAATGGCAAGAGAGTTCTTGATGGTAACGATGCTGGGCATAATTTGAAGACATAAAAAAACCGACTTAAATTAACGATAATAGTTATCATTACATTTAATCGGTTTCAGTGTAAACAGTTATTATAAAAATTATTTGCGATACTAATTTGAGTTTTAATTGTAGCCAAGAATAAATATCTGATCTGTTTCATGTTTGGTCATCGCCTGTTGATTATGTTTAGGGTGCGAAAGTAAATCGATTACTGTAGCTCTCATATCAACGGCGTAACTATGATCGTCGGTGGTTTTTTCGATTATAGCAATAGCTGCGTCTACAGCGGTATAAGGGGGTATATGCATAATTTTATCCTTTGAAATTTAATATAAGTTAAACCCTTTAGTGGGTTAGTTATATAAAAGCATATTACGTACCAATCATAATGAGCCGGCTCAACCATATGATAGTTATAGTATTTAAAAATTACCTTTTTTTCATCACGACAAAATAAGCTAAATTTGCTTTACTGTTGTGCATTAATCTACAATTTTGGTGCACAGTAATGACAAAGCCATTTTCACAAGCCTGTGAAAACAATAAAACCCCTATTTTAGAGCAATTAAAAGTTGTATTAAAAAATACTAAAACAGTACTCGAAGTTGGCTCAGGAACCGGCCAGCATAGTGTTTTTTTTGCAGAGCAATTACCACATTTACAATGGCATACAAGTGATCGCGCTATAAACCACGAAGGGATTAATTTATGGCACCGCGAAGCTAATTTAACTAATTTGCATGCACCACTTGAGCTTGATTTAAATAATGAGTGGCCAATAGATAAGGTTGACGCTATTTATACTGCAAACACATTTCATATTGTAAGTTGGCAATTAGTTGAGCGTTTTTTTGACGGTGTTAAACGCCACTTAAATAGCGACGGTATGTTGTGTATTTATGGGCCATTCAAATACCAAGGTGAATTTACCAGCCCAAGTAATGATGACTTTAGTGCCTTTTTAACAGAGCGCGATCCGTTAAGTGGAATAAGAGATTTTGAAGCAGTTGAACAACTAGCTAAGCAAGCAGGGCTTACGCTTATTAGCGATACAGCCATGCCTGCAAATAATCAGTTACTCGTTTTTAAACGGCAGTAATGAGCTACATTGCTCTTTATATATATCAATATGGCCGCGTTCACGCTTTAAGTAGTCGCTTATTGCATTACTAAAGTCGCCATCAACAATATGGTGAGCAGAGTAGGTAAGTACGGGTTCAAATCCGCGTGCTATTTTGTGCTCACCTTGTGCACCCGAATGAAAACAGTTGAGTTTATGCTTTATTGCAAACTCAATACCTTGGTAATAACACAATTCAAAGTGCAGCGAATCTACTTCCTCACTTGCTCCCCAGTAGCGCCCATAAAGCGTATTTTTACCTACTAAACTAAGTGTTGCAGCAATCACGTTATCGTCTCTTTTGGCCAGCATAATAACGAGAGTATTAGCCATTAAGGCATGTAAAAGCGTAAAAAACTCCATATTTAAATAGCCCAAATGACCAGAGCGCTTTAAGTAGGTACGCTGATAAAACTCACAAAACAATTGCATTATCTCGGGCGTAATTTGCGTTCCTTGCAGCCATTCAATATCAATGTTCTGTTGCGCTATTTTAGCTCGCTCTTTTTTAAGTGACTTACGTTTTCGTGAGCTAAGCATCTGCAAAAAGTCGTCAAAGGATTCATAACCTTTATTAAACCACTGAAATTGCACACCCACTCTTAACATGGCGTGTTGCTCAGTTAATGAGGTGGCTTGGGCTTGGTCGCAAAAATTAACATGCCATCCCGACCATCCTTGCTGAGCACTGTGTAAGCTAAGTTGCTCTGTAATGTACTGATACACCGCATTTGGATTAGCGTGCTCGATAGCAATGCGCTTGCCTTCAATAGGGCTAAAAGGAATGCCAGATAGCCACTTGGGATAATATTCTAAACCGTGTTTTTCGTATGCCTCAGCCCATGCCCAGTCAAATACATACTCGCCGTATGAATGACTTTTTAAATACCCGGGTGCAAGTGCAACGAGCGTATCATTTTCAAAAATAGCGAGGTGATGGGGCTGCCAACCGCTTTTTTGTGTTACGCATTGGCTTTGTTCAAGGGCATATAAAAAAGCATGTTGAGTAAATGGTTCATCACCAAATAAACGTTGCCACTGCGCCTGATCAATCTCATTAATACTGCTAAACCATTGGTGCGAAAACGTTCCCATGACTACTTACCTTGTAGTTGTTCTAAGCTGTTCTACGTTTTTAATAAACGTACTAATTTGCATTTTAAGCTCGGTAAAATGAGGATTATAAGTTAAGCGCTGTAAAGCCGGATAGTGTTTTAAGTTGGCGCTTGTACGCTCTCCTAGTTGTGGGTTTTTAGTTGTTTTACATGTTTTATATAGGGGCTCGTCGTTAATAAAGCTGCCACAATTGCGATAAGTTGCGTTAATTCCATAATGTGGATTTTGCGGTGAGTTAACAACAGCAATATGCGATATACCATGAACCTTTTTACATTGAGGTGTTGTGCATTGCGGATTATTTACTGTGTAGTCACTAGCAAAGTCTGGCGGTAAAATATCAGTACTTCCATAAAGTACTAAAGTATCGAGCGGCTTATATTTGATTGAATTACCTTTGTGTAATGCACTCAATAACTTTAGCGTGGCACGCGTATCTATCGTGGTATCAATATCGCTAAGTACACTAAAAATAGGTAATTTAAGTGCAGGGCGTTTGTTCAAGCTACTTATGCTTGCAAGTGACATTGCATCGTACGAAGCGGCAGCTGCATTTAAAGTAAATGATTCATACTTAGCAAAGTCTACATCGGCGTCTTTATCAATCCAATTAACAAAGGGTATAGCATCAATCCACTTTGCTATCCAGCCGTACTTATTATGTGGCTCGGAGCCTGGCGAATAAAGCATAAGCGCTTTAATTTTAGGGGATACAGTGTGTTTGGTTGCGTAATCAATAAGTAACGCTGCACCGGTAGAGTAACCTGCGAGTATCACTTCATCAAAGTCTTGCACCGAGCGTTTAATACCGTATTTTATTGCCTGTTGCCATTGGCTAACCTCTACATTGAGTAATGCACTTGCGGCGCTTCCATGTCCTGGTAATAAAATAGTACGCACAGTATAGCCTTGTTGATAATACACTTGTGCTAAATCGTGATACGTAAAGGGTGAGTCAGTTAGCCCGTGAATTAGTAGTGCAACTTTATTACTATTTGGATGCGTAAGCTCAAAAGGGGCAATAATATCTGCAATAGTAGGGTCAGGTTTTCGCGTACCTTGTGTTACTAATTGCTGATACGTTTGTGTAATAACAGGGCATGGCATATCTGCACGTGGATTGGTTTTATTTATATGTTTATATGCAAAATCTAAGTAATCGTTAAATGGTAAAAGGGCTTGGTAATTAAAGTGCTGGTGGTCGTGCTCTTTTTCAAAGCGTAATAAGCCTTGTTGCTTACTTTTTGTTATAAATTTAAAGTCGCTCGCCTGTGATATACAGTTTTGAGCGACAGCTGTATGAGAAAAAAGACTTAAAACAAAACCAAAAGCTACTCTTAAAACTATTCTTAAGGCTATTCTTAAAATTAAACCGCTACTGTTCATTAACTTCTGCATATTGGACAAGACACTCGGTTAGCTTAATGAGTTCAAGCGGTTTTGCAAGATGCTGGTTAAATCCAACTGCTTGTGCATGTGCTTTATCCTCTGGCATAACGTCGGCAGTTAAAGCAATAATCGGGAGCTCTTGTTCAGTTTTAAACTGGCGGATCAGTGCCGTTGCTCTATAGCCATCCATTACAGGCATTTGGCAATCCATAAGCACTAAATCAAAATGCTGCTTTTTAACTATATCGACCGCCAACTCACCGTTTTCTACTATATACGGCACAATTCCTAACGAGCCAAGCATCGCTTTAATAACCATTTGATTTACTGGGTTATCCTCTGCGACCAAAATATCTAGCGAAGTAATATTAGTATTATCAAATGTAATAACATGTTCTTTTTTAGGTTCTGTTGTTTCTAATCGCATTGAAAATGTAAAAGTAGAGCCTTTATTTACTTCACTTTTAAGTGTTATATCAGCCCCCATTAATTGGCTTAACTCTTTCGCTATGGTTAAGCCAAGGCCTGTACCACCAAACTGCCTTGAGGTAGAACTATCCGCTTGGGTAAATGCGTTAAATAATTTTTTATGTTGGCTCGGTTTTATACCTATGCCGGTATCACTAACGGTTATAACTAGCTGTACTTTATTGGCGGCAGTAAACTCTGTTTCTATGTTTAAAGTAACGCTGCCTTGGCTTGTAAATTTAATCGCGTTACTACATAAATTAAGTAATATCTGCTCAATTCGCATAGGATCACCAATAAACCAGGTATCTAAAGGTAGCTTTGAGTTAACTTGCCATTCAATACCTTTGTTAATGGCGCTTTGCTCAAACATATTGTTTATGCGTGTTATTAAAGCACCTAAGTCGAATGCAATAGATTCAATAACTAACTTTTGGGATTCTATTTTTGATATATCAAGAATGTCATTAATTAAGTTTAATAAGCTTTTAGATGCTGAGTTTATTTTATCTAAATAGCCAATGAGTGTACTTGCATTGTCTGTTTCTCTAGCAAGTGAAGAAAAACCAATAACGGCGTTTAATGGTGTGCGTATTTCGTGGCTCATATTCGCTAAAAATTGGCTTTTAGCCTGATTAGCTAAATCGGATTGCTTCTTTGCTTGTGCGAGTGAGTGTGTACGCTCTGCAACTTGACGTGTAAGCGCTATTTGTTGCTGATTAAACAGCAGTAAAACCATTAAAATTAAAGAACATACGGCAACTTGAAGTATGAGTAATAATAAAGTTAGTTGACTATTATGTTGTGTTAAAAAGCTTTCTTTAAGGGCTAGTTTTACAATCCATTTTTGCCCTGCAAAGTCCACATCAAACGACATTAAGCGGCTGCCTTTCGCTTGCTGAACATTTTGAGAGTAATTACTATAAAATGGCGGAGTGTTTGTATCTTCGTATATACCAATCGAAAACATATCAGACTGTTCTTTAGAAATTGCCTGCTCAATAATACTACGCACTAAAAACACACCAGTGGCATAGCCTTTAATTGTTTTTTCATCACTATGCTGGGAGTACACAGGAGAAAATAATAAATAGGCTGGTTTAGGTTGTTTGGTTTGCACCAACTGAATTATTTTAGTTCCCACTGGCATGTACTTTATAGCGGGGTTGAGCAGAGAGCTTTTTCGATCAGGATTTGAAAATACATTAAAGCCAATAGCTTTTTGATTACCATTAAAAGGAGCTATGTATTTTACTATCACAAGGGGATCGCTACTTTCAAGAGGTTCGCCAACTACATCAATATCTAAATGATAAATGTTTGATATTTCTTGGGCAAAGACGTCGTGTTGATCTTGAGGTATTTTTGCGTTCCACGATAAGGCGTTAATAAATGCGTGCTGAGTTAGTAACTGGCTAGCATAAGAATAAAAATCTTGCTGGCTTAGCATGGGAGATGACTGTACCTGACTTGCTAGGCTCTGCACTGCAATAATGCTACGATTTGTATATCTATAAAGGCTGTTTTCTATAACATGGACTTCACGTTCAGCAATTTTAATAGTGTTTATACGATTTTCTTGATCGTATAACTGCGTTGTTACCGCGACTGATAAAAATAAAATAGAGCATACTGCAATTGTCGGAAACGCCGATATATTATGTTGATTAGACTTTTGTGGTAATAAAGAGAGTAAAAGCGGAGTCGCAATTAATACTCCAAGAGTGTCTCCCAGCCACCAATAAACAACATTTTTCCAATGATTATCAATGCTGTAAACCGAGTTGAATTGGCTTAAGGCAAATACGCCAAAGTTAGCCGAAATTAAGCTGACCAATATTGCTATAACAAGGATAAAGTAAATTATATTCTTGCGCTTTTTAAAGCGCAGCGGGTGCCCAAGCCAATACTTTAAAAGAGCTGCGCCGACCATTGCCTGTATAACAACACCAAAGGCGATATACATAGCCTCGTTAAATGAGTTACCGACCAGGACTAGCTCATGAGCAGAACTGTCAAAAATATTAAGGTTAAAGGCAATTGCAGCTACAAATAAAGGCGGGATAAAGCGCCACCACCAAATATAACAACCGACTAGTGCTATGCCGGCAGGTAACCAAATTGGAATTATTTGCGAGTTAAAAGCAAGTTTAGTGAGTGCTATGCCGACTAAAAAATATGCTAAAGCAAACATGATGTAAAAAATAATGGAATGATTTTTAGAGTTAAAATTTTTCACATAAGGTCCAAGCAATTATTATTGTCGTTTTGAAATATCAGTATAGCTAACAGTAAGTTATTTTGGTTATTTTTATAAAGGTAACTGTTTTTTGCTAAATGATTGTTTAAGCACAACTGTTGATTCTATATTTGCGATACAGCTTAAGCCACCTAGTTGATGTTTCACAAACGTTTCGTAGCTCTCAAGATCATGTGCAATGATTTTTAATAAATAATCATAGCTTCCTGATATTACACAGCACTCTAATACATGTGGTAATTTTTCTACATGTTGCTCAAATTGCTCTGCAGCACTTACCGAGTTTTGGCTTAATCGTACAAACGCATATACCAGCACATTAAGGTTAAGTGCTTTAGGATTTATGGCGGCGTGGTAGCCGGTAATAATGTTTTCTTGCTCTAACTTTTTTATACGCCTTAAACAAGGTGTATCCGATAGGTTAATACTGCTGGCCAAATCTGAAACAGACATACGAGCTTGGCTTTGCAGTGCAATGAGTAATTGCTGGTCTTTTTTATCTAACATAGTTGTCGGCTTTTATTAATTATTTTTATATTTGTAGTGATTATTGCTAAGTATTGCAATTTTTACTAATTTTTTTGGCGTTTTACCCTCATTGAACTCTGTTAGCATTTAACTATAAAAATAATAGAGCACAACAATGAACACACATACCGCTATTTTTGATCACTGGATACGAACAGAGTTTGTCACTTTAAATAGTGAATTAGAGCAGCTTTATTGGCAGCAAACCGATAAAGCAAATGTAGAAGGAATAGGTGAGGCCTTAAAGCAACAATTAGAAAAAAAAGGCAACGCATTAATTAGCAATTTATTAGCCGAGGGAAACACAGATCAAGGCTTTGATAGCGCTTTTGACTTACTCGGTAACGTAGGATTATTTATGGCAGCGTGTAGGCGCCATGAAATTACCGAACCAAGCAGAGAAACCAGCTCCCCACTAATAGATGCTTCAGCGCTTGCTATGCATATTGGCGCATCGATTGGCGTAACTCCTCGTTTTGCTACCGCCCACTTAACTACTCATAACAAAGCACTTAACGGTATTTATAAACGATTTACCAATTTACCTGATGAAAAGCTATTTCTTGATTACAACACCCAAGGTATTTTGGCCTATAAACGTGCAAGTGATGCTTTATTAAAAATATTGCCGTTAGGTATCTCACACCCCCTGTGTGGTGAGTTATTAAAAGTAGCCAAACAAGCGCTTATAGATGTAATTGAGTCAAATAATGCACTTTATTCTGAGCTCGATGCAGATCGCTTTTTTAACTGCGTTCGCCCTTATTATAAACCGTACCGTGTAGGTAAAGAGGTTTACAGAGGTGCAAATGCTGGTGACTTTGCAGGTATTAACGTGATTGATATGTTACTAGGGCTTTGTAGCGCAAATGAGCCTAGTTACTCGCAAATGCTGGTGGATAAGTTTTTATATATGATGCCAGAGGATCAACAAATCCTACGAGAAGCCATGCGTATGCAAAGCTTTATGGATGACTTTTTACAAGCCAAACCATATAAAAATACAGATTGGTTTAAAAGCCACGCAACGTTATTTATTCAAGTGTGTAAATTACATGGCGACACCGCAGTCGGTCATCATAATCAACTGGTTGAAAAGTTTATTGCTCAGCCCTCAAAAAATATGCAACAGCAGCATATGAGCAAGGTAACAGCAAGTGGTCCGCCGCTTAATGTGTTACTTGATTCGCTCGAAAAATTAAGAGATAGGCGAGCCAGTGCCAAACGCGACGATATAAAAACACGTTTTGACGATCTAAATACACTTAAAGAATGGGTTAAATAGCATGCTTAAAAATGATTTTTGTATGGCCGATGGCTGTTATTTATTAAACCACTCGGTAGGGCGTCCTCTTAAAAATACACAGCAATATTTAGCTCAGCATTATTTTTTACCATGGGAGAGCTCAAATAAAGAACCTTGGCAACAATGGCTGCCCGCAGTTGAGCAATTTACCACCGCGCTTGGTAAGTTATTTAATGCGCCTAGTTCGCAGTTTTGTCCTCAGGTTAATTTATCAAGTGGCTTAACAAAGTTGCTTATGTCGCATCCACGGCTACAGCAAAAAAATTGTAAAGTGCTAATGGCGCAAAGTGATTTTCCGAGCATGGGTTTTGCAATGCAAAAAGCATTACCAGAGTGCGCACAAATTATGTTTATACCAGAGCACGAAAACCTAACTGATATTAGTGTTTGGCAGCGTTATATAACCGCCGACATCGATTTAGTTTTTATAAGTCATGTGTATTCAAATACAGGTGTACAGGCGCCTGTATACGATATTGTAGCTATAAGTAAATTAACTAATAGTTTATCAATAGTTGATGTTGCTCAATCAGCGGGTGTTATACCGCTTGATTTAAGCATACTCGATGCTGACTTTATGGTTGGCTCGAGCGTTAAATGGTTATGTGGTGGCCCAGGTGCAGCTTATTTATGGGTTAACAAAAATCAAATAGAGTATTGCGAGCCTAAAGATGTGGGGTGGTTTTCGCATCAAAATCCATTTGAGTTCAATATAAACCACTTTGAATATAACGCCAGTGCGCTCAAGTTTTGGGGTGGTACTCCCTCTGTAGCACCTTATATTATTGCCGCAAATAGCATTGCTTACTTTGCAGAGCTAACTGCTCACAAGGTAAGGGATCATAATTTAGCTATGCTTACGCTTATTCATGAGCAACTAGGCAAATATGTTGCATCACCTATGAGTAGTGATAAATGCAGCGGGACTGTTATTTTGTTTTTTAACAAGCAGCAAGACCATGTACTTACAGCGCTTAATAAAGCGAAAGTCAGTGTAGATGCCCGTAAATTTGGGATACGAGTATCGCCACATATTTATAATACTCAAGAAGACGTTGAGCAGTTTATTTCGATAGTAAAACGAGCGCTTAAGGGTTTTGGCTAAGCTGCTGCTTTCTTTGTTTTAATGACTCTATTTTTTGCTGCGTTTGATTAATTGATGCGTCGTAAGCTTGCTTTAACGAATTTGTTTTAGTTGCGATAGCATCAGCAATAGACGAAGCGCCTAAACGATTGGCTTTATCTTGAGTCATGTAATCTATCTGCTGTTTTTTAGCTGCGTATTCTTTTTGGCTTTGTGCAATAGATAGCTCAAGGCGCTTTATTTCTCGTTCTATTTGTTGAACTTCTAAGTAGTCATCCACAGAGGTGTCGGTAATACCTTTACCGGGCGTAGAGCTTTTGTATGCTTCAATTACGTTTATATCTTTAAGAGTAATAACTTGTGCATCTTTAGCGCAAGGCGTTTGGCTAAAGGTAGGAACGCCCTTAATTACACACTTATACACTGTTGTACTTTGTGCCAAGGTAAAAAATGGTGCTGCCGCGCAAACTGATAGCAATATGAACCGGATCATAGCTAAACCTAAAGTGGCTAAAGTTGTGTTAATAATGCCCTAAGTTATTACTAGGCACAATTTGTTTAGTTTTTATAATTTTTAGGTACAAAAAAACCACAATTAAGTGGTTTAAATTAAGTATGGTCCAGAGGGAGGGATAGATTTGCTTACATCCATATAATCAATCGCTACGCGACGCTTGCAGCGGCCTAAAATGTCCCAGACATTTTGTCGAACCCTGTCGAGGGTTCTCACCCTCCCAATTTAGTATCGGTGTTAAATTTTAGGCACAAAAAAACCACAATCAAGTGGTTTAAATTAAGTATGGTGGAGAGGGAGGGATTCGAACCCTCGATAGAGCTACAAACTCTATACTCCCTTAGCAGGGGAGCTCCTTCGGCCACTCGGACACCTCTCCAACGCATAACCGTTTGTATTGATGGAAGTAAAAAAGCCACCAATTAAAATATGGTGGAGAGATAGGGATTTGAACCCTAGATGGGCTATAAACCCATGCCGGTTTTCAAGACCGGTGCATTCGACCACTCTGCCATCTCTCCGTGACGCAGAATAATACTTAGGTGATACCGCTGTGTAAATAGCAAAATGACTGTTTGCCTAAAAAACGTACGTAAATGAGGTTTTTTTTGTAAATAAGGGGAAATTAAGGCAATTTTTAATAAAATAAATAGGTTGCAGCAAACAAGGGGAGCTAAATAAGTGACTTCATTTAGTGGTTGAGTGTTCGCTGCACCGAAAAATAATCATGGTTGGGTGATTATTTATATTGAGCTGCGCCGCTAAGTGCTAGTCTTTTACCAATAGTGTTAAGTCTAGCTAACATTCTTGCTTTACGGTTAGTTGGTTTAACTGCTACTTGAGCTGCTGCTGTTTGATTTAATGTGTTAATTGGTTTCATTATTTTGCTCCGGGTTGTATATGTTGAAATCGCGTGCATTTTGCACGTTGTTTGATTAAAAAGACAACGATAAAAATTGAGCCTGACGGATTAGTTAAACTAATCCTTATTGATTTTATTAACGTGCGGTTCAGTGTTTTTTATTATGGTTTTTGCATAAATAGTTAAAATAAAATCGGCTTTACTCTCGCCAATACTGGTGTTTCTGTGTTTTTTTATTTATTTATATGCATTTTAAACAAACTTTTTGACTAGTTATTCAGATTAAAAAAACTCAATTAAACTCTTTTTTATTCGTTCTTAAATACATTGTTGGAAACAAAAGCTTGTCACTACTAATAATTATTAAACCAAGTACAAAAAAACAGAGTGAAAAATCACTAATATGGCTTAAAAGCATTTGTAAAAAACGCAGTTTTTCTTATTGTATGTTTACTACAACGGGAAACTTTAACGATGACTGCGCTCAAATAAGGTTGCTACTGAGTAAATTTACCAAAGTAGTTGTACTTGGCGGAGACGGTACATTGAGCTTGGTGGTTAATGCGTTAATAGGGAGTAGCTGTACGTTAGCATTATTGCCTTGCGGTACAGGTAACGATTTCTCGAGAGGGTTTAGTTGCAAAGAAGATGATTGGCGAAAGGCACTATTTAATACACCGACAGCAATTGATGTAGGAAAAATTAATAGCCGCTATTTTATTAATATTGCAGGGGTAGGGTTTGATGCTCATGTAGTTAAAGCGATTAATGCTAAAGCTAGTTTTTCATCTTTTGATTACAGTTGGACGAGCATTAAGGAGCTATTTTATTATCAAGCTCAGCAGTTACAAGGTACGTTTAATAACGATGTTAGGCAGTATAAAAATTTAATTACCGTATTTGCTAATCATAAGTACTTTGGTGGTGGTCTAGAAATAGCGCCAAAAGCAGATTTAACTGATGGGCTGCTTGAGTGTTATCAAATGCGATCGGGTGGGCTTTTTTATAACGTAATAAGCTTTATGAAGTTTTTTTTTAAGCGCCATCAGCATATAAAAAACCTTAACTACAGTCGCTTAAATACAGCTTCCATAAAAACTGAAGGGTTATTGATTGAAGCAGATGGTGAACTGGTAGGTAAAACTCCTGCCGTTATTAGTGTACATGGGCAGGCTTTACTTTTTCATATGCCAATAAAAAAGCGCCTACAGTAGGGTAGGCGCTTTTACGTTAGTTGCGTTAATAACGCGTCTAACTGGGGACGGAGCCACTTTTAGCCATTGCTCTACTAGCTAAAAAGGCGTTAATTCGTTTTGTTGGGGTAAGCACAATGGCGTTACCTAATAGCACTAGGCTAAATCCTGCAAAGGTATTTGCGTGCCATTCAAAGCCTTCAAAAAAGCTACTCAGTGTTACTGCCACTAGTGGGAATAAAACAATAACGTAGCTGGCTTTTTCAGGGCCTATATTTCTAAGTAGAGCAAAGTAGCAACCAAAAGCGATTACAGTGCCAAATATTGATAGATAAAGTAGTGATAGCCAGTAACTTGGTGGAGCGTTTAAACTAAATTGCACATCGTTCATTAATACATATAAAGCCAAGCCTATAGCGCTGTATAACATGCCCCATGCATTGCCTTGCAATACACCAATTTGTTTACGAGAATTACGAACGCTTACCATATTTCCTAATGAAGCCACAAAGGTGCCACCAAGGGCAAGTAGTAACCCGACCAATGCACCATTACTCAAGTCGAACTGCTGTAACTGTGGCCAAAACAGACACGTAATACCTAATACAGCGAGTACAGCACCTGTGTAAATTCGTTTTGAGATTGGCTTACCAAAAAATAACCGAGTATTGACTATGTTCATAACCAGCAGCATTGAAAAGGCAATAGAGGTCATGGCTGAGGTAAGGTGATTTTGTGCCCAGTAAAGCATTAAATAATTTAATCCAAAATTACAAATAGCTAATAAAACAAAAAAGCCATGATCCAGTAACTTAAATCGCATGTCGGGTTTTTTGTACGCTACATATAACCACATTAAAAGCGCTGCAATAGCAAAGCGATAAAATAACGATAACTCTACCGCAATATCACCTAACTGAAACTCTATGGCTAACCAAGTTGAGCCCCAAATTAAAACAGTTGTAATGTATAGCGCTGCACTTTTCATGGTTAGTCTCCAAAGCCCGATTGAATGGCTATTTTAAGACCTATCTGTATACTTACCATATACAGAAAAGTAAAAATGTAACCTATACAGATTTGGTGTGTGATGATAAGACAAAAAAATAGCCAAGGGCATGAGTTTTTATATCAGCAAGTTATTCAGTTGATTAGAGATATGAGCGCTCAACAAGTTTTACTCCCCGGCGAAAAACTTCCATCACTGCGTAAAATGGCAGATAACTTAAGCATAAGTATCCCCACTGTAAAACAGGCTTACCAGTCACTTGAAGATCAAGGGTTGGTAGAGGCGCGTGAAAAATCAGGATATTTTTTAAAAGTCGTTAGCATGGCGCACAATTTACCTAAGCGAGTTAAATTAAGTCGCGAACCTGTTGTGGTAAATAAACAAGCCTTAATAGAGCAGGTGTACAGCGCGATTCATCAAGCGAACGTAGTCCCTTTTGGTATCGCTAACCCAATTGCCGCAGCACCTACCGATAAAGCACTCGCCAGAAACATGCGCCGCGTAATGACTATCGCAGGCAGTAAAGCCATAAACTATGGCCCAACAGATGGGTTTGTACCGCTGAAAAAGCAATTAGTGCATCGCTATTTAGATTTTGGCATTGGCATTGATATGGACGAGCTTGTGATCACCAATGGTGCACAAGAAGCCATGGCTATTGCACTTAAGTGTGTAACAAAGCCAGGCGATGTAGTGGCTATTGAGACACCTTGTTATCACGGGATTATAGAGCTAATAGAAAGCTTAGGGCTTAAAGCGCTCGAAATACCACTGTGCCCAGATAATGGCATTTGGTTAAGCGATTTGGATCGCGCTTTGAATGAACATGACATAAAAGCGTGTTTATTCTCGACAGCAATTAGCAACCCTGTGGGCAGCTTTATGCCAGATACAAATAGGCAGCAGCTGGTGGAGTTACTCGAAAGCCACGACGTAGTGCTTATTGAAGATGACGTATACGGCGATTTATATTTTACGGCAAAACGAGGCACACCTGCTTTAGCGTACTCTAAAAAAGGATTAGTGATCAGTTGCTCATCTTTTTCTAAAACGGCAGCGCCTAGCTATCGTGTGGGTTGGGTCGTTGCCGGTAAATTTGCAACACAAGCACGGCGATATAAACGAGCACTAAGTTGCTCCGCTTCGTTAATAAACCAATGGGCGTTATCAGAATTTATTGCCAGCGGCGAGTACGACCGTAACTTAAAGGTACTCAGGCAGCGCCTGCGCGATAACAAAGAACGTATGCGATGGTGTTTACAACAAGCTATGCCAAAAAATACACGTATAAGCGATCCAAAAGGAGGCTGTGTAATGTGGCTAGATTTAGGAGGCGAATACGATAGTCAAAAATTATTTTTACTTGCTCTTGAGGTTGGTATTAGTATTACCCCTGGGCTTATTTTTTCAGCCTCTAATAAGTATAAAAGCTGCGTAAGGTTAAGTTATGGTGTGCCGTGGAGCGAGCAGATAGAGCAAGCAATTATTACTCTGGGTAAGCTCACTTTATTAGCTAAAAAGTAATACCAATCTGCTTATATATGGGGTCTATTTAACGTTAAGAAAATTACGCTAGAACTAGGCAAAAGTTTTTGTATCTAGTTGTTTTAAATAAAAAATTTTTAACGACGTTATAGTGCAATTTAATTCGTTAAATTGATCAAAGATTTATGCAGGTTGGTATAAGTTTGGGAAACACAAAAAAGCAGCATTTAAGTAAACTTAAGTGCTGCCAAAGGGATGTTAAATAACGTTTGCTGTACTAATTCTGTTTAAAGCTAAATAACTGGTAACCTTTAAGCTCTGGCACTTGCATTACTAATTGCTCTTCTTGTTTTGCAATATCAGCAAAGTTTTCACATAAAGAGTTAGCTCTCTCTTCAAGTGCGCTTGCATGTAGCTCTACTTTTTCTTCTATTTGTGCACCCATATTTTCCATGCGCTGTTCAAAGGCATCCATATCGCCGCCTGAACCAAGTAACTCAGAACCTAAAGCCACTAAAATACTGCCCATTGATTGCATTACTGCTGATTCAACCGCTGTTTCTATCTGCTGCTCAAATTGTTGTTCAAAGTTTTCGCCAAATTGATTAAAACTTTGTTGGCCCATTACAAATGTACCTTGCTGGTAAAATGTGTTTTCTACCTCAATTTTAATGTCGTCCATAAGCTCAGACATATTATCAAGACCGTCAATATTAAATGCACTGCCTACTTCTTCTAATGCCACACCGGCAATTTTAACACCCTCAAGCGCTATGTTAGCTACTTCAGGTAATTGAGTGCGTAAGCTGTCAGAGTACTTATTCAGTGCTTCGCGTTGTGAGCTATTAAGCGCTACAAGCTCGCCATTTACGGTTAAGTCACCATGGGCATTAAATTGCATAGTTTTATTATTGGCAGTAAAAATTTCTAATTCGTTTGGTTTAATACGTACATCGTTTTTAAATTCGACGTTACATTCATCGTTACTAAATGAAATTGCAGAATCGTTGTCGTTATGAGCCATAGCGGCTGGCGTACAAATTAATGCGCTAACTAATAGTAATTTTTTCATGTTTGTTCTCTACTTTTTGTTGATGACGATTAATTAATAACAAGTTTGATGCCAGTTTTATTTTTCCATAAAAAACAATTGATTAAGTGTTTTTCTTTATTTTTTAGCAAGTCAAAATAATTAATAAATAACTATTTTTTAGTCAAATTGGCTAACTAATAAAAATTAATAAATTTTATTTATCGATACGATAAAAAACTCTCACTTTCCTCAATTCAAATTTAGCGCTATTTATTCACATTACTGACATGAAGACTATTTACAGTAGTCGCGTGGCTTTATTTTGATGTTAATTTGCAGTGCACTTTGGCATTAAACATTTTTAATTTTACCGGCTATTGCGATAATAAAATCCTTGGTTGGTCTCAAACACTTTATGGAGTGGGTTGTGGGTAAGACATTTAGTTACGATGCGCTAGATGACGATTTTGTTGAAGACGAGTACGAAATGCTCGGACGTAATCAACACGATAAGAACAAGCAAAAGGTTAAAAAGAAGTTGGAAGACTACCTTGAGCAAAAACGCTTGCGTAAAAATCTAGGCGAAGACGATTTAAGCGATTACACCGATTAAATTTCACTAGTATAAATAAAATACCAATTAATATTGAGAGTTTAAATGTGCAGTTATGCGTATGTTTAAGTTTCAATAGTATTGGCAATAAGGAGGCCTTGCGCCTCTTTATTACTTTTTAAAGCGTACTTTTAGCCTGTGCTAATGCTTTTTGAATTGTAAGTTCTAGCTTTTCGGGTTTAATAAAAGGTGCATAACGTTTAATTGGTGTACCATCTGCGGCAATTAAAAATTTAGTAAAATTCCACTTTATTTTACGTGTTAAAAAACCAGGTAAAGCCGATTTTAAATAACGAAAGATTGGGTGAGCATGCTCACCGTTTACATCTACTTTGGCCGCCATTAAAAAACTCACACCAAAATTAATTAAGCACCCTTGCTCTATTTGTGTTGCGTCGCCGGGTTCTTGCTGACCAAATTGATTGCACGGAAATCCCAGAATAACTAAACCTTGGCTGGCATATTTATTATGCAAAGCTTGAAGCGACTCGTATTGGTAGGTAAATCCACATTTACTTGCGGTATTAACAATAAGCACAACCTTCCCTTCAAAATCATTAAAGTTGATAGGTTGACCCTGCAAGCTTGTTGCGCTTAATTGATGGAATTTGTGCATATTGGCGTCTTTTTATTGTTGTTAGCCGCATTTTAACCTGAGTACAATATTTCATAAAGTATAAAGATCGCACTAATTTAAAATTAGAAATAGCCCCATACCGGCAAGCGTAGTGTAATAAATATTATGTGTTTTGTAGGCAACAATAATGGCGACTATTGCTGCGCTTAAATAAGGGTTTTGCCAGTTTAAGTTAATGCCATCTTCATTCAAAAACACGATAGGCACCCAAATTGCTGTAAGCACTGCTGGTGCGCTAAAGCTTAAAAATTGCTGCATTTTAGGGCCTACTTTAAACGGCAAAGCACGGTGTAAAAATAAATAACGCGTAAAAAATGTAATGCACGCCATGAGTAAAATAGTCGTCATCATGGCGTTACTTCCTTTTTAGTGGTTAGTCTTGCTGTGCTGTAACCTGCGGCCATTGCCAGCAGCGCTGAGCAAACAAGCCATAACTCAAATCCTGTGCTTTTTAAAAGCGTTGCGCTAATGCCTGCTACAATTACCGTAACGAGTGAGGCCAGATTTTTAATGCCCGGAATAACCAAAGCTATAAACGTGGCAGCAATGGCAAAGTCGAGCCCTAAATTAGTTAAGTCGGGCAGCATTGTGCCTGCTACAATGCCAATTAACGTCCAAATATTCCATGCAATATAAAAGCTAAAACCAGCGCTCAATGCGTATATTAAACGTGTTTTTGTTCTGTACGCTTTTCTATGGTGAGAAAATGCAAATAGCTCATCGGTTAATACAAAACTTACTGGTAAGCGCCAACGCATAGGTTGGTCAATTACCTTATGACGCACAGCTAAACCGTATAAAAAGTGCCGAGAGCTAATAATAAATGTTGTGAATAAAATTGTGAGCAATGGTGTGTTGCCCGCCATAAGTTCAATTGCAACAAGCTGTGCAGAGCCTGCAAAGACTAATAACGACATTGCTTGGGTTTCTAGTGCACTAAAGCCATTTTGAATCGCTAAAGAACCACATAAAATACCCCAAGGAACAACGGCTAAACACAGAGGTAGCATATCTAAAAAGCCTTTTAAAATAGCTTTTTTAACTGGTTGCATGATATTTACTCGCACGGCTTGTAGAATGGCTCATAAGGATACCTTAATATTATGATGTTAAAGTAGTTAACGAATTAGATAATACTGTTTTTTTAAGGATAGGCGCAATGACGACGTTAAAAGTGTGGGATGGGTTTATTAGATGCTTTCATTGGTTTTTGGTTGTAAGTATTGCGGTGCTTTATTTTAGTATTGAAGAGGGCATGATTGAGCTTCATTTTGTTGCTGGGTTCTTTACTTTAGCACTCATCGTAACGCGTTTAATATGGGGCATTATCGGAAGTAAAACTGCGAGATTAAGTGGGTTGCTGCACTCTCCTCGTGCTATTTTAAAGGCACTAAAGACACCAAGCGACTCGCTAGGTCATTCAGCACCTGGCAGTTGTATGGTAATGGTGTTTTTTATAATTATAATTACGCAGCTTATTACCGGGTTAATGAGTAGTGATGGCATTTTAACTGACGGCCCGCTTGCTCAATATGTGTCTAGCGATACGATTGATTTTGCAAATTGGCTACATGAGCTGAATTTTGACATTTTACTTTATGCTATTGGTTTACATGTATTAGCTATTATTGTTTATAGAATAAAAGGTAAGCCGCTAGTTAAGGCGATGATCACAGGCTCAAAAGAGTTAAAAGCGGATGACTCTGAGGCTAAAGTAACAAAAGCGTCTTGGCCTGCGTGGCTAATATTTATATCTTTATTGGTGTTGCTGATATTTACGTGGGCAAAAGAACCTTTAACTTATTTATTTAGTTAAAAACACATTAAACCAACCTTAAAGGGTTGGTTTTTATTTTTGGTTACATTCTTTTGTTTGATTGTTATGCGGGGCCGAATTATAATCGCCGCATTGCTGGCAAACTAATCGAAAGATTAGGGCGCAAAGTTTCCGGTCTAAGGCTTTTTATAAAGCTATGGTAGCGGGACTACTGCATAACGTGTTGTTATGTATCACTTGCCCTCAGTGTATTTTTTGTGTATCCATAGTGTATGGATAAGATTTTGTAACTCTTAAGGTGTTGCCGTGTTTATGCATACGTCGTTGGCCTGTGGAAAGTGGTCAACAATAGGTTGCTTAAATCATCATACCCAATTGTTTATTGGCGATGTGGTGAGTGTAACCTTTTATGACATGCAAGGAGAGCTAGTTAGTTTATCATTTGATTACAAAATCACCTCGCTTGAACAAGGTGAACCTCACGCATGGCCACGTTTAGTTGCCGAGCATATTAACGTGCATGTACCCCTTGTTAGCGCAGGTAAAATGACCGAACAAGGTTTAATTGTAGCCTATAGAAACAATGAAATTTTTGCTTTGCAAAGCAGTGGTATATGTAAAGCGCATGTCGATTTTCATTGTATTGCAAAATGCGATGAGCGTGTTGTTAATAACCTTGATACTTATGATTACGTGTACCCTGAAAATTGTGAAAACTATAATGCGGGTACTAAGGTATTGCAGCCAAAAACAGGGCATGTTTATCAATGTAGGCCTTGGCCATTTAATGAGTTTTGCCGCGCGAGTGACGATAAAAAGTTTATGTTCGAGCCCGGTGTTGGACAAAGCTGGGCTATGGCTTGGCAGCAAATATAAGGCTGTTAGTGAATTATCTTCCCAAAGGTATAGCGGTTTTAGTAATGAAGCGTTTACCGTTTTAGCCCATCCAACTATTGGATGGGCTTTTTTATTTTTATGATAAACTGTAAATCACGTTATTTTTTTAATTGGTTTTGTTGTGTCTCGTCCTGACTATTCTTTAAGTTTATTACCTAATTTCCCGATTGCTAAACAGCAAGCCCATACATTAAGTACTCATAATAAAATACGCACTGATAATTACTATTGGATGCGTGATGACGATCGTCAGGATGAGCAAGTACTTGCTCATTTACATGCTGAAAATGCGTATTGCGATGAACAGTTAGCTGCAATGAAGCCACTCCAAAATACACTTTTTGAAGAGTTAAAAGCACGCATTGTAAAAGACGATAACTCGGTACCCGTTAAAGACGGGAAATACTGGTATCACTCAGAAGTTCGTGGTGATGATGAGTACTCTCGCCATTATAGAAGCACGAGCATAAGGGCTGATAATAAAGAGCTTTTACTCGATGTGAATATATTAGCTGAGGGATTTGAGTTTTTTGAGCTAGGAGAAGTCGCACTAAGCCCATGCGAGCAGCTTATGGCTTACTCTGAAGATACTGAAGGTCGTCGTATTTATAATGTTCGCTTTAAAAGCTTAACGACCGGTGAAATGCTACCTGATGTACTTGAAAATACAGAAGGGCAGGTTGTTTGGGCTAACGACAATAAAACTGTTTTTTATGTAAAAAAAGATTTAAAAACGCTACTAGGATACCAAGTATTTAGGCATGAGCTTGGCAGCGAGCAAAGCCAAGATGTAATGGTTTACGAAGAGCAAGACAGCAGCTTTTTTATGGGGCTTGGTAAAAGTCGCGACGAAGGCTTAATTATTATTGATTTAGCATCGACAGAGACCAACGATACATGGGTGCTTGATGCTAATAAGCCCACTGACGAATTTAAAGCATTAATGCCGCGTGAAGATGGCCACGAGTTTGACGTAGATAAGCTAGGTGACACATTTTATATTGTGACTAACTGGCAAGCTAAAAACTTTAGATTAATGACAGCAACAAACGAAACGATTGCTGATAAAACACAATGGTTTGAGCATACAGCTCACAGAGAAAATGTACTGCTTGAAGGTGTAGAGTTATTTAATGACTTTTTGGTATTGAGTGAACGCGAGCAAGGGCAAGCTCGATTCGTAGTTGTTAATAGGTTAGGGGATCGTATGGCACTTGAGTTTGCCGATCCTTGTTATTATGCTGCAATAGCAATGAACCCAGAGCCAGACACTCGCACTGCGCGTATTTATTACTCAAGCTTAACAACACCAGGTTCTTTATATGATGTTGATTTAGCAACTGGCGAAAAAACACTACTTAAACAGCAAAAAGTACTCGGTAGTTTTAATGCCGATGACTATCAGTCGGAGCGATTAATGGTAACTGCTCGCGACGGAGTTAAAGTACCTGTGTCTGTTGTTTATCGAAAAGACAGCTTTAAAAAAGATGGCACAAATCCGTTATTTCAATACGGCTATGGCGCCTATGGCTATACGATTGATCCTAGTTTTTCTAGTTCGTCACTGAGCTTGCTCGATCGTGGCTTTGTTTATGTTATTGCGCATGTTCGAGGCTCTGAAATGCTAGGTCGCGAATGGTATGAGCAAGGTAAAAAAGAGCATAAACAAAATAGCTTTAGTGACTTTATTGATGTGACAAAAGCGCTTGTTGATCAAGGTTATTGTGATAGCAATAAGGTGTTTGCCTCAGGCGGCAGTGCCGGTGGCCTATTAATGGGGGCGGTTGTAAACCAGGCACCAGAGTTATATTGCGGTGTTGGCTGTCATGTACCATTTTTAGACGTATTAACCACAATGCTTGATGAAAGTATTCCACTCACAACAAATGAATACGATGAATGGGGTAATCCAAATGAGCCTCAATTTTATGATGTGATAGAAGCTTACTCGCCTTATGACAATATTAGCGCACAAAACTACCCGAACATACTCGTTACTACCGGTCTTCATGACTCACAAGTACAGTATTGGGAGCCTATGAAGTGGGTTGCAAAAATGCGTGAACTTAAAACAGACAGTAATATTTTAGTATTTAAAACCGATATGGATGCAGGTCATGGCGGTGCATCAGGTCGTTTTAAAAGCTTAGAAGAAAAAGCCCTCGAAATGGCCTTTTTTATTGCGCTGTTAAATTAACTGCAAAATCGGAAAATTGTATTACTCTATATATAGAAGTTGATATATATAAGGTAATTTATGTTTGGAGCACATGGCGAATTTCAGATTTGTTCACAGCCCCCTCATATGTATTTAAAATTGAAGGGGAGCTTTAACAATGAAGGTATAACATCATTAACTAATGGTGTTATTCAAGAATTGAGCACTCACCCTGAAAATACGATTAAGTTTGTGATTGTTAACTTAAAAGAGTTTGAACTGTTAACTTTAGATAGTCTTGATTCGTTAGAGGCCTATTTTGCGGGTGTAAAAGAACGTGGCTATCAACGAGTTGACTATATAAACATTAATATCATAGCTAAAAACATGTTTGAAAAAGTATGGAAAAATAGCGATGTAGAAGTTAATTTTTATAAAGATACTGAAAGCTATTTATTAGTGCATCCAAGTGATAGTTATATAAAACAGAACTGGTAATTAATATGAGTATTATAAACCGCTACTGAAGAGGGCTTATAATACTCTCTAAACACCCTTTATAGCGCCTTGAAAGGTTTAAGCACATATCGTTTTTAAGTCTGACTTTATAATCGCCACTGTCAGTAGGCATCAGTTCGCAGATAGCTTGTTTTCTTACCAGCGTTGAGCGATGAATACGAATAAACCCTTCTGGCTCTAGCTGCTGTTCAATATTTTTCATGGTTTCGCGGTGTAATACCGGTGTACTACCTTGGGTAAAATGCAGCTCTACATAATTGCCCGCACCATTAATCCAAATAATATCTTTTATATCAATTAGCCTTACCTTACCTACATCTTTAACTACGATATGTGATGATGGTTTTTCGGTTTGTGTGCTTTGTTGATATTGACGTTCGGCCGCGCTTGCAATCGGGCAAAGGTGAATCAGTTTATCAAAGCATTTATCGATACGTGGTGCAGTTGAATCTACTATTAAAAAATCAACAGCGCCAACTTCAAAAGCAAAACTCGCAAAATGACCCGACTGGGCAATAATGACTAACTTAAGCTTTTTAGCTAGCTCTGTTAAATGCACTATTTGCATAGGGTCTGCCAGATTAGTTAGTTCGTAAAACAGTACGTTGTATTGATCTGTATCTATCTGATCTAATCTGTTTGCCTGAATAAAAGATTGAGATTCAAAGTGTCGGTGCTCTTGCACGCGCTTTGTTAAAAATGTTGCAAACTTAGTGTTACTAACAAAAGTTAATGCATGAAAAGAAGCGACCATTATTTTATATCTCTTGCTGTATATAATAATAAAGACCGTGCTTAGCGGAAAAACTGTTATGAAAAGTACAATATATTTATAAAATAATTGTGACGTACTAATTCGTCCCATCAAACTAGCTATTCATACCAAAGATTACGCCTAATAAATAACGTACGTAGAGTGTTTAAATAAATCCCCTTACTGTAATCCGCGAAGTAACTATTTAGTTACAAAAATAACAATTCAGGGGAATTATATGACATTAACTAACAAAGGTAGCGCGCGATTATTTAAAAAATCGTCGTTAACAGTTGCGCTAAGCAGCGCGATACTTGCAAGCATTTCATTTCAAGGTGTGGCTGCAGAAGATGACGAAATTACTAAAATAGAACGTGTACAAGTTACAGGCTCTCGCATTCGTTCAGCTGAGGCGATGTCATCAGCGCCTATTCAAGTTGTAGATAGCACAGCAATCGACGCATCTGGTTCATTAAATATTCAAGATTTACTACTAGATAATCCAGCATTTGGTTCACCGGCAATCAGTCGTACTAACTCAAACTTTAGTACAGCGAGTGCAGGTGTTGCGACTGTAGATTTACGTAATTTAGGTTCTAACCGTACATTGGTATTAGTTAACGGTCGTCGTTATGTATCAGGTGTACCAGGTAGCTCTGCTGTCGATTTAAACACTATTCCGAGCCAATTTATTGAACGTGTTGAAATTATGACAGGTGGTGCTTCATCTGTTTATGGCTCTGACGCTGTTGCTGGTGTAGTTAACTTTGTTTTAAAAGATGACTTTGAAGGCGTTGAGTTTGATGGTCAGTACGGTGAATCGAGTGAAGGTGATGATGAGTCACGCCAATTTAACTTTACCTCAGGCTTATCAAGCTCAGATGGTAAAGGACACGCAATGTTTCACCTTGGTTACTCTGATCAAGGCGCTGTTTTCTCACGTGACCGTGATCGCTCAGCGGTAGACCAATTTTCAGGTATTTTCTTCGAAGATGATCCAGTAGCAAATCCAGGTTCTGTATTTGATGCAGTAAGCCCGTTTTTATCTTCATTTCCACCACAAGGTCGTTTTAGCGCTGGAGATGAAACATTTACGTTTAATGATGCAAACAACCTACAAAACTCATTTAGTACTAATGGCGGCGATGGCGTAGCTGCAAATGGTTTTAACCGAAGCGGTGTACGTACAATAGCAATACCTACAGAACGTTACTTATTTGCCTCAAATGGTAGCTACGAGTTAAGCGACAAGCATAGCTTTTTTTATGAAGGCACTTACGCTGCAACAACAACCGTTTCTGAATTAGAGCCATTTCCTTTTGCCTCTGACGACATTTATGCAAATGGCCAGGTACCAATTGAATTTAATGTAAACGGTGAGCTTTTACGTAACGCGTTTGTTCCAGACGATATATATAACGCAGCAACCGATACCGACGGTGATGGCGCACGAGATATCTTCTTTGCAAAACGTTTAAGTGATATCGGTAATCGTGGAGCACGAGCAGAGCGTGATACATTCCGTTTAGCACTTGGTTTTCAAGGTGAAATAGCCGATGGTTGGTTTTACGATACTTACTATGTATACGGTAAAACAAAAGAGCAACAAGTTTCAGGCGGTCTAGTTAATGTACAAAGCTTCCGTCAAGGTTTAGAAGCTGTGATCGATAGCCAAGATTTAGATGGTGATGGTATTACTGATGAGGCTATCTGTATCGATGCGACAGCACGTGGCTTTAATTGTGCACCAGTAGACATTTATGGTTTTAATTCGTTATCGCAAGGTGCTATTGATTTTGTAAGTGCACCTAGTTCGCTTTCAACGTCGGTTGAGCAAGAAATCATTGGTGGTAATATTTCAGGTGATTTATTTGATTTACCAGCAGGTACGGTAGGTATTGCAGCTGGTTTTGAATACCGCGAAGAATTTTCACGCAGTGAATTTGATGCACTACAGCAAGCAGGTCTTAATGCGGGTAATGCAATCCCAGCAACAGAAGGCTCGTTTGATGTAACTGAGTATTATGTAGAAGCAAATATCCCAGTGCTTGATTCTGTAACGATGAATGCAGCAGTTCGTTTATCTGATTATTCAACTGTAGGTAGCACTGAAAGTTGGAATGTGGGTGTTGATTGGGAAGTAATGGATAGCTTACGTTTACGTGCTACTCGTGCTCGTTCAACACGGGCTCCAAATATCGATGAACTATTTTCTCCGCCTTCACAAACTTTCCCAAGTGGCTTAAACGATCCATGTTTAGGTGTTACTAATAGTGGCGGTGGTGCTGCTGGTGATGCTTGTCGAACAGATGGTGGTGTTACAACTAATATCGCTTCAAATGGTGAGTTCACGCTTAACCAGTCTGACTTACAAGGCATTAGTGGCTTTAACCGTGGTAACCAAGATTTAAAAGAAGAAGTTGGTGACTCTGTAACAGTAGGTTTAGTATTTACACCAGAAAACCTAATATCAGGACTAGATATTACGCTTGATTACTTTGATATCGAAATTACAGATGCAATCGTATCAACACCTCGTCAGTTTATTCTTGACCAATGTTATGGCGGCGGCGATACAAGCTTTTGTGACTTTGTAACTCGTCGTAGTGCGCCATCAGGTAATAATAGTGCTGGTTCACTAGAATTTATCGACAGTGGTGTATCTAACAGTGGTGGTTTAGGTACAGAAGGTGTTGATTTAACACTAACGTACTCTGCTGATATTGGTCCTGGTGCGTTTAGAACTCGCCTTGCTTATACTTACCTAATCGATGGTTATAGCATCCCACTTCCAGGCGCTGATAAAGATGAGTTTGCTGGAGAAATTGGTGCATCAGAGCATAAAGCTAACTGGAACTTTGGTTATAAACTTAACGACTTTGATTTTAACTGGAGCTTAACTTACATTGGCGCTGCAGACTTTGATGATCAATTCTTAAGTGGTTTTGGTATTGCTCCAGGTGGAGTAGGGATTGGTTCAGTAACGTATCATGATGTTCAAGCAAGTTACCATATCAGCGATTCAACAGAGCTTTACGCTGGTGCAAGTAACTTATTTGATAAAGAGCCACCACGCATTTTATCGGGTGTGAGCGGTTCAAGTACTGGTACTGAAACTGATGCTGGTACGTACGACCCAATTGGTCAATCATTCTACATAGGTTTTAGAAGTAAATTCTAACCAACAATAACGACACTAATATAGTTACTTAATTAGTTACGTTCACAAAGCCTCAGTATCGCTGGGGCTTTTTTATTGGAAAAAATAATAAGAGCAGTAATGCTTATACATTGTTTATCCCAATATATGAGCATTGTGCCCACTTAAACCAAAAACAACGCCACTGGTAACAGGGGCGTTGTTTAGTATCGAGGGGAGACTAATATAGTAACCGAATCGCTTGATTATTTAACGATTTATCCCTATTTGTGGCCCTCTTCATTGAGGGCTTTTTTTTTGCTGGTTTAGTCTAAGTAAGCCTTTAGCATCCAAACCAATTTTTCTTGCTCTGAGATGTAATCGCTCATTAGTGAGGCTGTACCTTCATCGTCTGCATCACCAGCTTGGCTTAAAATATCACGCTGCATGTGAATTAATGTGCTGTAACCAGCAAGTAGGTTTTCTACGGCTGTAACGCCATCACTAATACCTTTAGCTTCTTTGATTTTACTTACTTCAAGGTAATCAGAAAATGCATGTAGAGGTGCGCCATCTAACGTTAAAATACGTTCTGCAACTTCATCTACTTTTAGAAGTAGTAAGTTATAAATTTCTTCAAACTTAACGTGTAGTTCAAAAAAGTTACGGCCTTTAATATTCCAGTGAAAGCCACGCGCGTTCATGTATTGAATCTGGTAGCTACTCAATAATGTATTGAGTGACTTTATGATGTCTTCGCTTTTTGCGCTGTTTAGACCAATTGCGTTTACATGTGACATAACTTGCTCCTGAATAACCGTTTGTTTGTGAACTTGTGATAAGTATTACTAATTTCGATAAATTAGTAAAATCGTTTAAATGTATCTAATTAATAGTTTTAACCTATTAGCTGTTTTTGATACCTATATTCACTTTAGACTATTAATAGAAGTGGGTCTGATTAATAAAAATACTACCCCTCAAAAGTAAATAAACCTCAAAAGTATATAAATCATGATCTAAAACAAACTTTATTCAAGGTAATAACTTAGCTATTTTTTTATTGATGCAGGTCAAAAATCATCCACCCTAACGGCGCATAATAATGTTGTCGAAATAATTAGGAGAGATAACATGCATGCAAAAACAGCGAAACAAAATAAAGCAGAGTTAATAGTGGTAGGAATTGCAGTCATCGCATTTGTACTTGGGTTAGTAGCGCACTTAGCGGGTGCAAGCTTTGCGAACTCAGATTTTTTTGGCTACATTGCAGCGCCGATTCCGCTTATATTGGCAGTGGTATTTTTAATTAGTTATAAAATAGCAGCCAATGCTGAGGATTAATCTTTCTCGTTTAAGCACTTTAAAATGTAATCGAGTACTTGGCGCGAGTAAATCATACTGGTATGGCTTAAATGAAACACTTTATGTTCGGCCATACCTTTAAGCTTGGTTTCATCAAGCAATACAGTGCCATCTGATTTACTACCTTTAACTATAAGGGGCATTAAACCAATGGGTAAGTCACCTGCAATGCTGTAGAGCTTAGCTTTAAATGGCCAATTACCGTTCTGTGTAAGCAAAAATTCAACACTATTTTTTAAAAAAGATTCAAAGCCTTTTTGTTTCATTTTTTGCGCTATATGGCTGCCTTTATGTGGAGTACCCAGTGTAATTACCTTAGTTACATGCTGGCTAGCAGGAGAGTTTGCCTCTAGGTAAGCACGTGCAATAAGCCCTCCCATTGAGTGGCATACAAGCGCTGCAGGTTCGTTAGAAATACACTCATCAATTTGTGCAAATATGGTGTCGCGGTGAGGGTCGAGCGTATTATAGGTAATGTTTAATACCGTCATACCCGATTCTTCAAGTCGTGAACAAAGTGGGCGCATAACAAAGCCAGACATATACAAGCCATGTAAAACAATAACGTGTTTAACTTTCATATGCTCCCTAATACCAATTTTATTAAAAACATGATCATTCTAGCGTATTAAATAATCCGCTACCTGCGTTAAAAATTATTTATATAGAACAACTATATGTCATAATTTTTGCCTTGTTATCGACTTATTTATTTGTCGCTATAATAGATAATTAATTTAATGCAATTGGTATAACTACCGTAATTACATTAATTGCAGCGGTTTTATTTCAATATTGGTTGTATCGGTATTTACCCATACTTCACCATCTTGAATGGTAATGGCGAGCTTAATTCCACGATCAACCAAAGCAGCAAGTGCTTGTGTTGCTGCATAATCAAGGCTAAAAATACTTAGATTTTTAAATTCATACAATTTAGGTTGGTGTTTTTGCCACCAAATTGCTTGATTGTTTTCACCATAAGTATATAGCACCACTTTTTTAGATTTATTACAGGCTTTTTTAAGGCGTTTTTCATCTGGTAAGCCAAGCTCAACCCACAGCTCTATCTCTTCACTATAGCTTACATGCCACAGTTCAGGCTCATCATCAGCGCTTAATCCTTTAGTAAATTCTAAACCATCACAGCTATTTAGCGCAAAAGCGAGTAAGCGAATCATCAACCGCTGATCGGTCTCTGATGGGTGTTGAGCCAAGGTTAAATTAAAATCTTGATAAACGTGGCGGTCCATATCGCTAAGCGATAACTGCACTTTCATAATGGTGGATTTAAGAGCCATAACAACTAATCTGAAAAAATTTGCGTCAGTATAGCGCAATTAAATGAATTGCCAGTTAAAATAGCGGTTAATTATACGTTAGGAGTTAAAAATGGCTATCCAGTGGTTCCCTGGGCATATGAATAAAGCCCGCAATGAAATTAAAGAAATAATGCCACAAATGGATGTGATCATTGAAGTGCTTGATGCGCGCATTCCCTACAGTAGTGAAAACCCGATGGTGGCAACCTTGCGTGAAGGTAAGCCGGTCATCAAAATTTTGAACAAAGCTGATTTAGCTGATCCTAAAATGACTCAAATCTGGAAAGATTATTTTGAGCAAGAAAACGGTGTTAAAGCGATTTCTTTTGGACATGATAAAGCAGCTGAAGTAAGTCGTATAAATGAGCTTTGTAAAAAGTTAGTGCCGCATAAAGTGGGTGCAGATAAGCAAATTAAAGCCATGATAATGGGTATTCCTAACGTGGGTAAATCTACGTTAATTAATGTACTGGCTGGACGCATAGTTGCAAAAACAGGTAATGAACCTGCGGTAACCAAAGCACAACAACGCATTAAGCTTGAAGACGGTATTATGCTTTACGATACGCCAGGTATGTTGTGGCCAAAAGTAGAGAATGAAAACTCAGGTTATCGCTTAGGCGCTACCGGTGCCATTCGTGATACGGCGCTTGAGTATGAAGAAGTAGCAAGTTATACAGCTGAGTACTTATTGCGTGCATACCCTGAGCTTTTAAAAGCGCGTTATAAAATAGACGAATTACCAGAAAGTGATTGGGAATTTGTTGAAATGGCAGGTAAAAAACGCGGCTGTATTCGTGGTGGTAATCAAATAGACACATATAAAATGTCTGAAATACTAATCAACGAATTACGCGACGGTATTATTGGCCGTATTACTATGGAAACTCCGCAAATGCGTGAGGAAGAAGAAGTAATGGTTGCTGGTTTACGTGCCGCTGCAGAAGCTAAAAAAGCAGCTAAAGAAGAAGAAAAGCTTCAACGCCGGGCAAGAGCTCGTAAAAACCGTCGTTAATATTTAACCAGAGTTCAGGTTATTTAATTAAAGTGATTTAGTTTTACTAAATTACAGACATAAAAAAAGCCCGTAAGGGCTTTTTTAGTTTCATATCTACCGTCACCGATATGAGCAATGTAGCAAGTAAAATAGTAGGGCGGTTACTCATCATCAACATCAAGGGGCGTTGCGGTTCATAACAAGTAACCATAGCTGTTTACGTGCGCCACACGTTGTTTCAGGGTCGAGAAACAAATCAATTCATTCCTTAACAAGTGGTATGCAATCCGTCTTGTTGATATTGATTATCAGTTAGATCTAACTATCTGTCAACACCTAAATGCAAATAATTCTTATTATTGTGGCGCTTGTTTTTTATTCATATATAAATCGGCTAGTTAGCACTGCCATTTCATAAAAATGCTTATCTTGGTTAAACAATTAAGAATAGATGTTTAATGCTTATTGAATAATTTGATATGAATTTTTATTATAAAAGTATTAATCTTTCGAAGTTAAAATAAATTCAAGCTAGGAATGATTTTATCGCCTTCCAAGACAGCGACTGCTTTGATATCAAATAAAATAGTCTCTTATAAAATCTTAACCCCCAAAGATCAATAGCCTTTAATTAGTGGCTAAAAATATTCGTACTTAATTGGATATTTTAAGCCACTAACGCACTTTATTTGCTGTTATACGTAAATTAATCTGCTCCACTAGTACTTTATCCTGCTTGTTTAGACGCCCTACAATAAGCAAGAAATCACTACCGTCAGTTTTTATTACTTTAATGCTTGTGTTATCAAGTTTGGTTTTACCGTAGGTGGTTTCTATTTTTTCTATGTCTTTAAAGTGACTAAGATCCGATTCAAGCCTGCCGTCATCGTTTTTGTAGTAACTAAAAATATAGTTCTCGGTTATTCCGTTACCGTCTTCTCGGTAATCAAATACTGCATCGCTATAAAAATAAAGTATTTCTTCGTTTTCAGGTGTTAGGCGATTACGTTTTAAAAAGTGTACTTGGTAAGACCATAAACTATCGCCTTTTATAATTGCGGCATTGGGTAAAATATTTACTTCTTGAAGTACGCCTAAAAATAATAGAGGTGCAAACGCAAGCGAGATTAAATACTGTCTAATTCGCCAGTACGAGTTGTAATGTAGGGCTTCTTTACTTGTATCGGTTTGTTCAATGTAACTAACTAGAGGCAACCATAAAAATGGCATTATACAAATCACTATGGTTGCGTATTCGTCCATACGATAAGCAAAGACGCTGGCAAGTACCATTAGCCAGAGTGTTAAGGCAGTCCAGTTAGGCATTACTCTATTTTTGTTTAACTGTTGTTGGCTGTGCTCTGCAAGTGCGAGATACAAAGGGTAATACCATAAAAACGCAAATATACCTCGAGCAATAGGCATAATACTTGAGTTATCGCGCTCTTTAATGGCTTTAAAGTTACGATAACTCCAATAATTAACAAATATGCCTAAACTTAAAATACTGTAAATAATAAACTTACTTACAGATACTGCATAAAATGGACTATCTTCAAATTTCACTTTTTTTGCTGACTCTAATCGCCAATCGGCAAAAAAGAATATGAGTACTAAAATATAGCCAGCCAACACATATTTAAGCCAGCTATAACCAAAGCTATCTAGCACATCAGCTGTTGTTTGAGGTGTTTCGGTCGTTTCCGCGTATTTTAGAATAGGGTAATGGGTTGCTGATATTAACTTTTTACGCTGCGCTAAATAATCATCTATTTGAGCGGCTTTAATATGATCTTGTTTTGCGTAATAGTCATAACTCAGTGTTAAAACGTTATCATTAAATTCAGTAGTTGTTTTTAGATTGAAGTAGTCGTTATCAATTTCTTGTTGATCGCTATCAAATCCCCAACCTTTTTCTGCAAAATGTAGTTTTATTGTGGTGTTAATTATATTGGGGTAGCCAAAGTAGAGTGGGTCGGTGCGATTTACCTGCTTTGGTTCGTAAACGCTATTTTGTATTTCATTCGCGTAAAAACTAGCTTCGTAGCCTTCGTCTGTTTTTTCCCAAAATTCACTAATTAAATACGATTCTTTGGTTATTAGTTTACCCTTTTGTTCTTGTTCACTAATAGTCATTGCTTCATTGATTGATAGACCATTTAAAAAGCCTTGGTAATACTCGAAGTAAGATTTAGCAACGCTATTTAGACCACTGCTGGCTATATTGCTTCTTCGGTTAATAGCTTCAAATTCAGCATAAGTGTACTGGGTTTCAAAACGTGATGGCTCAGATACTTTTTCAGCAATAAAAAAGTTATCTTCTACAGATACATTTGTATGTACAGGTTTTTTCGCCATTGAAGTTAAAGTGGTTTCACCTTTATCAATAATTAGGGCATAGCCATAATCAGGCTGTGCTAAATATTCGAGAGTACCTCGTTGGTAGCTAACCGTAGGATCGAGCCAGTAGCGTTTTCCGTTTTGTTTAAGCGTAACAATTACGTGATTAAATACACTTGCAGAAGGTGGAAGTTCTTTTAAACGTTTGGTTTCCTCTGTATCAACTAGCGCAGGGAAGGCCTCTATATCCATCGCTTTTAATAACGAGATAAGCAGTACTGTTTTATCTTTGCAATCGCCATATCGTAGCGAAAGCGTTTCTGAAGCTGACGTTGGTTGATGCGAGTTAGTGCCCATTTCAAGCCCTAAATATCGAACTTCGTCTTGGCTAAAGCGCAGTGCTGCTGCAATTTTGTCTGATGTTTTTGTGTGTTTTGCTTTTATTTCTTCAGCTACATCCAAAATGCTGTTTGGGGTTTCTATGGCTGATTGATAAAGTGGATATGCCCAGTTAACTACCTGACCCCAATCGTCAAACTCAGAAAAGTAAACTTGTGTATATGGGTCGTACCACGTTGGGGTTTGAGAATTTTGCTCGAGTAAGGGTTCTTCAAAAAGAGTTATAGAATAATCTTTGCCATATTTGTTAAGCGTTTCTTGAATATCTGCTGTGCCGTTTATTGTATTAATATGTAAAGGCGTTTGTTTACCCCAAAGTACACGCATATTTTGTTGCACTACGGGTACCGACCAGTTTAGCGTGCGTCTTGTACTAAATTTATTAGCATATATAGGGTTGCTACCTGCCACTGTGTAGCTGTAATCAAGTATGTCGCCACTGCGCATATCATCAATAATAATGTTGAGTGATAAGCTACCATTATAAATACGATCAGCTAACTCAGATTCACCTTGTATAACCGTCATTCTCGCGCTGCCAAGCTTATCAATACGCTCATTATTTCTAATAATCGTTAAGCTGTTTAGTGTTAGCGACTCATAACTTGGATCAAAATCAAGATTAAGCTGGCTTATATAATCAACACCACTTTGATTTAAAGCTTTCATAACCAAACGCGTATAGCGTTGCTGTTTTTGTCTGCTCGGTATATAGGATTGGTTATCGAGTAACAAATAAAGTGTGCCGTCACGTACCTTGGTTATGTCGGAATGCTTGGGTTGCTCAATAATATGTGTATTAACCCAATTAGCTGGTTTATCTATTTTATATTGCTGCGCAAAAATATTATGAGAGAAAATTAATAAGGTAAGTGCAATTAGCCAAGAGCTGAGTCGAAGGAAGTTCCATTTCATTGTAGGGTCTTATAGTTGTTTTTATAAATACTATTGAAGGAATAATGTACCAAATTCAGGCTTTTTTGACAATGTGATGTTAACAAATTCATTGTTGAGCAGTTAATTAATAGTATATAAATAAACTGCTATGGTAAGTGCGAAACGCTTAACCCCCCTCAAATGTTCCTAAAATGATTTTTTAGTTGTATTGCTAAATCATAATTAGCTAAGCCTACTTTATTGTGGGCTTTATTAGAGCTGCAAAAATCCTATCTATTTATTCGTACGGTAATCATTCAAACCTTTAAAAGTGTTTATAAATCAAAATATAACAGTAACTGTTTTTGCTCTTTTTGTTCATGAACTTTATGAGCAAAAAGCATATAACGATCATCAATGCACCTTACCTTCTAAATATTTAGTTAATTTCACGTTAACAATAAGCTGCGAGTTAGATAGCAGTTTGTCGTCGCTTATCTACCTGACAATAAATACATACACAAGCGTGGAGAAAATAATGAAAGCAAGTAACACACAACTCGCTTTGGCAGTTGCTGCAGCATTAGCAAGTACATCCGTTTTAGCCGATAACGATACGCAAAAACTACAAGAGCAATTAGATGCGTTACAAAAAGAAGTAAGTGCATTAAAAACAACCAGTGGTTTTAATTTAGAGTTTGGTGGACGGGTTCAGCTCGACTACAACTATTTTGATGGTGCTTACAATGCTGATAACGAGGGCTCTGGCGGGAGCAATTTTTTCCCTCGTCGTATTCGTACTTACGTTGAAAGTGAGCACGGAAATTGGGATCACAAGTTGTTACTCGAGTTTGCCGAAGGCACTGCTGAAATAGTGATGGCGCGTGTTCGTTATGCGTTTGATAACGGACTTAAAGTTAAAGCAGGTAAAATTCGCGAAGATATATCGCTAAATGCATTAACCAGTTCAAAGCACATTAATACAATTGAGCGTAGTTCGCTTGCCAATACTTTCTCCCCATTTTTTCGTTGGGGCGCTTCTGCCTATCAATATTTTAAAGACTCTGGCTTTCGTTACGCGATAGGCGTTTATAAAAATGATGCATTTGGTGCAACAGGTAGCGATGAAAACGATAAGCTTACTCTTGCTATTACTGGGCGTGCTACATGGTCGAGTACATCACCTGGCGATGTAATTCATTTAGGCGTGTGGCATTCATATCGCGATATGGGTGGCAATGAATTAGGCGCACGTTTTGCGCGTGGTGAAGTGCGCGAGACTAATACTCGCCTTGTTGATTATGCTGCTGGTGGTGTAACAAGCCCACTTGATAGTTTATCGCAAACCGGTCTTGAGTTTGCTTATCAGGCGGATTCTTTAACACTTGAGGCTGAATATGCAAGCCGCTCACTTGATGCCGCTAATAGTGCTGATTTTTTAGATGGCGAGCGCTTTGATGGTTTTCATGTATCGGCAAGTTACTTTTTAGGTAGAGAACAGCGCCAATACAAAGCGAGCTCTGCATTATTTGTACAACCTAAAAATATTAAAGATGCATGGGAGTTGGTGGCACGTGTTTCAGAAGTAGATGCTACAAGTAGCTTACAAGGCACAAAAGCGACAACTTATACATTAGGTACATCTTATTACGTAAGTAGTGATATTAAGTTTATGGGTAATCTAATTTACAGCGATGTAGAAGGTGCCGGTACTACTGCGCTGGTTGGCGACGAAGACTCTGGTATGGGCTTTAGTGCACGTATGCAGTATTTATTTTAAAGGGACACACAATGAAATTATTTAAATCATTACAAACGACCATATTTGCAGCATCGTTAGTACTTAGTAGCCCAATGGCAATGGCCGACACTCACTTTTTAATCCCTGGCGGACCTGGTGGTGGTTGGGATACAACAGCCCGTGGTATAGGCGAAGGGTTAGTTAAGTCGGGCATTGAAAATAATGCATCTTTTCAAAATATGTCTGGTGGTGGAGGCGGTCGTGCTATTGCGTATTTAATTGAGTCGGGCACTAAAAAGGGCGATATTTTAATGGTTAACTCAACGCCTATCGTATTGCGCGCGTTAAGTGGCCGAATTCCTTATAGCTATCGCGATTTAACACCTGTAGCCAGTATGATTGCAGATTATGGCGCGTTTGTAGTGCGTAACGATTCTCCATTTAAAACTTGGGAGGATGTTATTAAATCAATAAAAGAAGATCCAAGTTCGGTAAAAGTAGCGGGCGGTTCTGCTCGCGGCAGTATGGATCACTTAGTGGCGGCTCAAGCAGTTAAAGCTGCGGGTATAGATGGTCGACGCCTACGTTATATTCCTTACGATGCAGGCGGTAAAGCTAAGGCTGGGTTGCTTTCAGGCGAAGTGAATTTACTTTCTACTGGCTTAAGTGAAGCGCTTGAAGTAGCTAACGGTGGTCAAGCACGTATTTTAGCGGTTACATCGGGTGAGCCCTTACCTGATTACCCAAAAATACCAACACTTAAGTCACTAGGTTACGATATGGAATTTGTTAATTGGCGTGGTCTTTTTGCTGCGCCTAATTTACCCGCTGAAAAGTTAGCACAGTACACAAAAAAACTACGTGAGTTGCAAAGTACACCTGAGTGGGAAGCTGTACGAGCTCGTAACGGTTGGCTAAATCTTTTTCAAGAAAAAGATGAGTTTATTAAGTCACTAGAAGCACAAGAAGTGCAGCTTAGAGCTGTAATGGAAGAGCTTGGCTTTATCCGCACATTGCCGTAATCGAGGTTTTAAAATGACGAATCGAGAATTAATAGGGCCAAGTTTATTCTTGGCGCTATTTACTTTATACGCTGTGGTTGCATGGCAAATTCCGCTACTACCGTTTGAAGAATACGAAACGGTTACCTCAGCGACACTTCCTAAAGTATATGCCGGGTTTGGTATTGTGGTGTGCTTACTTTCTATTGGTTCAACATTGCTTAAACCAAGAGAGAAAACTAATACTGATGATGTTCTTGAAAAGTCACACGTACTGCGCACCTTTGGTTTATTAATATTAATGGTAATTTATAGCGCGGCACTGGAGCCAATTGGTTTTTTAATTTCTACTAGTGCGTTTTTGCTTGCGGGCTTTTTTGTGATGGGCGAAAGACGTAAGGGAATTTTGCTATTTGCATCGATACCGGTTGCGGTGGTTTTTTGGTTTTTGATGACTCAAGTATTAGGTATTTACTTGGTTCCGGGCGATTTGTGGAGTTAAGTTATGTTTGATGGAATTATGCTTGGTTTGTCGACCGTGCTCGACTTTAATAATTTAATGTACGTTATAGCTGGCTGCTTGGTAGGTACTTTTATAGGTATGTTACCAGGATTGGGGCCAATTACCGCAATTGCCTTGATGATCCCAATTACTTACAGCATTGGCGCCGATTCGGGCATGATTTTAATGGCGGGTGTTTATTACGGCGCTATTTTTGGTGGCTCTACGTCATCTATTTTAATTAATGCGCCTGGCGTGGCGGGTACGGTAGCTTCCTCCTTTGATGGCTACCCGCTTGCTAAACAAGGGCACGCAGGTAAAGCATTGGCAATTGCTGCTTATTCCTCCTTTATAGGCGGAACGATTGGCGCCATATTATTAATGGTAGCTGCACCTTTATTAGCAAAAGTGTCATTGAGTTTTCAATCCCCTGATTATGTTGTGTTGATGTTTTTAGGCTTAACAGCTATTGCAGCATTTTCAAATAAAGGGCAATTTTTAAAAGCAATGATGATGACTGTGTTTGGCTTGATGCTAGCAACGGTTGGTATTGATCCATCATCAGGGACTGACCGATTTACCTTTGGGCAACCTGATTTACTCGACGGAATAAGCTTTTTACTGGTTGCTATGGCAACGTTTGCATTAGCCGAGGCGCTTGTAAATGTTGTAAAACCAGAGAAAAAAGATGCTAAAAACATTAATGACTCAGACACACCGCAAATAGGTTCAACCAAGTTAAGTAAAGCCGAGATTAAAGAGATAGCACCAGTGATTGGTCGCTCGTCTATTTTAGGTTTTATAGTGGGGGTGTTACCGGGTGCTGGTGCAACTATTGCAAGCTTTATGGCTTATGCAACAGAGCGAAATTTAGCGCCAAAAGGTTTGAAAGAAAAGTTTGGTAAAGGCTCATTACGTGGTTTAGCTGCGCCAGAGTCGGCAAATAATGCGGCGTGTACAGGATCGTTTGTTCCACTGTTAACGCTTGGTATTCCGGGCTCAGGTACTACGGCAATTATGCTAGGTGCTTTGATTGCTTACGGCATTCAACCAGGTCCAATGCTTATGCAAGAAAACCCAAGTGTATTTTGGGCGGTTATTGTAAGTATGTACTTTGGTAATATTGTACTGCTTATTTTAAATTTGCCGCTTATTCCTTACTTTGCAAAAGTATTAGCAATGCCTAAGTCGGTACTCACCGTGATGATATTGTTCTTTAGCTTAATTGGTGTTTACTTAGTGTCCTTCAATACCTTCGACTTATTTATGATGGTAGGATTTGCGGTGGTTGCGCTAGTATTGCGATTACTGTCATTTCCTATGGCACCATTATTATTAGGTTTTATATTAGGAGATATGATTGAGCGAAACTTCCGTCGTTCAATGATGATTTCTGATGGCTCATTAAGCTTTTTATGGGATCGTCCGCTAACATTGAGCATATTTGTAATTTCAATTTTAGTGCTGTTGTTTCCGTTAAAAGATTATTTAATGCAACGCCGTGCAGACAAAGTAAATGCATAATTGAGAATGAAATGAAAAACACCAACAAGCTAAATCCATTGCAAAACATGGCCATAAAACCTAAGCGATTAGAAACACGATTAATTATTTGGGTAACAGGATTGTGTGTATTGCAGGCTTTATTATTTGGCGCGTTGGTGTATCAACTTACAGCGCAAAGCTTACATAACCATATTGGTGATAAAGCATTAGCTGTAGCAAGCAGTATTGCCACACGTGCTGATGTAATTAATGCACTGAAAATACCTAGTGACTTAACCGCTATTAACATGCAAATTGAAGATTTACGACAGCTTGTAGGTGCTGATTTTATTGTTGTTGGCGATGAAAATGCGCTTCGTATTGTGCATCCAGATGAAGATAAAATTGGCAAAAAAATGGTCGGAGGCGATAGCCAAGCTGCATTAAAAGGTGAACGCTATATTTCGGTGGCCCATGGTAGCTTAGGTGAATCAATTCGTGGCAAAGTGCCGGTGTACGCAGGTAATAATGAAATAGTAGGCGTTGTATCGGTTGGTTTTTTAGTACAATCAATCGATCCGCTTATTCTCTCTCGCAGTAGTGAAATTTTAATATGGGGCTTAATACTTGTAGGTTTAAGTATACTGGCGGCTATTTATATTGGACAGCGTGTCAGAAATGCTATTTTTGGCCTGCAGCCAGATGAAATTGCACGTTTGTTTTCAGAACAAGATGCAATTTTAAATACGGTACGCAGCGGTATTATTGCACTCGACCCGGACGGAAAAGTACGAAAACTCAATCAACGCGCCTGCGAAATATTAGATAAACCAACTTCAATTATTAATCAGAACCTCAGCTTAAACGATTTATTACCTGAACATGCAGAATTTTTATTGCGTAATCAGCGACGTAAAATAGTGGGTTTTGAATTATTTGCCGCCGATAAACGCCTTATATTATCGAGATTTTCTTTGCAAGTGCAAGGGCAGGCGGATGGTATTTTACTGAGTATGCGCCCCTCTGATGAACTTGAGTATTTAAGCCAACAACTTACTAAAGTTCAGGCTTTTGCAGAGCTTTTAAGGGTACAAACTCATGACTATTCTAATAAGCTCAACTTAATTGGTGCGTTAGTGCAAATGGGCAAAAACGAACAAGCTATAGAAATAATAGGGCAAGAAAGCCAGGGCTCTCAGGCACAAATTCATAACTTGTTAGAGCGCATACAAGACCCTGTGCTTGCTGGTTTGTTGGTGGGTAAATATCATAAAGCAAGAGAATTAAATGTTGCGCTTGAGCTTAACCCCGACAGCCTACTTGGTGTTATTGCACGTAAAGATATGCTCGAGCGAGTTGTATCTATTTTAGGTAACCTTATAGATAATGCGATTGAGGCTGCTATTAGGTCATCGAACTCTCGCTCTGCAAAAGTACGGGTAACCGTTGATGAAACCAGCCAAACTCTCTTATTTGATGTAGAAGATACAGGCTTTGGGTTAGGTTCTGACCATGATGTTATTTTTACCCCTCAGTACAGCTCTAAATCAGGAGCAGAGCATGGTATTGGTTTATATTTAGTAAAAACAAATTTAGACTCATGCGGTGGCACGTTAGAAATTGGTGAGTCAGACCTACTTGGTGCAAGACTAAGTGTTTACATTCCAAAATAATAAGAGCATTAAACATGACGTATTCAGTAGTAATAATTGAAGACGAAGTAGAGGTAGCACAGCTATTAGCGCAGTACTTGTTATTACCAAATGGTGTCGCAGGTAGTCAAACGCCAAAGCAAAGTTTAAGGCAAGCACAGTATCAGGTAGTGGGCATTGCAGGTAATTTAAGCACGGCAACAGCCTTACTGCATGCAATTGAACCCGATTTGATTTTACTCGATATACATTTACCTGATGGTAACGGACTTGATTTATTGACCGACTTACGACGTCGAACGATTAAAAGTGAGGTTATGCTGCTCACTGCTGCAAAAGAGGTCGAAACCCTTGAAAAAGCAATGCAGTTAGGTGCATGCGACTTTTTAGTAAAACCATTAATGTTAAACCGACTTGATCAAGCACTCGCACGTTTTGAATCACGTCAGCAATGTTTTTCTGATGCAAGTGAAGTAACGCAGTCAATGGTTGATACGTTATTTGGTTCAAAGCAGCAAACCAACACGTCTGTTCGTTTACCAAAAGGGGTCGATCAACTTACCCTGCAAAAAATACATGATGCTTTTGTAGAGCACGCAACCACTGCATTTACCGCTCAGCAAATGGGCGATTTGGTTGGTGTTAGTCGCTCTACAGCACGCCGTTACTTGGAGTATTTGCTTGAATCAGGTAAGTTAACAGCGGATCAAAGTTATGGCAGTATTGGCCGCCCTGAACGTTGCTATAAAATAGCGAAGTAACTTTTTGTACCTAAGGCTTAAATATTAAATTTCATTTATTTCAATGCCTTACGTTTTTTTTGTTATGTTTGATATTTAATAGATTCTGACGATAAAAAAAATATGTTGAATTGATTGCATTTTAAGCGGCTTGTATGGTGATGTTCGCTTTAAGTGATGTTATACTCCTGCGGAATAATTTATCGACTTTATTAAGAGCAAAATTAATGGCAGATTTATCGAAGTACAGAAACATTGGTATTTTCGCGCACGTTGATGCGGGTAAGACCACGACTACTGAGCGTATCCTAAAGCTTACTGGTCAAATCCATAAAACTGGTGAGGTTCATGATGGTGAATCTACTACTGACTTCATGGAACAAGAAGCTGAGCGCGGTATTACTATTCAGTCTGCGGCTGTAAGCTGTTTCTGGAAAGATCACCGTTTTAACGTTATCGATACTCCTGGACACGTTGACTTCACAGTTGAAGTTTACCGTTCACTTAAAGTACTAGATGGCGGCATCGGTGTGTTCTGTGGTTCTGGTGGTGTTGAACCACAATCAGAAACTAACTGGCGTTATGCTAATGATTCAGAAGTTGCACGTATTATCTTCGTAAATAAATTAGACCGTATGGGTGCTGATTTTTACCGTGTAACTGAGCAAGTACGTAAAGTACTTGGCGCAACTCCACTAATCATGACTTTACCAATTGGTATTGAAGATGAGTTTGTTGGTGTTGTAGATGTTTTAACTAAAAAAGCATACGTTTGGGATGACACTGGTCTTCCTGAAAACTACGAAATCACAGACATTCCTGCAGACATGGTAGATAAAACTGACGAGTATTATGAAATGCTTGTTGAAACTGCCCTTGAGCAAGACGATGCACTACTTGAAGCTTACATGGAAGGTGAAGCACCTTCTTTAGAAGACATCAAACGTTGTATCCGTAAAGGTACTCGTGACCTTGCTTTCTTCCCAACATACTGTGGTTCTGCGTTTAAGAACAAAGGTATGCAGCTTATTCTTGACGCTGTTGTTGATTACTTACCATGTCCTACAGAAGTTGATCCTCAACCTCTTATGGATGAAGAAGGTAACGAAAATGGCGAGTTCGCAGTAGTATCTACTGACGAACCTTTCAAAGCGTTAGCATTCAAAATAATGGATGACCGTTTTGGTGCATTAACATTCGTACGTATTTACTCAGGTAAACTAAACAAGGGTGACACTATCCTTAACTCGTTTACTGGTAAAACTGAGCGTGTTGGCCGTATGGTTGAGATGCAAGCAGATGATCGTAACGAATTAACTAGCGCACAAGCTGGTGACATCATTGCTATCGTAGGTATGAAAAACGTGCAAACTGGTCACACTCTATGTGATCCTAAGCACCCAGTAACACTTGAGCCAATGGTATTCCCAACTCCAGTAATCTCGATTGCTGTACAGCCTAAAGATAAAGGCGGTAATGAGAAAATGGGTGTTGCTATCGGTAAAATGGTTGCAGAAGATCCATCTTTCCAAGTTGAGACTGATGAAGATTCAGGCGAGACTATCCTTAAAGGTATGGGTGAGCTTCACTTAGATATCAAAGTAGATATTCTTAAGCGTACTTACGGCGTAGACCTTATTGTTGGTCAACCACAAGTTGCTTACCGTGAAACTATCACTAAAGAAATTGAAGATAGCTACACGCATAAGAAACAATCTGGTGGTTCTGGTCAGTTCGGTAAAATCGACTACCGCATCAAGCCAGGCGAAGTTGCTTCAGGTTTCACGTTTAAATCATCAGTTGTTGGTGGTAACGTACCTAAAGAATTCTGGCCTGCAGTTGAGAAAGGCTTCAAGTCAATGATGGGTACTGGTGTTCTAGCTGGCTTCCCTGTACTTGACGTTGAAATTGAACTTTTCGACGGTGGTTTCCATGCCGTGGATTCATCTGCAATCGCGTTCGAAATCGCTGCTAAAGGCGCTTTCCGTCAATCGATCCCTAAAGCGGGCGCACAACTTCTTGAGCCAATCATGAATGTTGACGTGTTCACTCCAGAAGATCACGTTGGTGACGTAATCGGTGACCTTAACCGTCGTCGTGGCATGATGAAAGACCAAGAAGCTGGTTTAACAGGCAGCCGTATTAAAGCTGACGTACCGTTATCAGAAATGTTCGGTTACATCGGTACACTACGTACAATGACATCTGGTCGTGGTCAGTTCTCTATGGAGTTCTCACACTACGCTGCATGTCCGCAAAACGTTGCTGATACAGTAATCGCTGCAGAAAAAGAGAAAAAAGCTGCTAAGTAATTAGCTCTTTAACTCTTTAAAAAAACCCGCACATGTTGCGGGTTTTTTATTGCCTATAATTTGGTTTTATTTTTTTAGTTGTTTATAACTACTTTTTATTATTAATTAGTCCTATGTTACTAATTAATAAAAAGGTACTAGAGAGCAATTTATTTACCTCAATCACTTAATTGGTTGGTTTATAAGAGGTTAATTGTAAAGTAAATGTAACTGTATGAATTTTAAGAACTTCTATTGATGCATCTATATACGTAATGTAGAATACTAGCACTTTTAGACTAGAGCTCTAAAGTCAGATAAGGAAGTCTCCGCAGCAGAGACGTTTGCTATTAATTCTATATAAGACGTAACAATCATGAAATCTATTAAATTAGCACCAAACTGGTGGCTACAATTTACAAAATGCGTTTTAGCATTCAGCTTAATATTTTTAATTCATATTATATTTTCTGTGAACCTAAAAATTGTTTTTCTCACTGTAATGCCAGCTCTACTGATTATTACTACTTTTAATATTCTTCATCTTCGTTTTTTACATTGTTATAAAGCAGGCATTTGTTATACGCGTTTATGCACAAAGCGTTATATCAATAGCGAGGAAATTAGTTGCGTATCATTTAGTTCGTTTTTTCTTTTCACCATTTTTAAGGTGGAGTTAGATAATGGTAAAACGTTCCATTTTTATAACTGGCAACTTGATGATGAAACGCAATCAGCTATTTCTAAAATGTACTGCAATAAGTTAGCTAACAAAATTGAAAATATTAGCGATAAATGCAATGCTTGATCTTTAATTTAGATAGCAAAAAGGAGCGATTAATCGCTCCTTTTTTGTTTTTGTATTTTATAACGCGCTAATTAAACTTTTTTATAGCCTTAGCTTTTAGCGCTTTCATCTTTAGCCTGCGTGGCTTCTTAAAAGACTGGATAGGCATTGTTACCAACTGCTCTTGTGGTAGTGCCGGTATTGTTTGTGGATAAGCACCTTCCTTTGGTACCGAAATTTCTTTTAGATGTATTTTAAGTGCTTCTAGAGTTGAGTCGTTATCAACTTCACTAGGGCAAATAAATATACCTAACTTTCTTAGTTGTACACCGAGTTTAATGCTACTGGTATAACGGATAATCGGAGCGCCTAATACTAAGCCCAGCAATATAGGTGATAACCACCAAAAGAATACTGGCGTGAAGTAGTAAGCCGTACAACCCCATGCAATAGCCACAATAGTTGAGAATAACGTATAACCAAACGCCTCTTTCCACGGAACCATACGACCTTCGCGCGGTTGTGCATCCCACTTCACTTTTTTACCTAAAAACACACAAAGTACAAAGTAAGCATGAAATACCATCATTAATGGGGCAACAATAATAGCGAATACGGTTTCAATGATTGAACCTAGTATGAGCTTAATTGAACCACCAAAGCGTTTGTTTCTATGTATTAAGGTTACTATTATGCCCATTAGTTTAGGCATTAATAAAATAACAATAGTTAAATACAAGAGTGAATCAATCAGATCGGTTTTAGCTATTTGCCATGTAGGGAATAATTGATAAACACGGTTAAAGTACACATCACTATTTAATGCGCGCGTTACTGCATCAATAGTACTTAGCGCTAGCATTGAGAGCCAAATTAGTGATGAAATATAGGCTGTGGCACCGAGTAAAAAGTGTAGCTTACTCATTAATTTTAATTTGGATGACGATAGTAAACCTAAGTGCTGAATATTACCTTGCACCCAGCGTCTATCGCGTACAGCGTAGTCTAGAATGTTACTTGGTACTTCTTCATAGCTACCTTCAATATCTGATAGCAACAATACATCCCAACCAGCACTGTGAAGTAGTGAAGCTTCTACAAAGTCATGACTTAAAATTTCGCCGCCAAAAGGTGCATTACCTTTTAGTGTTGGCAAGCCACAGCACGTTATAAATGCTTCAACTCTAATGATTGCATTATGACCCCAGTAGTTGGCTTTATCAGTTTGCCAAAAAGCTGAGCCAGTAGCGAGCATTGGGCTATATAGCACTGACGCAAACTGTAAAAAGCGGCCAAAAAAGGTATCTTGACGAACAGGGATCGGAATAGTTTGGATCAGGCCTGCTTGTGGGTTGTTGAGCATACTTGTAGTAAGCTCTAACATACATTTCCCGGTCATTACGCTATCTGCATCAAGCACAATCATATGGTCGTACTGGCTGCCCCAGCGCTCACAAAAGTCGGTTAGGTTACCTACTTTACGGTGTTTGTTATCTTCGCGACGACGATAAAAAACGTTTTTAGCCGTATCACCTAAACGTTCACACAATGCATGCCATGCACTTAGCTCGTTTTTAGCTATTTCTGGGTCTTGCGTGTCGCTTAATAGATAAAAATCGAAGTTTGCAAGTTGACCTGTTTCTTTTAACGATTGCAGACTAACTTCAAAGCCCGCGATAACACGGTGGGTATCTTCGTTGTAAATAGGCATTACAACGGCGGTTTTTTGGGCGTTAATTGCCTCACTATTGAACTCAATTGGTTTAATACGCTTTAGCGTAAGTGGGTCAATTCGTAATAGCTGTAATACAAAGCCGATTGTTCCACTACAAAATGCCGTTACAATCCAGGCAAAAGTGATTGAGAATAATACTAAAAGAGCATACTCAAGTAATGTCATACCGTTTGAGCTTAAAATCTCAAACATAATAGATATGCCGTAGCCAGATGTGCCAAGCGCTGCAATAGCAAATAGCCAAACTCTTAATGTTTTGAATGGCATTGGAGTGCCCTTACCTTTATTACTTGATGTCATTTGGGTACCAAACATAACTCCATACCTCGCTAATTTCTTTATCACGTAGTTTTAACGATAAACGCATATCAACGGGTTGATCGTCCTGTGGTGCAATTTTAAAGGCTACACGCCATCCGCGTGAATCAGGCAGTTTTTGTACATTCACGTCGGTTACTTCGCCTGTTGTAAGTTGAATGTCGGCATCTAGCTTTAACTGTTCAGAGAGTTGATTTATTTCTGACCCAGTAAAATCAACAGTAAATTGGCGATGGCTTTTTGGTGGAGGGTTGTCTTCACCTGGTAAAGCGGCGCTACCGATCCTTGTGCGCAGTACTCTCGCTTTTTCGTGCTGAGTTAAAGCTGCATTAAAGGTCGTCATTTTGTAGCTTAGCTTTAACGAATCACCGGCTTTCATTGGCTTTTCTGGTACCCAGTAACTGACGATATTGTCGTTAGTTTCTGTGTCAGTAGGTATCTCTACAAGCTCTACACGGCCATTTCCCCATTCACCTTGTGGTTCAATCCATAGACTAGGGCGGTTGTGGTAATGTGCTTCTGTGTCCAGATAGTTATTAAAATCTCGATCTCGTTGAGCTAACCCAAAACCTTTTGGATTATTGTATGAAAACGAAGTTACACTTAGCTGTGAAGGGTTGTTAAGAGGGCGCCATACCCATTTATCATCAGCAGATTGAGTTAATAGGCCATCCGAGTCATGAACTTCAGGGCGATAGTCATCAAAAAATTTGGTACTGTTTTCACCGTGGTAAAACATACTCGTTAATGGAGCTACGCCGAGCTTTTTAATGTCTTTACGTGCAAATATCTGCATATCAACATCAACTAGCATATTAGTTGTAGGGTCAACATTAAACTTGTATGCACCCGATATAGATGGGCTATCTAATAATGCAAAAATGGTAATTTGTGTTTGGTCGGCCTTTGGTTTAACTAACCAAAACTCTTTGAACATTGGAAATTCTTCACCTGAATTTTCTGCAGTATCAATGGCAAGGCCTCTAGCTGATAATCCATAAACTTGCTGAGGGCCAACAACTCTAAAATACGATGCTCCCTGAAATACCATTACTTCGTCTTTATACTCGTTAGTATTTAACGGGTAATGCACACGAAATCCAGCATGGCCTAGTTGAGTATCCGCAACACTTTTAGCTATTTCTTCTTGTAGTGGTGCAGCAGTGCCATCGTATTGGTAAAAGTCAGTACTGAAAGGTAAGCGACTGCGTTTAGAGTCGCTATCAACGGTATTTATTGTCACAGGTGTTTTATATAAAAAACCAGGATGGAATAATTGCAGCTCGTACAGGCCTTCATCTTTCCATACTGCTTTGTCTTTTTTAAATCGAATTGAACGGTAATCTTGATAATCAATATTGTTAAGTGCTTCAAGCTCAATGTTTTTAGGCGCCACGTATTCTTCGCTTGCTAACTTTTTAGCGCGGGCGCTAATTACGTCAAATAAGCTACTTTGTGGGATTGCTACATCAACGGTTGCAGCAATCGCTTGGTTGCTATTGCCCCAAGTCGAAAAAATAATAAGTAGACCCAGTAGTGGTGCTGACTTCTTTTGCCATTTAGGCAGATTTTGGGTTAGTTGTTTCATTCTCATTCCTTTATAAAAACACGACTTATTTTTACGTTTAGGGTAAATATTGATTTTATTTTGTAAGTATCTTCTAAATAACTTAGAGCAAAATTTAAACCTTAATAAAAGTTCATATTTTTCAATAGGTAATGTTTATATACATAATTCACTGAGGTTTTGTTGTGTAAAATTCACTCAAATGTATGTAGTTGTTACTGATTAATTACTAGAAGATTCACAGATCGTCTGAACATATTACGGGGGGTTTAATGAAGCTTGTCTGAATTACATTTGTATAAAATAAAAAAGCCGCAAGAGCGGCTTTTAAATGTTTAGATTTAACTTAGTTATTTCTTTTTAAATCGACGCACTATTGATAGTGGTGCTAAAAGAAGTGATAACCATAATAATGAACCTGCATCATTATCATCATCTGAGCGTAAGTTATTTACTTTCACGGCTACTTTTTCAACGTTAGATAAGTTACCCACGCTATCCTGAGCTTGCACTGTTAAAGTAATACGATTTTCAAATTCGTAATCAATCTCTCCAGCAACAATTAGCTGCCCCTGATTGTTAATAGAAACGCTGTCATTATCAGATGTAATAAATTTAACAACTGGTGATTCATCGGCATTTGGATCACTAAAATCGAGTGTGCCGATAATTGTTCCAATTGCGCTGTTTTCATCGACTGCAAAAACTTGATCAGCTTTAATAACTGGCGTTTGCTCTTCAGGTGTTAAAGTGATTTCAGATTTAATATCAATAATTACAGGGTCGTGATCTGATGCGCGGTATGCACTTTCAGAGTACAAACTAGATTGTTGACCTTCGCTTTTAAACTCTACATTGTAATCAAGAGAAATAGGTTCATCTGCGTTGATGTGCCAATCTGTTGCTGCGACAATTTTGCTAAGTAGTGATTGGGTAGCTACTGCATGATCTAAACTACCAGCGCGACCAGAAAAGCTGTAAGAATAACCAAGCGTATCACCATCAATTTCTGCAACTACATTTTTGTAGCCTTTATCAGCAAATGCACGTATAGGATCTTCCATTGCGTAAGCATTCATATCGCCGACTAAAATAGTATCTTCGTCGTCAACACCGGTTGGTTTGCTATCAAGCCAATTTGCGAATGCATTAGCACCTTCTGTGCGTATTTCATTCCAACAGCCTTGTCCATCACCTGAATCTGCATTGTTTCCAGAAGCACTACCACAGCTTTTAGATTTAAGGTGTGACACAGCAACAGTAAATACTTCATCAGTTTCTAATGATTTAAAGCTTTGTGCAATTGGAGCACGGTTACTAAAATCAAATGGAGCCTCAGTCGTAATAGCAGCAGTACCTACTTCTTCTACTTTGTTAGCACGATAGATAAGTGCGGTAGTAATTGCATCGGTACCAATTTGATCTACGTTAAAATCAACAAATGCATAGTTGTTAGCACTATCAGCGTCATTTAATGCATCTACTAAGCTTGCAATTGCACTAAATTCGCCAAAACCATCATTTTCAATTTCCATTAAACCAACAACATCGGCCTGGATAGCGCTAATGGCACTTACAATTTTAGCTTCTTGGCGAGTAAATTCAGCTTCAGTATCTGCACCTCGGGCTGTAGGGAACCCTCCGCCTTGGCCATCACCATTAAAGTAATTAAGTACGTTAAAGCTAGCTACACGTAAATCTGCTTCAGCATTAAGTTCAGGCGCATTTTCACGTGCATTTGTTGCAATAAACGAAGGTGCTACAGTTGGGTGGATTCTGTAAAGGCTAAAGCTATAAGCAAGTGCCCCCGTAACCGTATTAACTGTATCGCCAGTACGTAATGTATTTTCTGCTGATAAGCCTGGAGTTGGGTAGGCTGTAGGGTCTAAGTTTTGTACTGTAGAGCCATCATCTAGTAAAATCTTTTTAAGTAGATTTTCAGTTTCAACTGCATTAGCTGCATCTCCAGGTAATGCAACTTGGGTACCTTGATACAAGCGTTCTGTTGCTAATTCAACTTCACCATATCGACCAAGGCCAAAGTTATTAGTTACTACTAATGGTTGTTCTAATGTAACTAACATACCTTCAAAAGCTTCTAAATCAGTTGTATCAGCTAAAGGTAAAGTGATTTTTGTAGCTGCTGCAGCTAAACCAGTGCCACATATGGCAACTTGGCTAACACTGCCGATTTGTGTTGCATCAAAATATTCTTCTACAGTACCTTGTACACGTACATGGTCGCCTACGTTTACGTCAATATCTGCAAAATAAACAAATACACCTTCAGAGGTGAGAGGATTTGCATCTATGTCAGCAGCAAGTGAGCTAACAAAAAAGCCTTTTAATTGATCGTCATCTTGGAAGTCTGCGGTTACAATACCCTCAAATTCTACTAAAGTATCAACAAGCGGGCTTGCAGAGCTATCGCCTTGTATAGCGTTAATTAGTACTTTTTCTGCGCCACAAACAAGTGGTTCAAGTGGTTCTGGTTCTGGAATTGGTTCAGGTGTTGTTCCACCATTACCTGCATGTGAACCTAAGCCATCAAAGTCATCTTGGTCAAACTGTACCCATTCTTCACTTGGGTTAAACTCTGCGTCAGGTGTTGTTCTACCTGTGGTAATACTATCTTTTCTACGAAGTGTTTTATTTTGTGTTTGTACTGCGCCCTCAGACCAAAACGAACCGGGATCTACACCGCGCTGGCCAAAGCTATCGACTACAGTGCTACCTTGCATTAGGACTAATGCATCATCACCATTAAAGTTAGCAACACCATGTTCTAAATCGGCTTTTTCTTTTAGTGCATCATTTGAACTTGAATTAACAACAACAAAGGTACTGTTAGCTGCCAAAGTACCAGACAAATCAAGAGTTGATTGAATTGTAGTTTTGCCATTTACATACAAACTTAGTGAGTACTGATCAAGAGTTAGTGGAGATGACGAGTTATTATAAAGCTCAATTGCTTTATTATTACTGCTTCCCTCTATGTATTCTGAAATGATTAGATCTGCGGAGGCTGGCGCACTGAGACTTGCTATAACAAGTGCGAGTGGTGTTATTTTTGTTTTAAACATTTTTTTATTATTCCCGTGTATTAATCCCAAAATGGGACACCAGTTTAGAGAATAAATATGACGAAAATAATACAAAAATGTAAACGAATGTAAATAAAAGGCGGTTTAACCGCCTTTTTATAAAAACCTTACTTTTTAGCTAGGTATTGTGCGGCTTGCTTAGCAAAATAGGTCAATATTCCATCAGCGCCTGCACGCTTAAATGCAAGTAAAGACTCCATTATAGTAGCTTCCTCACTTAACCAACCGTTATCAATAGCTGCTTTGTGCATTGCATACTCGCCACTTACCTGATATGCGAAAGTAGGTACACCAAACTCGTCTTTAACACGACGTACAATATCTAAATAAGGCATGCCAGGCTTAACCATGACCATATCAGCGCCTTCTTGTAAGTCTAATGCGACTTCACGTATTGCTTCATCAGAGTTTGCTGGGTCCATTTGGTAGGTTTTTTTATCGGCACCTTTTAAGTTCCCAGCAGAACCTATTGCGTCTCTAAATGGGCCATAGTAGCTAGATGCATATTTAGCTGAGTAGGCCATAATACGGGTATGCACAAACCCATCAGCTTCAAGTGCTTCACGAATTGCAGCAATACGGCCATCCATCATGTCTGAAGGGGCAATTACATCAGCGCCCGCTTCTGCATGCGAGAGTGCTTGTTTAACTAAAATTTCGGTGGTTACGTCGTTTATTACATAGCCTGTGTCATCAATAATGCCGTCTTGACCGTGCGTCGTGAATGGATCAAGTGCACCATCAGTAATTACACCCAACTCAGGAAAGGCTTCTTTTAAAGCGCGAACAGTGCGTTGCACTAAGCCATCGTCACTATATGCTTCTTCGGCAAATAGTGATTTTTTGTCCGCAGGGGTTACCGGAAAAATAGCAACGGCAGGTACGCCAAGATCAACAAGTTCTTTTGCCTCAAGTAATAGTAAATCTATCGATAGACGTTCAATACCAGGCATTGATTCAATTGCTTCGCGACGATTTTTACCTTCTAGTACAAATACAGGGTAAATTAAATCGTTTACGCTAAGTTGGTTTTCGGCCATTAAGCGGCGAGAAAAGTCGCTGCGGCGCATTCTGCGCATGCGAGTATACGGGAAAAGGTCTAATCCTGATTGGGCCATATTAATATGCTCCTACTGTGGTAATGGAAAAGTGATTACTTGATTACGGCCATGTTGCTTTGCGTAATAAAGTGCTTTGTCGGCGCACTCAGTAAAAATTTGAGGGTTGCTAACATCATCAGCAATGCTGGTGTATACACCAGCGCTAATTGTAAATTGAATATCATTATTGGCAACCGTTACTGTACTGGCTGAGATAGCTGCTCGTATTTTTTCAGCTATGTCTTGTGCACCTTCGCTGGGGGTATTAGGTAATAGCACCACAAACTCTTCACCGCCATAACGAGCAACTTCATCGAGTGGTCGCTTTAAATGATCTTTTATAAGGTCAGATACTGCTTTAATAACTTGATCGCCAATTATGTGTCCGTATGTATCGTTAATGCTTTTGAATCGGTCTATATCAAGCATAACAATACTAAGCGGCGTTTGTTCTCGGCGAGACCGACGAATCTCCATTATTAGCTTTTTATCAAAAAAGCGTCTGTTTTTTATTCCGGTTAAAGCGTCTTCGGTATTGAGTAACTCAAGTGAGCGGTTTTTTTCTTCAAGTTCTCTGAGTGTAACTTGTAATTCAAAGGTGCGTTCGTCGACTTGTGATTCGAGTTCTTGGCGTGTTTTTTCTTGTAACTTTAAGCGCTCTTTAAGTAGCGTATCTTGAGCTGCATTTTCAGCAATCAAGGTTTGCTGAGCAATTACTTCTTCATCACGTTGCAAAATAAATAACTTCATTACACTGTAGCATAGACAAAATGTGCAGCTAAAAAAGCATGTAAATACAAATGCTAATGTACTTCTGTCAAAGGCGTATAGCCCTATTACTGCAACAATAAAATAAAGCATCACCACCAAGAAAAAAACTAATACGAGCAGTAGCGCTTTATTAGGTTTAGAAGGTGATAAACGTATGCACATAAGTGTAGTTGCAATATAAAATCCTAAAACGATTGGGATAGTAGTTAAGCAAAATAGTGTCACTATATGGGTTGGAAATAGCCAAATAAACAATAACGAGACACCTAATGCGTTAACTATCACTTTTTGAACCGTTAGTAAAAAAGAGGGCTTTGGATGGCAAATTTGCTTTTGTAAAGGCAAAAACATTAAAGCAATAAGCATAAGTAATATAGGGATCATAACTTGCTGTAATGCTGGCAAATTAGGGTGAATATATTTTAGGCCAAAGCCACAAATGTAGGCTAATAAACTACCTAATGTGAGGGTAATTAAACCAGCATAAACAAAATAACGTTTACGTGAAAAACTATATAAAACTAAGCAACTCACACCTAAAGAAAATATAAAACCAATCAATAAGCCATAGAGTAAATTAAGTTTACCTTTATGTGCCAAATAAACTTCTGGTTGCCACAGCGTTAAAGGGACTCGCAAGCCGGAGCTATTCGTCACTCTCATAATAATAATGGTTTCGCTATTTGCAGGGCTAATTAGTTTAACTAATAAAGATTCACTCTTAATCGCACGTTTATTAAGGGGGTATGCATCGCCAATTTGGGCGTGAGAAATTAATTGCGAGTTATGTAACTGATATACTTGAACGTCGTTTAGCAGAGGGTTGTTTAGTGACAACAGTTGTTCGGTATTATAACTAAGCGTGTTTTTTATTTTAAATTTCATCCATACAGAACGCTGCTCAAGACCTAGGTTAAGAGGTTTACCTGTGTTTTTTTGCCACTGTATATGGCTACTTTGTTGTGCATCTAATAGCGAAGTTGGTTCAAAAGAGTAATGCAGGTTATTAATGTTTTGGGAGTTAAAATCATGTTTTATTATTACAGGGCTTGCGAAAGAGCAAAAAGTGCAAAGAAGCATCAATAGACTTAGTAATGCTTTTGCGCACGCCATTAGCAGCTCTTTAAACCAAAAACATTGTAAAAGTTTTCTGTAGTTCTGCGGGCCACAACTTCTTCATCTATTTGATAAAGTTGCGCAACTGTTTGGCAAATATAAGGAAGCAGAGCAGGTTCATTTTTACGCGATTTAGGTTTTGGCTTAACTGTTCGTGGAATTAAAAATGGTGCATCAGTTTCTATTAATAATCGATCTAGAGGAATGCTAGGCACTAGTTGTTGTAAATCTTTACCACGCCTTTCATCACATACCCAACCCGTTATACCAATATACAGACCTAAATCTAAATATTGCTTTAGAGCTGCTGAGTTACCCGTAAAGCAGTGGAGTACACCGCGAATATTAAACTCTTTTAAAATACTTAGCATGTCGTCACTTGCATCACGTTCATGTAAGTAAACAGGTAAATCTAATTTTTCGGCAAGTGCTAGGTGGCGTCTAAAAACACTACGCTGTACATCGCGAGGCGAAAAGTCACGGTTATAATCAAGGCCGCATTCACCAATCGCTATGACTTGCTTATTGTTTGCAAGTGCAGTTAATTGTGCTTCTAATTCATTCGTCGCCGATTTAGCATCATGTGGGTGGACACCCGCCGTAGAATATTGGAGATGTTTTATCGCAAGTTCAAGTGATTGCTGACTACTCGCAATATCACAACCTATAATAAGCATATTTGTAACACCGGCTTCGCTTGCACGGGTAATTACATCATAATGCTGGTCATCAAATTGATGATTAGTTAAGTTAACTCCAGCATCAATTAACGTATATGACATTACTTAGTACGTTTAACGCGAATAGAGCGGTTTTTACCGTCTTGTTTCAGTAAAAAGGAGTTGAATGCACCACGGCTGATTACAATTGTATCGTTTTCTTTTAAACGCATGCTGTCAGAGCCAATTTGACGCCATTGTTGGCCGTTATCTAGCGAAATAATTAACTCGCCATAAGCTGCTTCTTTCACTGAAGTAACCATAGCTTTAATTTCAGTCTCTTTTTCTACCTGTGATTCTTTGTGCTCTAAGCCAAAATCGTCAGCTTTTGCCTTTGCTTGAATTGGTGCAGCAACTACGACTTGAGGTACATTGTTAGCCGTTGGTGGAGTGAGTGTTTTTGTTATTGTTGGCTTTGTTAGTGATTTACCAGCAATTGTATTGTCATAGCAAAGTAATCGGTTAAAGTCATTTTCAATAAAGCTACATGCTTGCAGGGCCTGAGTATTAAATTCAGTTTGCGCAGCAAAAGTTGGCGCACTTAATAAAACCAATAGTGAGAGTAGTTGTTTTTTCATTTTATTCCTCAGATTCTTTTTGTGGTTTGGCGGTATAAAATTTTGCTAAAATTAAACCTAGTTCAAACAAAAGAAGCATCGGAAATGCTAATAATGTTTGTGATAAAACATCAGGCGGTGTTAAAAACATTGCCACTACAAATACACCCACCACGATATAAGGGCGCTTTTCTTTTAAGCTTTTTGTTGTTGTTGCGCCACTCCAGCATAGCAGCATAATAGCTACTGGAATTTCGAAAGCGACACCGAATGCAAAAAATAGTTTTAATACGAATCCTAAATAGCTAGCGATATCGGGTGCTAGAGTCATCATTTCGGGACCTGTACTTGTAAAAAAACCTAATATAATTGGTAGTACTGCAAAGTAGCAAAAAGCGATACCCCCATAAAACAAGACAACGCTTGAGATTAGTATAGGTATTAGCATTTTTTTTTCATTTTGGTACAAGCCAGGAGCTATAAACCCCCAAATTTGATGAAGTATCCATGGAGTAGATAATAAAGCCGCAACAAAAAAAGTAAGCATCATAGGGACTATAAAAGGGTCACTCACATTTATAGCTATCATGGTCGCGCCATTAGGTAAATGAACCACTAATGGTGCAGCTATAAGTTCGTAAATATTATCTTTAAAATAAAACAGCGCGATAAAAAATAATAAAATGCTCAATAGCGCTTTTATCAGTCGATCACGTAACTCAATTAAATGAGATACAAACCCCGATTTTACTTCCTCAACCATTATTTTTTATACCATGTAGTAAGTTGACCACAAAGTGAGAGATAAATTTCACTTTTTTTCATCAAGTTGTTGGCTATTTGATGTATCAGGTTGTGTTTTTTTGTAGCTGTGAGTAACTGACTCAGCCGCTTTTTGTAGCTCCGTTAATGAACTTTGTAGCTCAGGGCTTAAGTCTTTTAGTTCTTGTTGTTCTGCTTTTTTAAGGTTTTCGTGAAGTTCATGAATACGCAGTTCTTCACTTACTTCGGCTTTTACCGAGTTGGCAAGTGATTTAGCGGTTTTAACCCATTTACTCACTGTTCTAATAGCAACAGGTAAGCGCTCAGGGCCGAGCACCACTAGGCCAACAATAAAAACAACAACAAGTTCCCACATCCCCATACTAATTAAACCTTATTGCTATCTTTGTTTTTTTCAGTATTGGTTGAGTCGTCAACGGTGCTTTTTTCTGATTGTTGAATTTGCTCTGATTTTTCTTGCTCACTCGCTGTGTCGTCCGACATTGCTTTTTTGAAGCCTTTAACAGCGCCTCCAATATCACCACCCATACCGCGTAGTTTTTTTGTGCCGAAAAGTAAAACTATGATCGCTAAAACAATTAATAATTGCCAAATACTAATACCACCAAAACCCATGGTTTTCTCCAATATATAAAACGGTTAAATGTATATTTTAAATACTAATTATACGCCCAATAGCGCAAATAGCACTCAGTTTATGCGTTGCGCCATGCTGCAATAAAGCTAATAGCGGATAAGGCTATTGCAATGCTTGCAGCTACTAAATCGTGCTGTAAATAACAAAGTGTTGCCATAATCATTGTAGCACTACCAAATAAACTCAATATTAAAGGTTTATGAGATACCTTTTGTTCTTGAGGTTGATGAGCGTGTGGTGCACGCTTTAAATTTTGGTAAATTAGATCAGGTAGTTCAGGCATTTTTTCAGCCCAAAATGGCAAGTTAGCATACATTTGCTTCAGTACTGATAGCGGTCCAACTTGCTGCTTCACCCAATCTTCTAAAAAGGGTTTGGCTGTTTTCCATAAGTCGAGTTGCGGGTAAAGCTGACGCCCTAATCCTTCAACGTATAATAAGGTCTTTTGTAGCAATACTAATTGCGGTTGTACCTGCATGTTAAAACGACGTGCAGTATTAAATAGATTTACGAGCACGTGACCAAATGAAATTTCAGCCAAAGGTTTATTAAATATAGGCTCGCAAACTGTGCGAATCGCAAATTCAAATTCTTCAATGCTTGTATCTGGTGGTACCCAACCTGAATCTACGTGTAGCTGTGCAACTTGGCGATAGTCACGATTAAAAAAGGCGATAAAGTTTTCAGCTAAATAGCGTTTATCTTCTTTGCTTAAGGTACCCACTATACCGCAATCAATACCGATATACATTGGATTTTCAGGATGCTCGCGAGAGACGAATATATTACCTGGATGCATGTCGGCATGAAAAAAGCTGTCTCTAAACACCTGCGTAAAAAACACTTCTACGCCGCGCTCAGCAAGTAATTTCATATTAGTGTTTTGCGCCAGCAATGCATCCGTATCAGAGACAGGTATACCGTAAATACGCTCCATTACCAGCACATTGCTACGGCTGTAATCACTGTAAACTGCAGGTATATATAATGAATCAGAGCCTTCAAAATTGCGTTTTAGTTGAATGCCATTGGCACCTTCTCGCATTAAATCGAGCTCGTCTAGGAGTGTTTTTTTGTATTCTTTAACCACTTCAACAGGGCGTAGACGTTTTGATTCGTTATGGACTTTTGCAAGTACCTTAGCGAGCTTTTCCATTAACGCTAAGTCGGCATTAATTTGCTCGTAAATATTGGGTCTAATAACCTTAATTACTACATCTTGCTCAATGCTTTGCTCATCAATAAGCTTTGCTGTATGTACTTGCGCTATAGATGCTGAGGCCAGTGGAATTTGTGAAAACTCACTAAACAATTCACTTATATCGTTAATTTCTAGCGCTTTTTCTATGATTTTTTGTGCAAGTTCGCCTTCAAATGGCTGAACTTGATCTTGTAAAAATGCAAGCTCTAAAGCGATATCATGAGGGAGTAAGTCACGACGAGTTGAGAGCATTTGGCCAAACTTAATCCAAACAGGACCAAGCTCTTGTAGTGCCAAACGTAAGCGTAGCCCTGCAGGTTTTTCTTTGTGCTGATTACGCAGCCAAAACAAACTGCCACGAGCTACTCTACCAAACCAAGGGATCTTATGTTTTGGAATTAGCTCGTCTAGCCCATAGCTAAGTAAAGTTTTGGTGATGTTATATAAACGTGCAGTCGACACAAAAAATCCTTAGCGGGTGTTTGAAGGTGAAAAAGAGTTTAACAAGGTATTTATACGCAGCTCAACAGCAGCGACTTGGCCTTTGAGTTCTCTATTTTTTTGTTTAAATTGCTCAAGCTCTAATGGGTGAATAGTAATTGCGAGCTCATCTTGGCATAAACTTGTAAGCATTGTACTTATTTTAGTGTTGGTTTTGCTGCTCTTTTGTTTTAGTTTTTTTAAGTGCAGATATAACTGCTGAGCGGGGGTATCGCCAATGTATCTAGAGAGCTGTTCAGGCCAATCAATATCAATGCCTGAAAACGCATTGCTATAAGTTTGCGCAATATTTAAATCGCCTTGTAAGTCGAGCTTATCTTGGCGAATTAACTGGGTAAGCATAGCTGGGTTTTTAAGCGCTAAAAGCGTGTCTATGTCTGCGCTGATCATACAATCTGCGTTTTCATTATTTTGAGCACTGTATAAGTGTAATTGCTCAGCGCTATAAACAAGTTGGATGCTTTGTTGCCAATCTCTTACTTCAACCACTAAGCGCTGATGTTTAACGGCGCTTAGCTTTTGAGATAATTGTGGGTCAAGGCTAAGTGCTTGATTTAGTACACGCTCAATAAGCGAAAGTACAAAATTAGGTAACATAAAAAATTCAGATGGCATTGCATCATTATTATTTTTTGTTATTTTCTCAAGCGCCATAACTGCTAGCCTTAATATTTAAAACCACGGTGCAGCGCAACAATTCCGCCTGTGAGGTTTTGGTATGTTGTTTGCTCAAAGCCTGCATCTTCCATCATCGCTTTTAGCGTGTCTTGATCTGGATGCATTCGAATAGATTCAGCTAAATACTTATACGATTCACTGTCGTTAGCAACTAGCTTACCCATTGTAGGCAATAAATTAAATGAGTAAAAATCGTAAGCTTTACTAAGTACGTCATGCTCTGGTTTTGAAAACTCTAAAACAAGTAAACGACCACCTGGCTTTAAAATGCGGTACATAGAGCGTAATGCTTTGTCTTTATCGGTAACGTTACGTAAGCCAAAGGCAATAGTGATCACATCAAAGCTATTATCTGGGAACGGTAGCATTTCTGCATTCATTTGTACGTAGTCGATATTGCACACTAATCCAAGATTATGCAGTTTTTCACGACCAACTTTAAGCATAGATGAGTTTATATCACCCAAAACAACTTGACCCGTTTCGCCCACTAATTGGCTAAACTTTGCCGTTAAGTCGCCAGTGCCGCCGGCTAAATCGAGTACATGATGGCCTTTACGAACACCTGAGCTTGCAATAGTTTGACGTTTCCATAAACGATGCACCCCAAAAGACATTAAATCATTCATTACATCGTATTTTGCAGCTACTGAGTGAAATACATCAGCAACCATAGAAGCTTTATCGTTCTCGGCTACTGTTTTATAACCAAAATGCGTGGTCTTTTGTTCGGTTTCGTTCATGATTAATCTCTATCGTGACAATAGAGGTTAGTGTACTTTATTGTACACAGTAGGTGCAATTTGAATATGATTTATCAGGTAATTTATTGCCCTGCAGTGTAACTACTTTGACCTAATGAACGTGCTTTAAAAGCCGCATGAGATGCTTTTTTTGCTAACTGATTAAAATCATCTTCTTGTTGATGCTGAGCAATTCCTAGTGATAAGCCAATACTTGGTAGCTTGATACCTGTTTTTGAACTAACAAAGCGTAGCTTTTCGACCCCATTTCGTACTTTTTCGGCAATAACATTAGCTGTATCTGGGTCTATGTCGGCGAGGAGAACAGTAAATTGATCTTTTGCTGTGCGACCAGGTAAGCCACTTTGAAAAACATATTTTTGCACTTGCTTAGCAACTTTACTCAAAATGACTTCACCAATAATATCACCATAATTTTTAGTAAAGTGATCAAGGTTGTCTATTTGAATCGCTATTGCGCAAATAGATTTTTGTTGATTAGTCCACACTTGGGTTTGTTGCGTTAAATAATGGCGCTTATAAAGCCCTGTTTGGCTATCAATAATATGCTGTTTACGAAGTTGAGTTAGGTGCTTTTGTGTTTTTTCGTGTAGTTGTTTGGCTTTGCTTAGTTCTTGCTTAAATTGCTTATGTTGGTTGAGTAATTCGGCGGTTTGATTATGAAGTACTTCAAGCGCTTGACGGCTTTGTTCTATGTTGTTCTCATCTAGCGAATGTACGCATTCGCTTACTTGACCCGCAAAGCGAATTATTTGCTTTTCAGTAGCTTGAGAATTTTGAGAAAGTGAGTTTATAACACCATCAACATTTTGAATCATGTTAACTTGCGCTTTGTGCCCAGTATTTAAAAACTCAGAATGTAGCTGTTCAATTAAAACGCTATCTATATTGTCTTCAACAGCAATAGCACGGTCTAAAGCTTTATTTAGCTTGAGATTAGTTTGACTGGTATAAGCATAAATAACTTGATAATTCAGCGGCGTAGGTGGGAGCGCATAACGCTCTAAAAAAACACACACTTTGGTCATTTTTTCTTGTGCAATAGCCATGGAATCATGGAACATCATTTTTTAAATACCAACTAAGTACGCATAAGTGCAAATTCGAATATCTCATTCCATGAGGCGGTTATGCGTCCGAGCTTTTTATTATTTTTTACTACAGTAATCGTTATGTGCGTTATTTAAAAGTAAAAACAGATGTTAGGGAACTTAAATTTTACTTTAGCAGCTTGATAGCTGTTTTTCTCATCAATTAAGCTTATTATTAACTCTGTTAGTGTCGCTTTTCACTTTAATACACTTGTTTTTAGTAAGGTTTATTAATTAAAGTTGGTCTCATTTACTTGCTATTTATTTAGCCTGCGATAGCTTTGTGAAATTAATAACACTGCTAAGTTACATTATAATGAATCATTTTTTAATTAAGCCACTTCGCCAATATTTATTTGGCATCACGGTTTTGTGCTCATTGAGTGCATGCCAAATAACAACACCAAATGCCAATAAACAATTCACCCAAGTAGCGAAAAGCATTGTCGATTATAGGCAAAGTACTAATCCTTATAGAAACTTAGAGGGAGTTGAAGGTTACTTATTACCAAATTTATCGCCCGAATTTTTAGCACAAGAATATAAAAATAAAACGCGATTACTTGCTGAATTAGACACTATTAATATTGAAAAGCTAAGCGATGAAAATCAAATTAACTTCGATATTATTCGAGCTCAAGTACAAAACAGTGTCGATGAATATGTATTTAATGCGCACTATATGCCGCTCACCTCTGAATATGGGTTTCATTCTGGTTTGTCGTACATAATAAATAGCTCTCAATATAAAAACCCGGAAGATTACCAAGTGTATCTTGCACGATTGGCGCAAGTTCCGCGCTTTTTTGAGCAAAACATGTATTGGATGAAAAAAGGGCTTGAGACTGGGCTTACTCAACCTAAAGCTGTATTGGAAGGTTATGAAGATTCAATTAATGCTTACATTGTTGACGATGTAACTACATCTGAGTTTTATAAACCTTTTTTAACTAATACAGCGGGTTTGAGCGACAGTGAATTTAAAGCACTACAACAAAAAGCCAAAATCATTATAAAAAAAGAGGTTATAAAATCTTATAAAGGTTACTTAGTGTTTTTTACGCAGCAGTATCGACCTTTTGCACGTACAAGTATTGGCATATCAGAAACACCTAATGGCGAAGCGTTTTATAAAAATAGAGCTAAGTACTACACCACCACCGACATGACACCTAAAGAGATTCAGGAACTTGGCTTAAAAGAAGTTGAGCGAATTCGTAGTGAAATGGAAAACGTAATAGCAGAGGTAGGTTTTAAAGGCACGTTTGCTGAATTTATCCACTTTTTACGCACTGATCCACAATTTTACGCTACAACACCAGAGCAGCTTTTAAAAGAAGCATCTTATATTGCTAAAAAAATGGATGCACAACTGCCTAAGTTATTTCATACCTTACCGCGCAAACCTTATGGTGTAGCACCTGTACCGGCCAGTATTGCACCTAAATACACAACCGGTCGATATTCAGGCTCTAATCGAGATGATGAAGCAGGGTATTATTGGGTAAATACTTACGCTTTAGATAAGCGTCCTTTGTATGTTTTGGAAGCATTAACGCTGCACGAAGCAGTGCCAGGTCATCATTTACAGATATCACTTAATGCAGAGCTTGAAAATCTGCCGAGCTATCGTCGTGATGCTTACCTTTCGGCATTTGGCGAAGGTTGGGGGCTTTACTCTGAATATTTAGGTTTAGAAGCAGGCTTTTACCAAGACCCATATAGCCGTTTTGGTCGTTTGACGTATGAAATGTGGCGAGCAGCGCGTTTAGTTGTTGATACAGGTATGCATACGTATGGCTGGAGTCGCGAGCGTGCCATGAACTTTATGAGCGAAAATACAGCGCTTTCGTTGCATAACGTTAAAACCGAAACCGATCGTTATATTACATGGCCTGCACAGGCGCTTTCGTACAAAATAGGTGAGCTAACTATTAAGCGTTTACGCGCTGAGGCAGAGCAAGCGCTAGGAAAAAACTTTGATATTCGTGAATTTCATCATCAAATATTACGTCATGGTTCAGTGCCTTTATCAGTGCTAGAAACACAAGTACGCATGTATATAAAAAATGAATCAGTTAAGCTGGAAAGTAAATAAGTATAATTTTAAAAAATGGGTACTGAGTTGTTTTTATAGCTATTTAAGTTACTAGTTTGTTGGTAAGTGTTTGTATTTGTTATTTTAAGCAAGCAAGTTAGTAAATATAATGAGCCATTTAGTTCATTAAAACGGTCAGTATTTATTAGGTATTATTTTAAAAATCACCAAGGGTCATAAATGAGCAATTTTATAATGTTTAGTATCGATATATTTGCAAGTATGTTTATAGTTGTACTCGGGTTCGTTGTGCTTACTGTTATTATTTTTTATATTCGAGATGTAACGCAAACAAAGCATGCTATTAGACGTAATTACCCTGTTATTGGTCGCTTTCGATATTTTTTTGAACGCCAAGGGGAGTTTTTTAGACAGTACTTTTTTGCTCAAGATAGAGAAGAAATGCCGTTTAACCGCGCAGAGCGAAGCTGGGTTTATCGTGCAGCAAAAGATGTTGACCGTACAGCTGCGTTTGGTTCTACGCAAAGCTTAGAAGTAACAGGTACGGTTATGTTTATGAACTGTGCTTTTCCTACTTTAGATGAAGAAGCACTCGACCCGAGCAATGTTACTTTGGGTCCATACTGTAAAACACCTTACACAACCAACTCGTTATTCAATGTATCTGGTATGAGTTTTGGTGCGCTTTCAAAGCCAGCTGTACGAGCCTTATCAAAAGGGGCAAAACTAGCAGGTTGTTGGATGAACACCGGTGAAGGGGGGTTAAGCCCTTATCACTTAGAAGGGGGGGCTGATATTGTTTTCCAAATTGGTACCGCTAAATATGGTGCACGAGACGAGCACGGTAATTTAAGTACTGAAAAACTTAAAGAAATAGCGGCTCACGAACAAGTAAAAATGTTTGAACTTAAAATGAGCCAAGGCGCAAAACCAGGTAAAGGTGGTATGTTACCAGGGCGCAAAGTCAACGCCGAAATAGCTAAAATTAGGGGTATACCAGAAGGGCAAGATTCTATTAGCCCCAATGGTCATCCTGAAATTAAAAACCCAGCCGATATTCTCGATATGATTGCCACTGTACGTAACGCGACAGGAAAGCCTACAGGCTTTAAAGCGGTAATTGGTGCTTACGGATGGTTAGAAACGTTGTTCGCTGAAATAAACCACCGTGGTATAGAGTCTGCACCTGACTTTATTACCATAGATAGTGCTGATGGTGGTACGGGCGCAGCACCACAACCGCTTATGGATTCGGTGGGTTTACCACTGCGCGAAAGTTTACCGCTTGTAGTTAACATGCTTGAAAAACATGGGCTGCGAGATCGTATTAAAATAATCGCCTCAGGTAAATTAATTGTTCCTTCAAAGGTTGCTTGGGCGTTAGCGCTCGGTGCTGATTTTGTTGTATCGGCTCGGGGGCATATGTTTGCACTGGGCTGTATTCAGGCAATGCAATGTAATAAAGATACCTGTCCGACGGGTATCACTACGCATAACGAGCGTTTGCAACGTGGTTTAAATGTAGCTGATAAAGCGCAGCGAGTAGCTAACTATAATAAATACATTCATTACGGAGCTGGGCTAATAGCTCATTCTTGTGGTGTGACTAGTGCACGCGAATTAAAACGTGAACATGTACGTATAGTGCAAGAAAGTGGTTTATCAGAACCGCTCGATAAAATTTACGAAAACTATAAGTAAGTTTTTAACTAACTAAAAAAGGCGCTAATAGCTGTCTCTTATACACAAATCCCTGCTAAGAAATTAGCGGGGATTTTTTTGAACTAAATCTCAATGTCATGATCAGATCTTCAAATCTTGTTTGAGGGCACATTATGATTAACGAACATA
>NZ_JADYXL010000013.1:0-89176 GCF_015864265.1 Pseudoalteromonas sp. NZS37 | reverse complement strand
CTAGATATTTAGCAAAATATTTTGAAGTTGAATTTTGGCATTGGCAAGCAAGGTATTTTAGTCGGATTAATATTGAATCTGGTGAGCCTGAAATGGTATTTCAAGCTCTTGCGGATGCTTTTGAAAACCCTAATAATAAAAAGACTTAGGGAAATAATAAAAGCGTATCCCCATTCTTAAATAAACTAGACACCCATTCTAAATTTTATGAAAACACTAATCGATTGAACCAAAATAGGAACTCAGCTATGGTTTGTTTATCAATAAAAACAAATAGAAACGAGTTAATCTACAGACTCGTTAGGTAATTAAATGAATACTGCCATCGATGAAGTCACAAATAATTACCAAAACTGGAGCTTGGACAAATTATCGTATGTTGATGGGTTACTAACACTGAACCTTAAAACTTATATAAAAGGCGATGATCCCGTAAGGTTTATGGTTGTGTTTACAAATACCGTTTTATTTGAAACTTATGATGAAAGTAGCCATTTTCATGACTATCATCAAAACCGTGATTCGGGCGTAATCGGCGTGTATTCTGATTCATGCTTATTGGAGTATGCAAATTAACAGTGACACCCACCCTAAATTTTGCTCTTTTCAAAATTTAGGACTACGTTTTAGTTAGTGCAAAAAACGAGCAGGGTGTCTTATGGCAATTTCAAGAAAGCGTCAAGTAAGTTTGGTTGATACAAAATACTATCACTGTATTTCACGCTGTGTTCGTCGTGCATTTTTATGTGGAGAAGACCGTTTTACTGGTCAATCTTACGAGCATCGACGAGGGTGGGTTGAAGATGAGCTGCTTGAATTAGCAAAGGTATTTTGTATTGATGTGTGGGCTTATGCTGTTATGAGTAATCACACTCATTTAGTCCTGTATGTAGATGATAATCAAGCAAACAGACTGAATGATAAAGCGATTGTTATTCGCTGGCATAAACTGTGTAAAGGCACAGTGTTAACGCAGAAATATGTACAAGGTGAAAAGTTAAGTAAAGTTGAGCTCATCTTTTTCAACCAAACGGTTAAACAATACCGCGAACGCTTATCAAGTATCAGCTNTAAAGTTGAGCTCATCTTTTTCAACCAAACGGTTAAACAATACCGCGAACGCTTATCAAGTATCAGCTGGTTTATGCGGCTCTTAAATGAAGACATTGCGCGCAGAGCAAATAAAGAAGATAACTGCACTGGTAGGTTCTGGGAGGGCCGATTCAAATCGCAGGCATTACTAGATGAAGCAGCACTTGCGGCCTGTATGGCCTATGTTGATTTAAATCCCATTAGAGCAAAAATGGCTAACACACCAGAAGAGTCAGACCATACCAGTGTACAAAAGCGTTTAACATGCGCAGCAGAAGGTAAACAACCAAAACAGTTACTACGTTTTGCTGGTCTGCCTCGTCAGATTATGCCCAAAGGGCTGCCGTTTGAGCTTAAATCGTACCTTGAACTTGTTGAGCTAACAGGGCGAATAATACGAGAGGATAAGCGTGGGCATATTGATAATATGAACCTTCCTTTGTTAGAAAGGCTTAATATATCCCCAGAGAACTGGCTAAAACTGACTACGCAATTTACGCGCGTATTTCATGGTGCAGTAGGCAGACCCACTTCACAAGCAAGTTACTGTGAAAATTTAAAGCGTAAACGGCGATCAAATATTAGCAATTGCGAAAAGCTACTCGCATAGAACTTAAGCTACTCAGTAAAACTATTCAGTAATAAATCACAACTGCATTATGCTGTTATTTTCATGCGTGTAATTTAGCTTTAATAGGGCTAATTACTTATTTAACGGATGAAATAAAGTGACCCACTCATAAAAGATAAATTTTGAACTTGAAGAGCGAATTTTTTGGTATAGTTTTGTTTGTTCAATTAAAGTGGCTGTCTAGTTTAGTCGTGGTTTGGTCTTGTGGGAAAATTGCTCGCCTTATGCGTTTATGATTTCTGGATAATATGGAGTTTCAATGAAAAGTGAAATTGATGATTTAGCAAGAAAACTTCGTTTGATATATGAGCAAGGTACTGAAGAGGATTAACAGTGACACCCATCCTAAATTTTGCTCTTTTCAAAATTTAGGACTACGTTTTAGTTAGTTCAAAAAAAGAGCAGGGTGTCTTATGGCAATTGCAAGAAAGCACAATTAATAAGACACCCATCTTAAATTTCAGCTTAGTCAGCAGTGCAGGGCAAGTTTTCGGAGTATTAAAAAATGGACTTTGTTATATGCTTAATTTTATTTTTATTGTTCTATATTTTAGTCAATTATATCCAAAGCATTATTGGGTATTACCCTAAACTAGCTAGAGAATATAAAACGGATTTAATTATTTCTGATTCCTCACTTTTAAAATCAAGCAGTATGTACTTGACGAATGTGGCAGATATTTCTTGTGAGAAAAACAGTGAATATCGGACTTGGCTAAATATTAAATCATTTCAGCAAGGTATATTTATAAGCCAAAAACGGATGTTGATTCTACTATTTCCCAGGAGTTTTTTAATACCATGGGAGCAAATTAGTTTAATAAAAGAAAAAACTAATTTTCTTAAAAATCAATATCTTTATAAAGTCGAATGTAAAAAAGAACCTGTTTATATCATTACGAAATTCGATTTATTAAAAAGCGTAAGTAACAAGAATTTACGAGAATAAATGAAGTCAAATCTTGACTTCACACATCAAAACTTAAATTAGTCGAATTGCTTTGATATAAGCTATTTTACCCTCTAAAAGCGAAGCGCCTCATATCCTCTTTGTGAGTTAGTCTTTAGGTTACTAAGAGGGAACAAACTAGGAATGCGCTGAGCGTATACTTTAAACGTAAAACATCGGCGAATTAGCACTCTAATACACGCCGATGTTTATAACTTATTTAAGTAAGCACATTACTTGTAAGGTATTAAGCCTCAGTCTGCTTTACGGTAAAGGCTTATTAAACATATTGCTAAAAGTAACGTTGCAATCATACCTGACGCGCCAGCAACAGCTGATGGAAGGAATCCATCACGGCCAAAGGTAATTAAAATACCATTGGCAAGCATTGCAACTCCGCCAGCTAAGGCTGTAAGTCCGCCAATTGCTTTGCCGCCTTTAGCTATAAAAGACAGGCCAAAAACAAGAGCTGCTAATCCCAATAATAATTTAGCTGCGTAGTAAATCATGAATGACAAAGAAACCACGCCACCAATTAAAGGTTGTGCGCCTTCTACTGTGCCCGCAACTTTTCCAAATGTAGAAAACAAAGTAAGGCCAATACTCACCTGTACTATGTTAAGTACTGCGCTAAACGCGATAGCCGACCAGCCTAGTTGGGCGTTTTTTGCTTGCACCATAGATGTCCCTGCAAAGGCAACAAGTAAAGTAAATACCAGCGCTTCTAGCCCCCAAGCCACCTGCCTTGAAAAACTAATTTCTGCACTATAAAGGACAGAATAAATACCCTGTGATATCGCCAATACCAATAATAACGATGCTGTAATTAGCATGGTGCGTTTATTCGTAAATTCCATTATTTACCTCTTATAATTTTATATTTAATGCTTTAAAAAGATTCGACAGGTTTGAATACGTCAAACAGGAAGCTTTTTAGCTAATTAGCGTTCCTACTTGCCGATATAAGACAGGTAAAGCTATTTAATTATTTCACTTAAACCTATAAAAATAATAATTAATTACAAATAGGCTCAAATTTTGGTTTTATTCAAAACTTAAATTGTAAAACTGTTTTGATTCAAGCCATTTATGCCCTCTAAAAGCGCAGCGCCTCATACCCTCTTAGTAAATCAATGTTTAACTATCTTAATTATCAAGAGGGCATTAATTTTGAATATGTGGTTAAACGGCTTAATACTTACGGAGTTAAGATAAAAACGTAAAATGAGACCAGTCACTTAACGCTGTAATAGTTTGCTTTGTAGGGGGCGCAACATAGATTAAACCTGCAATGGCAATAGCTGATGCTAGCGTAATTAGCTTATTATCGAAGTCGGCTATTTTTAAAGCTGTCCCGAAAGAGCGTTTAATGGTGACATTGCTTAAATCTACACTATAAATTTCATCTAGCAATAAATGAATTAACCCGCCTAATAAAATAAACCCACCCGTTAACCAGGCAAAAACGGCTGCTTGTGTGGTTGATTGGTCATTCAGTTTCCATACTACTTGGGTCGTTAATAACGCGCATAACAGTATAAATAGTAAAGAGTGGCAACTACCTCTATGTACTGTGATCCATTCAAAAATTGGTCTAATAATATATTTCATAAATCCGTAAACCAATAATGGCACTACGATTAACTCGATAAAGCTAATTTCAATAATGAGCTCGGTGGTTATGTAATGCAGTACCAGTAATACAGCGCTGAGTGCGAATAAGTTAAAAATAGTATCGAGTGATGTTGAGTTATCTGAATCTATGTCGGGTAATAAGCCGCCGATTGAGCCTAAAAACCATAACCAGAGTGCGCCCTTTAATTCAATATGTCCTGCAGATAATAAGGTGGCTGAGGCTAAGCCTGTGATGATTACGGCAGTATTAAGATGAGTATTGAAGTTTGCCATTGTATCTCTTGATGGGAAAAAGTAGGGCATTCTATCAATTGAAAAGTTTATTGTTCAATGTTCTTTAAAAATTGGGCTTAAATAACCTGGGCTCTGCTTATAAATCACTCTCTAGCAGCCACTTTTAGTGCTAACTGCGTTGAAAGAGCTCAATTAACCCTCTTACTTTTTAAACTCGTCATAAAATGCAATTTGCCCGCGGCCTGTTTCTTTTACGTGGTAGAGCATTTTGTCACCATTGATCATTAATTCGAGTAGTTCATCACCATCATTAGGGCCGACTGCAATACCAATGCTTGCCCCCACGGTGCATGTTTTATTTTGTGAAATATAAATGTCTTGTTGTAGCTCATTTAGCATAGCGATTGATTGCTCACGCGTTGCTGCTTTGTTGTAGGTATTAACCTGCCTTGCAACAATAAACTCGTCACCGCCTAGGCGGATGCATATGTCGGTTTCTTGGTTAAAGTGCTTTTTAAATCGGTGTGCTATTTCAATAAGTACTTTATCACCGGCTTCGTGGCCGTAGTTGTCGTTAATGGGTTTAAACTTATCTAAATCAATCATCATTAGTACTAGGTGCTGATTGTGTTTAATGCACTCGCGCAGCGCTTTTTTAAGGCGTTTTTCACCGGCTCGGCGATTAAGTAGGTCAGTAAGTGGGTCGTGATCGGCTTCAAAGCGGGTTTGAAATTCGCGTTCGGCGCGCTCAGTTACATCATGTAAAATTACTTCAACTAAGTGTTCTTGTTGAACGCTTCGCTTTGTTTCACGTTGCTCTGTTAATCTAACAAATAAGCAGTGCAACCAAATGGTTTTATGGCCCACTTTGCACTCTATATCTAAGGTTGCTTGTGGTGGGTTTTTATCACAACGTATATCTGCAAGCAGGTTTTGTAATTCATCAACGTTATTTAATAGAGCAGGAAAGTGCAAGGTTGATAACTCTTCTTCGCCGGGTACGGTAAAGTAATGTTTAAACGCGGGATTAAAGGTGGTGATAATATTTTTGTCATCTAATAAACAAATACCGGCGCTGGCTTGTTCAAAAATAAGTCTAAATTTAGCTTCTAGTTCTTGAGTTTTTTTACGAAGGGATTGCTCATTACTAATGGTTAACTTTAACTCATGCATTAAGGCATTTATACCTTGCGTTAGCCTGCTTATTTCGTCTCGCTTACCTTGCTTAAACTCTAGCATTGTCATGGTTTCGGGATTGGTAGGATCAATTGTCGCAAAGCTGTCTGTTAGGTTTTGAATAGGCTGAGTGAGCCATTTGCGTACAACCAGCGACACAAAAAAAGCGATGACGATTGATTGAATCAGCATTAAAATAAATTCTTTTATAAGTGATGACTGTGCTTGTTGTTCAATAAAGTTATCGTCGGGGTATATGGCGAGTACACCTATAAAGGAGCCTTCTATAAAGGGGTGAATTAATTTAATTAAAACAGCTTCATTTTTTTTGTTAGTAGAGCCACTTGCAATAAATAAATCCATTTCTCCTTTTGGGTTTACTTCTCCTTCTAAGCTTGCACCTTGCACTAGATCATTACTTAGCAAGCCATTAATAATTTCTTGGCTTAATTCACGATCGTTTAGGTAGGCTGCTATGGCGGCTGTTTTTCCCATTGTTTGTGCTAACTGCTGCACGAGTAGGTAATTGGTGTTTTTCTTTTCTTTAAGGCCCGAGTAATAAGAAAGTGTTGACGATACTAACGTGACTACAATGGCGACAATTGCGATTGATAGAGCAACGCGTACGTAGAGTGCTTGGCTAATTTTTATCAAATGTGTATACCACTTTTACTGCGTCTGTAACTTGCGATTGAGGAATATAGCCAATTGCAAATTGTGATGCAGCTATTTTGTTTAACGCATCTTCAACGGATGTTGACGGTGATGGGGGCTTTGCGCGCCCTGAAAATAATAACCTTGCCCAATAAGCATTAATTTTTTGCTCATTTTTGTTGACCAGTTGCAGGTAAAAATCATTTTTTAATGTTGATTGCGCCGGTAAATCAAGTGGCTTAGAGGTTTCACCATCAGGAAACGTTAAATAGCGACCCATATAAATATCAATAACTTCGCGTTTGGATAAAGCATTAATTGTATTGTTTTTATTTACCACCACTACAAACTCTGTAGATTTGGCATTAACACTAACAAGAAGCAGGCAAAGCGGCAGCAACACATAAAGGAGTGAGTTACGATAGCTCATCATTGTTAAAACACCATACTAGCGTTCAAACTTAGCATATGTACTTTGTGGCCTTTGTCTACATCGGCAGGATTACTAAGACTCCATAAACCCGCGCCTTCGGGCTTTATATCAAAGCGGTCTAGTTGAGCTTTTAGCGCTAATCGCTCCGACAGTTGCCATTTTACACCTATGTTAATTGAATGCTGATGAACATAAGGCACCTTAATAGCAGCCTGTGTTGCAAGTGCTAGCTGTTGTATTGGCTCTGAAATTTGATCGGGTATGCCTGGTGAAAAAACAGGTTCGTTTACTTGTATAACATCGTGACGATTTTTTGCTGCTGAAAAGCTCGTGTAAAATATTGCATTGTTTACCCTATAACCAGCGCTAATATAAGTATTGAGTACTGATGGAGCAATTATCCAATCGGATTCCGAAATACCTACTTCAGATTGAATAAGCCAATTATTATGATCGTAGGTTAGTCCAAACGCCGCGTATTCTATACTGTGGCCTTTGGTATTAAATTTGTTAGATATCGTTTGTGCTTGTGGCCATATACTTTGTGGTACTGCGTCTAGTAAAGCTAAAAACTCATCTAGTGAGTCCAGCTTATAGTCACCAAAATCAGACTTTGAAAGTGAAAAGCGCACTGTCCAAGAATCCAGTGAATAGGTAGCACTTAAGGTTGTTAAATTATCAAAATCTATAAAAAAGTCTTTGTTGTATGCTTGCAGCTTTGCAGTAGAGCTCCCATAAGCGAGCTTTAAGCGTAAAAACCCTTCATCAATGGCTTTACTGTATTCAATATCCACACCGTCGTAATTTCCTGCAATGTTTGCAAAAGAGTAGTATTCGTGAGGAGGGCGTATCCATAAGTAGGCGTATCCTACATAAGGATATTCAGAGAGTAAGTAAAGATCGCTATTTAGCCGGCCAGCACGGATAGCCCAATGGCGCGAGGGGCGGTAACGTACAAAGGCGAGCTCTAAAAAATTATCAAGACTTTTAAAGGTATGATCTTGTAAAACGACTTGTACCACGGAGTCCCAGTTTTTTGAGAGTGAGATATTAGCTTGCCCACCTAAAATTGAATCACGTGTTGCTGAAAAACCTGTATCGTTTTCGTTTAAATAATTAGATGCAAAGGCGATATCTGAATCGTCAGTGTAACTGAGTGTTAAGGATGCAAAACCGCTAAATTGCACGTCTATTTCATTTGCATAGCTTTTATTAGCAGCAGAAATTACCAATATAGCTATGGCAATTGTACCTCGGAACAACATGTTAGCGCTTATTTTTATGATATAGATAATAAAAAGATAGCACATTTTTTAAAATTACCAACTTACTCAACATAAGATTTTACCAAAGGCGTTAGCATGATAAAGCTAAAAAAATTACACTCTTTATGCTTGGTTTTTAATTTACGTTAAATCGCAAATAAATACACATAACACCATCATAAATTCCTCATAAAAGGGGTTATTTTAAGTTGCTTTAATTTTTACCTCCTAAAGTAATAATTTATTAACTAAGTAACCATAATTATCTTATTTGTTAATTGTTGGGATGTTATATTGTTGCAATTAGCATTTGATATAGTATAACATTCACGCCTGTCTAATTTCCCTAAATAGAGTTTGAGTGTGACAACACCTACCGCGATTAATAAAACACCACCAATTGAACAAAAAACGTTTGATAAACACGTTAGCAACACAGGCGCCGCTTTAAACGATACGATGATTGAAGTGAGCTCTTTAAATTTTAGTATTAAAAATAACACTATTTTAAAAAACTTAAGCTTTAGTGTGGCTGCAGGCGAGGTGTATGCGCTACTCGGTGGTAATGGTGCAGGTAAATCAACTACATTAAAAACGTTACTCGGATTTAATAAACCAACTCAAGGCTCTGTAAAAGTAGCCGGTAAAGAGGTTACACAAGCGCTTGATTTTGTACGTGGCAAAACCGCGTATTTGCCAGAGTCGGCAACACTTTACCCGCATTTAACTGCTCGCGAAAATGTTGAATATTTTTTATCACTTGCTGATATTAAAAAATCAGATGAACAAATTAGCGCGGCTTTTAATCGTGTTGCATTACAGCGCGATGCGTGGGACCGCCACATGCAAACTTATTCAAAAGGCATGAGGCAAAAAACAGCAATTGCACTTGCGATACTGCGTGAAGCTCCGATATTTTTACTAGATGAGCCTACATCGGGCCTAGACCCTGTTGCCATTGATGAATTTAATCAACTTGTACGCGAGCTTGCATTAACTGGTGCGACTATTTTAATGGTTACCCACGATGTATATGGCGCGTGCCAAGTGGCAAATCGTATTGGTTTACTTAAAAACGGTGAGCTGGTGGGAGAGTATGATGCGCCCCAAAGTGGGCGTATTGATACCGAGCAAGTACACGCTGCATTTGGGCATCACGCTAATAGAGGTGCTTAATGAGTATAAATAACTTTTCTAAGGTGGTGATTGTTGCCAAAGATGAGTGGCGTTATTGGCTTCGCTCAAAATTAGCAATGACCGTGCTTGCTATTGGTTTGGTGCTCACGGTTGCCTCGGTGATTGTAACGGCTATTACCATGATGGAGTTAAGCCACTCACGGCATGAATTACAGGCAACTAGCGATAAAAGCTTTGTTGATCAACCCGACCGTCATCCACACAGAATGGTGCATTATGGGCATTATGCATTTAGAACGCCTTCACCACTTAGTACGCTTGACCCTGGTATTGACGCTTACACTGGCAACTCAATATTTTTAGAAGGGCACAGACAAAATAGCGCAATGTTTGCAGATAGCCGCCAAGGTACTGCATTAACTAAATTAGGTAGTTTAACGCCTGCATTTATTGTACAAACACTCGCACCTTTATTACTGATATTAATTGGCTACAGCGGTATTAGCCGCGAGCGTGAGTCACAAACACTCTCGTATTTGTTATCGCAAGGTACATCGGGCGCAACGCTTATTGCAGGTAAAGGATTGGCGCTACTTTCTGTTGTGGCTTTAATTTTAACTCCGCTGACGATATCGGCTTTATTTACACTTGACTCAGGCGAAGGCTTACTTGCGGTTGCAAGCTTTGTGCTTGGCTACGCTTTATATTTAATTGTGTGGGTGCTGCTTATTTTACTGGCATCGAGTGTGTTTAGTAAAAACAGCGGCAGCTTTACAGCACTTGCCTTTGTTTGGATTTTACTGTGTATTGTAATGCCACGTGTAGCAAGTACAACAGCCTCCACGGCAGTGCCATCAGCAGGCAAAATAGAAACCGACTTTGCTGTAAAAGCCGAACTTAGAAAACTAGGCGACGGCCACAACACAAACGACCCCGCATTTAAGCAATTTAAACAATCGCTCCTTAATAAATATAACGTTAGCAGTATTGATGAGTTACCCGTTAATTTTAGAGGGCTAGTGGCAAGCGAGTCTGAGGCTAAACTCACAAGCGTACTCAATAAGTTTGCTGAGCAGCGTATGCAAGCTGAGCTTAAACAAACAAAGGTATCACGTTATTTTGGTTGGGTTTCACCTATGGTGGCTATTCGGTCGTTATCGATGATTGTGGTAGGCACGAGTATTGAAACCCATCATCGCTTTTTACGCGAAACCGAGCAGTTACGTTTTGATTTTGTGCAAGGGCTTAACAAAGTTCATGTAGAAAAGCTTAGCTACCAAGACGACATGAACCGCAATGCTGATACTGCTGCAACCCAAAAGGCACGTGTAAGTGCTCAAAATTGGCAAATACTGCAGGACTTTACTTTTAATGTAGACAGCTCAAAAGCGAGAGCGCAGCGAAGTATCCCTGCTTTTTTACAGCTACTACTTTGGATTGCGGTGCTGTTAGGCGGTATTAAATTTGTAGGGAGGCGTTTGATATGAGTTACCTATTAAAACAGCTTGCGCGTGAATGGCGTTTTTTACTTCGCCAAAAATACTTAGTGGTATTACTGGTGTGTACGTTTGTAATGTCGGGGTTTGCAGTTTTCAGCGGGCTTAGTGAAGTAACACAGCAAAAGCAAACTATTGAGCGCTTAAAAGCCGCCGATTTAACAGACTTAACTAACGTTCAACATAAATACGAAGACCCAGGCTCGCTTGCCTATTACAGTTTTCACTTAACGTATTCATCGCCTTCAAATTTAGCGTTTGCTGCTTTAGGCGAGCGCGATATTTACCCATGGAAACACCGCTTAAACCTACTTGCGCTAGAGGGACAAATTTACGAAAGCGATGCGCAAAACGCAGAGCTAGCGCAGGCGGGTAAAATTGATTTTGTATTTGTAGTAAGTGCATTAGCACCGCTGATAGTTATTTTACTATTTCATGATTTATTTGCTAATGAGCGAACAAGCGGTAGGCATGATTTATTAGTAACTACTGCTAGGTCTTACTTTGCATTATGGGGGGCACGAATAGCAGTGAGGTTGATTGCAGTAATAGTGTGTTTAATGCTGCCATTTTATATAGGTACATTGCTTAGTCATTCGGCCATTGCTGATGTGGGGTTTGTTACTTTTATTTGTGTAATTTACATTGCGTTTTGGACTGCGCTCAGTGTGTGGTGGGGTAAAAACGCCAGCAGTGCGCCGCGTGTTGCTTCAACTTTAATTGGTTTTTGGTTGTTAGTTGCTTTTATTATTCCTATTTTAGGCGATTTAGTTATAAACAAAACGGTGCACTCACCAAAGGGCGGCGACATTGTGCTTACTCAAAGAGAGGCCGTTAACGATGCATGGGACTTACCAAAGAAAACCACAATGGATGCTTTTGTTACATCAAATCCACAGTGGAAAGATCACGTTGATATGCAAAGCGAGTTTGAGTGGAAATGGTATTACGCATTTCAGCAAGTTGGAGACGAAAAAGCAGGTGAACTTTCACATGCGTATCGTGATGCAGCGCATACAAAGTATCAATTAGCGGGAATTGTATCGTGGTTTTCACCACCACTATTGCTACAACGCAGTTTTACCCGATTGGCGAGCACTGATGCTTTAGCTGCATTTAGATACGAATACCGTATGCGAGGATTTCATAAAAGTTTAAGGGAGTTTTACTACCCTTGGCTCTTTATAAAGGGTAACCCACCTAAAGCGGCGCTTAAGAATATGCCTAGCTTTAAAAAAACAATGCTTAATGAAATGGATGAGCCTGAAGTTACAGGCGTTAAGCTAAAAGAAAATTTATCAGTTAACTAATTAACAAGGTTTATAATGAATACCAATAATAAAGGGCTAAAGCTAACCTATTTAAGCGCATGCTTAGTCAGTTTATTTAGCAGCCATGCTATGGCAGTTGAGCAAAACCAAAAAGATGACAACGCAAATAATAGCCCTATAGAAAGATTGGCTGTAATCGGCTCGCGCCAAGCGTATCAAGGTAAATTTAGTGCGTTAGAAACACCGCAATCAGAACTGAAAATAGATTTAGAAGCCCTTGAAAACGCAGGTGCGATAGATTTAAACCAAGCACTTGATTTATCGGCTTCGGTTGCTCGTCAAAATAACTTTGGTGGGCTTTGGAATAGCTTTGCACTACGTGGTTTTGTAGGCGATGAAAACTTACCAAGTAATTACCTTGTAAATGGGTTTAATGCCGGGCGTGGTTTTGGTGGCTCGCGCGATTTGTCGGGTATTGAGTCGGTTGAGGTGTTAAAAGGCCCACGAGCTGCACTATTTGGCCGTGGAGAGCCTGGTGGAACTGTAAACCTTGTTACTAAACGCCCAACATTTGATACAAGTGGCGAGCTAAAGCTAAGCGTAGGCAGCTTTGACACCTACCGCGCTGATGTAGATTACACCACGCCCCTTAGCGACGACGTAGCAATTAGACTGGTTGGTTTTTATGAAGACGCAAAAAGCTTTCGCGATACAATAGAAACAACTAAACAAGGCTTTAGCCCATCAATAACATGGAACATTAATGACAACAGCCAGCTAATATATGAGCTTGAATACAGCGACCAAGAAGTCCCTTTTGATAGAGGTGTATTAGCTATTGATGGTGAACTTGGTTTAATACCAGAAAGTCGCTTTTTAGGAGAACCAGGTGATGGCCCAATAGAGGCAGATGTACTTGGTCATCAATTAGAGTTTGTTCATGACTTTAATGATAACTGGAGCGTGTTGCTGGGCGCTAACTATCGAGATACATCACTTGAGGGTTTTGCTACCGAAACCGGTTTTGCAGGTGTAGTTGATGGTGAGGTAAATCGCTTTAGGCGTTATCGTGATTACGATGCTAAATACCAGGTGTTTAGAGCTGAAGTAACCGGTAATTTAGAGGTTGCTGGGTTAGAGCACCGCTTAATAATTGGTGTGGACTCTGATAAATTCGAAAATGATCAATTTGTTCTTCGCGTGCGTGGCGATCAGTTTATTAATGTATTTAACCCCGTGTATGGTGCGTATGATTTACCTACGCCAACGACCAATACCGATAAGTTAGAAGTGCAAGAGTCGTTAGGTATATTTATACAAGACCAAATAAGCCTCACCGATAAGCTTGATATACGTATTGGTGCACGTTTTGATGACTACGAACAAACACTTAATAACCGTTTAGCTGATACTCAATCAAAGCAAAACGAATCGCGTGTTAGCCCGCAGTTTGGTGTTGTGTATGAGGCGAGTGAGTTTGTATCTGTTTATGCTGCTTATGGCGAAAATTTTAGGCCTTTATCAGGCACTGATACAAATGGCGATGGTTTTGAGCCAAATCAATCAACGTCATCAGAGGTAGGCGTTAAATTTACTTTAAACGATGGCGCACTGTTTGGCACCGTTGCTGTATTTAAAGTAGAACAAGACAACATGCTGGTAGTTGACGATCCTACTGCATTTACTTTTGCTGCAATTGGCGAAGCACAAAGCAAAGGCATAGAAATTGATATAAACGGTGATCTTACTGATGATGTAAGCCTATGGTTATCGTATGCGTATGTTGATGCAACTATTGAAAACTCATTTTTTGATGCGAACTTTGGTTATACAGTAGAAGCGGGAAGCTCTTTATTAAACATTCCCGAGCATCAATTTAGTTTACAGCTAGTTAAATCGTCTGAGTTATATGGTAAAGCCGTTAAATTTGGTGGAGGCTTAGTTTATGTAGGCTCACGAAACGGCTTTTTTGGTACCGATTTTGAGCTGCCAAGTTATACAACAGCGCGTACATTTGTTGATGTTGACGTAACTGAAGCATTTGGTTTACGTGCAGAGGTAGACAATCTGTTTGATGAAACCTATTACACTAACTCATTTGCTGATGCCTGGGTTCAACCGGGCACACCCAGAAGTGTAAGACTATCTGCAACGTATAAATTTTAAACGTAAACTAAAACGATACTAACGAAAAGGCTGCTTAAATTAAGCAGCCTTTTTGCTTAGTTAAAAGCTTAGTTAAAAGCTTAGTTAAAAGCTTAGTTAAAAGCTTAGTTAAAAGCTTAGTTAAAAACTCGATTAAAATGGTGCATAGCCGTCGTTCGTCTTTTTAGGGTTAATCCAGCGCTGTTTAGCATTAATAGGAATGCGTGGTGCACCTTGTGCTGGTAATCGCCCGCGTTCTCCATACAACCACAAAACAAAATTAGTTCGCTCACCACTGGTAATAGGCTTTGCTGCGTGTGCAATATTGCCACGATGTAACATGGCAGTGCCGGGCTTAAACGTAAGTGATTTAATGTCGCCTGTGTACGGGTGATAAAAGTCAACTTCTGACCCTGTAAACTCTTCGCCTGGTAAGTTTAAGTTAATATTAAGCGTTACGGCCGATGCATCGGTATGTGGGCGAATTGATGAATCTGTGTTTGGCTCATAATAAATTGAAAAGCCAAACGTTTGTGTATCAAACCCCGTAACCTCAGGGAACAACATACGCGAAATAGGGCGCATATAAGTGTTTAGTATGTCGTTATAAAACGCTTGAAAGCTTGGCGCTGCTAAATAACCTTCTGATCGGCTATCAAGCATGGCACCACGGCGATTTAACACTATGCCATATGGTGGGCGCATAGGAATTTGCGAATTCCATACTTGTTCTAAATACCCGCGTAATACAGCAAGGCGCTCTGGATCAAAAAATTGAAATTGAAATACATCAGGCGCTACTTCGTGTAATAACGCTTTTACGGCCAGCTCTTTTGATGGATCTTCCCATGCTTGCTTTACTGCTTCGCGTAGGTTTTTATCAAGTAGTGTATCGTCAAGCGTAAACGTTGAGCCATCTATTGATGTTGTTTCCCATTCGCTCCACGCGTTTGTAATTAGGTCGGTGTTACTATTCCAAAAGTGTTGTACTGCTGGTTCACGGTAAAGCATGGCTTGGCGTGTAGGTAACTCTAGAGCACGCGCTAGCTGTAATTGATTGGCAAACATTTTGTGTAACTCCAGTTGTTGAATTTGGTTTATATCAATCTAGGAGTGCAATTTATTGTATTTGATTTAGTAGATAAACAGCCTGCTTTAGGAAACAGAATATACTATTTATTGATAATGAAGGTTTGTATACTTTTTGAAGCAGAGAAAGCTAGCTTTGTAGATATGTAAAAGGCTGCACAATATGCAGCCTTTTGTTGGTGTAATTTAAGTTGTTTAATAAATACTAGTGAGTTGCTCTGTCGCCCCAAATATCTTCTAGGCGGCTGTCGCGACCACAACGCCAACGATAAGTGTTGTATCGGATTGGGTTGTTTTTGTAATAATCTTGGTGAAAGCTTTCCCTCCCTTTAATAGGGTAAAAGGTACTTGCGTTTAGTATAGGTGTAACCACAGTTTGATTAGGAAACTCTGCTACTACTGCTGCTTTTGTTTTTTCAGCTAATTTACGTTGTTCGTCGTTTTGTGCAAATATAGCGCTTAAGTAACTAGGGCCTTTATCGCAAAATTGGCCTTTGGCATCAAAAGGATCAATATTTACCCAGTAATGATCAAGTATACCTTGATAGCTTACTATGGCTGGGTCGTAAGTAATTTCTACAGCCTCGTAATGGCCTTTATGATTACCATTGTATGTCGGGTTTTTAAGTTTGCCGCCAGTAAAGCCCGATATTACATCGGTTACGCCTTCTAGCTTTTCAAAGTCACTTTCCATACACCAAAAACAACCTCCAGCTAGAACGGCTTTTTCGGTTTTAGCTGCATGAGTAAATGTGCTAAACAATATTGCGGCAGATGTTAAGGCGAGTGCGAGTGATTTTTTCATAAAATTATCCACCTAAAGTGTGAGTTTAAATACTTATGAAGTTAGACCCGCTAAGTGCTAATACTATTTCATTGAAGAGGCATAGTTTTAGCTGGCTAACTTATATATAGTGCAAACTAATGTGCATATGATGTTTTATAAACGTAAAGCTGCTATTTAGATCACTTTTTAGTTAGCAGCATTGTTTAATTAGTTTAGCCAAATAAGCGTTATTTAATGGGGTGTTGAATTATGCTGGCTTGTTCATTAAAGTGACAACATTCGAGATATAAATTAGCAGGTGATAAATGAACCAGTTAACTGAAAAATCAATAAGCTGCCCTTATTGTGGAGAAAGTATAGAAGTATTACTTGATGCAGCAGATATTGATGAGCAATACATAGAAGACTGCCAAGTATGCTGTAAGCCTATTTCGTTTGTAGTATTTGAAGATGAGGACGAGTTAAACGTTAATGTTTACAGTGAAGACGATGCATTTTAACTAGTTAATTAGATATTAGGCTGCAAAATTGCAGCCTTTTTATTGTGTATGTGTTTGGTTAGCTATTTTGCTCACGCGCTAATTGGTTAGGAAGAAGTTCTTCTACTATTTCGCGTGCTGGAAGTGTATAGCGTGTGCCGTCAAACATTACTGAGGTAAACTCGTTAATATTAGTAATGCCTGTTAAGGTCCAGCCTTCGCCGCGCTTTGGGCAATATACTGTGGTAGTGGGTTGTATTACTTGAAAATCGTCACTCATTACGTTCTCTTACTCTTTTTGCTTTAAAGATAATGCTTGTTAATGGGGTATGGTAAGTTAATAATGCCTGCCCATAAAGAGCTAATTTAACTAACCACTTAAATAAAATGTTTAATACCACAAAGCTTGAACGCGTTACGCTGCGTTTAATTACCCACAAACACGCTGCGTGTTTATTTAATATTTTAAACCACCCGCATGTGTCAGAATTTAACGACTACGAAACACCGCTCAGCAAAACACAAATCAAACAATTAATACAAGATGATATTAGTGCCTACTACGAAGGCGAAGTGATTAGAGTTGCAATTGAACATAATATATCTGGGGAGTTAATGGGTACTTGTGGGCTTTATAATTTAACGCCGTGTAAAAGTAATGCGTTTATAGGATTTGAGCTGCACCCCGACTTTTGGGATAAAGGCGTAATGTTTGAAGTAGTCACTGGTTTTATTGAAGCGCTACTTAAGGAAATTGCGCTTAAACATTTATCGGCTGAGGTGAGTGCACACAATGCACGTTCCCATAATTTACTTATTAAGTTAGGTTTTAGCTTAAGAGAAAATTCTATTTGGCATAAATCACTTTAACGAATGACGGCAATTATAAGTGCTTATCTTTTTTCAATCCTGAAAGGTCAACGTCTCCAAGTGTAAATAAAATACAAAAAATAACGGCTTTCTATTATAGTTAAGCGTAAGCAAATGAATTTGTTACCCGTGTTTTATTAAATATTTACGCTTAACAAGGATTTTATATGCTAGAAAAACTATCTCAAGATGCGCTTGTTATTTGGGCTACCATTGACCCAATAGGCACTATGGCGCTATTTGCTGCGCTTACTTCTCATTTAACAGATCAACAACGTCGTAAAACAGCCTTTAAAACGGTGCTTTACGCTGGTTGCGTACTATTAGGTTCTATTTTAATAGGGCAGCTAATACTTAATGCGATGGGAATTAGGTTGGTGTCGTTTCAGTTAGGAGGCGGAATTATATTGTTTTTGTTTGGCCTGCAAATGATATTTGGAAACGATTCTAACAAAGCTAAACAAGACCCCGATCACGATATAGCAGTGTTTCCGCTAGCTATACCTGCAACTGCGACTCCTGGCGCTATTTTGGCGGTGATACTACTTACCGACAACCACATACACCCAATTACTACTCAGATAGGCACAGCGCTTGTTACAATTGGTGTGTTGGGTATTACTTTAATACTGTTGTTGCTTTCGGGTAAAATAATTAAGCTTATTGGTACTGGCGGCGCGTCTATTTTAACGCGTGTGATGGGGATGATTTTAGCCGCGTTTTCGGTTGAGCTTATTATGACCGCGCTTGAAATAAAACAATGGGTTAAGCTCGATTAAATAACTCCTAAACATTTAAAGGAATGCCGCATGGCAATAAAAATAACAAAACACTATTTTATTAATTTAAGTTTAGCCGTAGTCATTTTTGCTATAGGTATTTTAGCCATACGTTATTACAACCATTATGTATCGGCCTATACAGATGTAACAATTAACTCAAGCGTGCTTAATGAGTCGCGCAAAGTGTTTATAAGATTACCCGCTAATTACAATCCTAAAAAAGCGTATCCGTTAATTATTAAAACCGATGGTAACTTTAATTTAGATACATGGGACAAAGCACTTACAAAACAAGCTAAGAGCGAAAAAGGGGAGAAGGCTATATTGGTGTCTATTCCTAATTTGTTTTTTACAGATACACGTAATCGCGATTTAGTGCCTCCTTATGCTCGCCAAGATGTAAATACACAAGCGCGCCCGGAGGGCGAAACACTTATAGAGCCTAATGGTGAAGCCGACAAGTTTTTAGCGTTTATTGAAACTGAGTTATTCCCGTATTTATCGGCAAAATATAAGCTTAGTAATAACCGTGTATTAAGTGGTTTTTCGGCCGGTGGCAGCTTTGTACTTTATACACTGCATACAAAGCCTGAACTGTTTAATGGCTATTTTGCTTTTAGCCCTGCGGCTTGGTATGACGACATGACAGTGGTTAATAATGTAGAAGCGTTTTTAACTACTCAAGCTAACAAAGTTAAGGCGCCTACTTATTTATATCTATCGGTGGGTGGGGCAGAGCATCCGTTAATGTTAAAAGCGTTTAATAATTTAGAGTCTGCTTTAAAAGCAAACCCTAATAATAACCTTGCGTGGCAAAGCGCTATAAACGAAGGTGCTGAGCATTCAGATAATCCACCACTTAGTGTATCAAAGGCATTAGCTGGTTATAGTGCGTTTATTAAAAAGTAGGTTAGATAGGTTTAAGCGGCAACTGTATGTATATACAGTTGCCGCTGTTTTGTGTATTTAGAATGCTCAATCAGCTTTATAGCACTTTACTTAGTTTAATATTATTAACGACTTACAAAGGGAAGTTGGTTTAAGTTATTTTTGACAGGAAATATATTCACTGTGTTTATATACAGTACGAAGCTATTGAGTTAGAATCCAGTCAGTACCTATGAGCATATACACATCTATTTGTTACTGCTTTTAATCAGCTTTGTGATCAGTGATAAGCAGTGTAAGTACTTTGCAATTTCAATATAATTTCACCATCTTTTTACACTCTTAATGCAGTTAATATAAATTAGCTGGTGGCTTTATAGTAAAAGAACACATCATACTAAATGTTATTATAATGCTAAACTTAGCAATAGAGTCAAATTAAAAAAAAGTAATCAGTAAGGTAGTGCAAATAATAAAGCGGGAGGTTTAGGTAAAAAAGAGCATTTATAAAAATGCTCTTTTTTAAGTTACTACTATTTTGCTTTGATAGGTTTAAAAAACAATACCAGTGCAATTATAAATGCTGAAACGCTACAAATTATAAATACGTTTTTTTCACCACCAGGTATGTACTGCATAAATGAGGTAAAAAACTGACCCGAAAATACAGCCATCGTAAAGTACGATAAGTTACGGCCGCGTACTTTCACATCACTGAGCTCTACCGTCATATGGTTTAAAAGCGGGATACTAAAACCAAATCCTATACCTATTAATATTGCGCCTAAAATTAAAAGTAGGGTGCTTACTTGTGTAAAACAAATATACGATAAACTAAACGCTAAAAAGGCAAATGCCAAAACCTTGGGCTCACCAAGCTTCTTTGTTATTTTAGGCATAAAGCCTGCGGTAACTACAGCCACTAAAGATATAAATGCGAGTAGTTGGCCTATTTGTGACTCATTAAAGTTTTCCTCGTTCATTGTAATGGGCAGTAACACAGTAGACGTAAAAAATATGGTCATCGCGAGTGTTGAAATTACATAAACGCTTTTTAACGAGAGGCCATTGTTAGCTTTGTGGTGTATATGTTCTGACACTTCATCGCTATTACTAGCCAGTGAGTTTTTACTTGGCACAAACAATAAAAGCATAGCCAAAAATACCCACGCTATTAAATAAAGTAAAAATGGCAGTGCCCAAAATTGCGACGCTAATAATCCGCCTAAAAATAAAAATATAACACCGCCTAACTCTATCGCCATGCCTTGTTTTGCAATCATGCCAAGGCGTGCTTCGCCTGTGTACCAAGCAGAAATTAAAACCGTACAACTTGCCATTACCACAGCAGTTATACCGCCGAGTAAAAATCGATTAGCAAATACAAGCGTTGGGCCTTTTAAAAAGTAAGCACTGGCACCTGCAAACCCATATAAAAATAACCCAATTACTAAAAGTTTATAAGCTCCGTATTTATCTATTAATTTTCCTGCTAGCGGCGCAAAAACCACAGCGCCTAACGATGGCAACGTAATTAAAAGTACGGTGTTATCGGTTATACCTAATCCTTGTGAAATACTTACTAAACCTGGCGCAAGTAGGGTTCCCACCATAATAGTTAAGCTGGCAATACACAGTAATGTAAAGCTACCCGCTGTTTTTAACATACCCATTTTACTCCTTAAGTTTTAAGCGATTACTTTTTAGCAAATGAATTAAAAATGCCACTTAGCAAAATAAATATAATGCTTACAGCAACAACGCCAGGCCATTGATAAAGTGCAAATGCTTTAACACCAACCATTGAGCCAACAGCGCCTCCAATGTAATAACCCAGCATGTAAATTCCATTTATGCGACTTTGCGCAGTGGGGTCAATACTAAAAACACGCACCTGGTTAGCCACTTGTGCACTAAATATGGCGAAGTCGATTAGAATAATGCCAATAACTAACGACGCTAAACTGCCATTAAACAAACCTGTAATAGCAAAGCCGATTGCCGCAAGCGTAAGTGCAATCATAATTAGAGCTTTAGATCCCAGTTTGCTGACCCATTTACCCGACGACTTAGCGCCAATTACGCCAGCCAATGCTATTACACCAAATAAACCGGCTTGTTGAGCGTTGTAGTTAAATGGCTCGTTACTTACATAAATTGCAAGTGTTGCCCAAAGCACATTAAATGATGCAAACCAAAATGCACCCGAAAGTGTAAAGTGCTGCAGTGATTTATGTTTAATAAACAACGCCAACGTACTTTTAATGAGAGGCCAGTAACGCAAATTAGTGTGTGGCTTATTGCTAGGTAAAAACACGCGCAGTAATATACCAAATAATGCTGCGAGTACTGCCGACATTAAAAATACACTTCGCCAACCAAATTGCTCACCTACAAACCCACTTAACGTTCTTGAAAGTAAAATACCGATGGTTAAGCCCATCATTAATGTGCCTAATGTGGCACCTTTTTGCTCGCTCGATACAAGCGATGCTGCAAAGGGTATTAATTGCTGGGTTATATTGGCGCTTACACCAATTAAAAATACCGATATAAGTAATAAAGGTAAGTTAGGTGCAAGCATTGCTGCACTACAAGCCACTACTAATAAGCTCGACAAAATAGTAATTAAACGCCTGCGAGCAATCGAGTCACCCAACGGAGAAATAAATAATAACGCAAACGCGTAACCAATTTGTGTAAGCGCGGGAATACTCCCAAGCTGCGAATCAGTTAAATTAAATTCGTTCGCTATAAGCGGTAAAATAGGCTGGTTGTAGTACAAGTTTGCTGCTGTTGCTGCAATTGCAGTGGTCATTAGTAATAAAATAAATCGACTTAATGACTGATTTTGTTTGGGTTTGGTCATAGCTGTCTTGTGTTGTTAACATATAGCTATGGTATGAGTTCTTTACCTATAACAAAAATGATATTATTTTATAGAATCTATACAGATAATGTATTTAAGGTGCATGATGGATATTAAAACATTAAAAAGTTTTGTCAGCGTGGCTAAGCATCAGAGTTTTTCAGAAGCGGCCAAAGAGCTACACACCGTGCAACCTGCAATAAGTAGGCATATTGCACAGCTCGAAAGCGAGCTTGATGTTGTGCTGTTTATAAGAAACTCACGCGATGTTGCAATAACTCAAGCGGGTGAGCAGCTATTAAAAGATGCACGCGCTATTTTGGCTCTAGCTGACAAAGCTAAAACTCAGGTTAAACGTGCCCACAACGGGCAGGTAGGTACACTTAATATTGCGCACTTAAGCTCGGCATGTTTAACCTTTATGGCAGCACTGGTTCGAGAATATAAACAGCAATACCCAAGCGTGCACGTTACATTGTTTGAAATGACTGCAACTGAGCAAATACATGCGTTTAAAAACGATTTAATTGATGTTGGTTTTTCACGGCCTTTACCAAATTCCATTAATGATGAATTTGTAAGTCATACTATTTATGTAGATTCATTGGTGGCCATCGTTAATCAAAACCATGCGCTGGCAAATTATAAAAATATTGATTTAGCTAAACTAAAAAATGAGCCATTTATTATTTTTAATAGAGAGGAAGCACTTGGTCTTTTTGATGAAACCATTTTGCAATGCAAACAAGCTCATTTTTCACCGAACATTATTAGCCAACCTAGGCATATGCAAACATTAGTTACTGAAGTAGCTGCTGGCCTTGGTGTGGCAATTGCGCCTTATTGCGTACGTAAATTATATAGTGAAGGGTGTCATTTTATAAAACTGAGCGACGTACTCACGCAAATTCCGGTGCTATTACAATTTAAAAAAGCCGATACCAATGCCGCTGTTAAGGCATTTGTTAAAATAGCTTTAAACGCAAAATCGAGTATTCAAAAAAGTATGGCGGAATAAAAAAAGCCCAGTTAAAAAAGTTAAAAGGGCTAAAAGGGTTGTGCTTAGGGAAGTTGTAGTCGTTTTTAAACTTATATTTAGAGCTTATATTTAGAACTTATATCTAAAACCAAATGCTATACCGTCATCTTCCGACTGCTCCATTTGTGCTTGTTGATCGTCGTTATCACTTTCAAAGTCGCTAAAGTCTTTACGCGCTTCTACGTAGGCAATAGTGTCTTCGTCAATTAAGTAGTGAAGGCCAATAACAGCAAACTGACGCTTAAATACATCGTCTGGATCGGCGTTAAAGTTTGGCTGAATTACGTAATCATCGCCGGCATCAAACACGTTGTAGGCAATAAAAGGGCGAAAGTCGTTATCAAAACGGTATGATGCGAATGTTTCTATACCAATTGCGTCTTTAATTAAGCGACCAATGTTATCTGTGTCGTGGTTTTTGTTTTTATTTACGTTGGCAGCAACGTAAAGGCCGCGCTTATCAATGCTGCCCCACATAATACCGGCACCGTAAATAAGATCTTCAACATTACGAGTAGAGCCATCGCCAAACGTTAAATCAAACTCACCTCGGTTAACACCTGCAGTAAGCGTTAGCATATCGGTAGGGGTATAAGTAACAGACGCACCAAATGTGTAGTTAAATTCAACTTCTTGAGCTGCACTATCGCCAGAGTTCCAAAGCGTTTCGCATTCTTCTTCTGAAATATCGCTTACGTCACAGGTATAAAACTCGCTGTTTTTAAGCTGCGCTTGTACTGCAAAGCTAAAATCGTTATAGCTATTGCGGTACTGGACTAACTTATCACCACGGCCAGTGCCATTTACAGCGCCATCGTCTTTGTTATAGGTGTAAACACCTGCTGCATTACCATCCCATACAAAGCTATTATTTGTTCCATAAACTACGTCGTACCATGCACCCCATTGTTTACCAATGGTAAGTTGACCGTACTTTTCGTGTGAAAGGCCTGCGTAACCTAAACGGTTATACAAAAATTCGTCCTGAATTGACTCAAAACGATTGTTATAAATAATATCGCTACTACCAACAGGGTTTACTCCCCATTCTACAAGAGCAAGGGCAGTCCAATCTTTCTTTAGCTCTCTAGTAAAACCAAAGTTAATGCGCGACGTACCGTTAACAACTTCGGTTTCGTTTTGTGTGTTAATTACACGCACATCAAGATATCCACCTACTTCAAGAGTGTTTTTTTCATCTTTGTATAACTCTACCGCCGAGACAGCGGGTGCGAATACAATACTTGCGCTAATCAGTGTCGCTAATTTTTTGCTCATCTTGTGTGTTGCCCTGTGTAAATTTTTAGTGTTTTTACGTAGGTAAAAATTCAGATTTGAAGACTAACAAAGCAATAAAGAGCTCAAAAGTGAAAAATACTCAACAAAATTGACAGGCAAATTCTATTGATATTCACTAGAGGTTAATTTTGTTTTTCAGGTGTTGCAGAAGTTTGTTTTTATATTGAATATATAGGTAAATAGGATGGTAAATTTGTGGTGTGTTAAAAATTTAATTTGAATTAATTTCATCTTGTTCAAAAAATAGCAACTAGTGCAAAAGCTCTAAAAGTGCTTTACTTTCATAAATATAACTTTTTATTGTTACTGCATGTACAAAAATGAGTTAAGTAAACACACAAACACGTTAAAATTGTTTTTACTCTAATTCAGTATACGTAATTCTAAACTCCCTGGACGTATTAAAGTGAATATATTGATGAATTTTTACTTGTGTAAGCTGAATAAAAATTTACAAAACCATTTAATTTAATCTGTTATTTGAGTTACCCACTATACAGTGCTAATAAATGGCTAAAACGCGTTAGCTTGCCTTTAAACTTTCATAGAAAAACAGGCCATTTTGGTTTAAACTGCGCGCAATTTAATTACATCCATACTCCCTTGGAGGGTAGCGCTATTATTAGTACAGCTAATGTCACCATGCAATTTGGTGCTAAACCATTATTTGAAAATATCTCAGCAAAATTTGGCGACGGAAACCGTTACGGTTTAATCGGTGCAAATGGTTGTGGTAAATCAACATTTATGAAGATTCTAAGTGGTGAGCTCGAAGCGTCTTCAGGTAATGTAAGTACTGATCCAAATGAACGTGTTGCTAAACTAAACCAAGACCAGTTTGCCTACGAAGAATACTCAGTAATTGATACTGTGATCATGGGTCACAAAGAGCTGTGGAAAATAAAACAAGAACGCGACCGTATTTACTCTTTACCAGAAATGAGTGAAGACGACGGTATGAAAGTAGCCGATCTTGAAACTGAGTTTGCTGAAATGGATGGTTACTCTGCTGAATCTAAAGCAGGCGAGCTTCTATTAGGCGTAGGTATTGGCACAGACCAACACTTTGGCCCAATGTCAGAAATTGCACCAGGTTTTAAACTACGTGTGCTACTTGCACAGGTGTTGTTTTCAGACCCAGATATAATGCTACTTGATGAGCCTACCAATAACTTGGATATTTACACCATCAAGTGGTTAGAAGACGTGTTAAACCAACGCGACTGTACCATGATAATCATCTCGCATGACCGTCACTTTTTAAACTCTGTGTGTACTCACATGGCCGATATTGACTACGGTGAGCTACGTATTTACTCAGGTAACTACGACGAATACATGTTTGCAGCAACGCAAGCACGTGAGCAACTACTTAGCGAAAACGCGAAGAAGAAAAACCAAATTGCTGAACTTCAACAGTTTGTATCACGTTTCTCTGCTAACGCATCTAAAGCTAAGCAAGCAACATCGCGCGCTAAACGTATCGACAAAATTCAGTTAGACGAAGTTAAAGCGTCTTCACGTCAAACGCCGTTTATTCGTTTCGACCAAGAAAAGCAGTTATTCAGAAACGCGCTTGAAATGAATAACCTAACGCAAGGTTTTGACGACAACACGTTGTTTTCTGGGCTTGAGGGTTTAGTAGAAGTTGGCGAGCGTATTGCTATTATTGGTGAAAATGGTGTTGGTAAAACAACATTACTTAATACATTAGCAGGGCGCTTAGCTCCTAAAGCCGGTGAGTTTAAGTTTTCTGAAAACGCGAACATTGGTTACTACGCGCAAGATCACGCAGATGAGTTTGCAACCGACATGAACTTGTTTCAGTGGATGGAGCAATGGCAACAAGAAGGCGACGACGAACAAGTAGTTCGAAGCTTCTTAGGTCGTATGTTGTTCTCTCAAAACGATATTAAAAAGTCAGTTAAAGTAATTTCAGGTGGTGAGCAAGGCCGCATGCTGTTTGGTAAAATTATGATGCATAAACCAAACATATTGTTAATGGATGAGCCAACTAACCACATGGATATGGAATCTATTGAAGCGCTTAACTTAGCACTTGAAGCCTACGAAGGTACATTAATGTTTGTATCGCACGATCGTCAATTTGTATCATCGGTAGCTACCCGAATTTGGGAAGTTAAAGATGGTAAAATCATTGACTTTAGAGGCAACTACGCAGAATACCTAGCGAGTAAAGAAGCTTAATTAGCTATTTACACGTTAACCCTAAAAAGCCATGTTTAAACATGGCTTTTTTTGTTTTTGTGGCTTTGTATTAGTCGCAATTAATATGGCTTTGGGTATAATACCCGGCTTAAACAGGACATAAGTCCGCTATTTTAAAAATACATTACTGAGGAGTATTTATGACTGTTGGCATTATTATGGGTTCTAAATCAGATTGGCCAACCATGGAACATGCAGCACTTATGCTTGAGCATTTTGGCATTAAGTACGAAACTAAAGTCGTGTCTGCACACCGCACTCCTCAATTACTTGCTGATTACGCAAGTTCAGCCGCAGAACGCGGTATTAAAGTTATTATTGCTGGCGCTGGCGGCGCGGCTCATTTACCAGGTATGGCTGCTGCTTTTACATCGCTTCCTGTACTGGGCGTGCCTGTAAAATCAAAAGCATTAAATGGTGTTGATTCACTTTTATCTATTTGCCAAATGCCTAAAGGCGTTGCAGTGGGCACACTTGCAATTGGTGAGCCGGGCGCAGCAAACGCAGGTTTACTAGCCGCACAAATTTTAGGGTGTCAAAATCCAGAAATTTTTGCAAAAATTGAAGCGTTTCGTAAAGCTCAAACCGACACTATATTAGCTAATCCAAACCCTGCAGAGTAATAATGAATATTTTAATATTAGGTGCAGGGCAACTTGCACGTATGATGAGCCTTGCAGGCGCGCCGCTTAATTTAAACGTGGTTGCATACGATGTAGGCAGCAAGCAAATTAAGCATCCGCTAACTGGTGAGGTTTATAGCACGTCACTTGAGCAAGCAATATTAAACGCTGATGCAATTACTGCAGAGTTTGAGCACATTCCTGATGACGTACTAACACTTTGCTGTAACAGCAATAAGTTCTACCCAGGGAAAGCCGCTATTAAAACCGGTGGCGATCGCTCGCTTGAAAAAGCATTGCTTGATAAAACAAACGTAACTTGTGCGCCGTATCAATTAATTACTGAAAAAGCGCATCTTGAACACGCAGTTAAAACCCTAGGAAAGCCACTTGTTATTAAAACATGCCAAGCGGGTTACGATGGAAAAGGCCAATGGCGTTTAAAATCGGATAGTCAAATAGACGAAATTTGGTCACAAATGTCTGATTTTATTGCATCGGGCACCGAGCTTGCGCCACATACAATTATTGCTGAAAAAATGATCCCGTTTGATCGTGAAGTATCTATTATTGGTGCGCGCGATAAACACGGTAATGTTGCTATTTATCCGCTAACAGAAAACGAGCACACAAATGGTGTGTTAACGCTTTCTATTGCCGGTAAAAATAATCACTGCGTTGAAGCGCAAGCAAACGATGCATTTACAAAAATAGCAAACGAGCTTAACTACGTTGGCGTATTAGCAATTGAGTTTTTTGATGTACAAGGCACGTTACTCGTTAACGAAATTGCACCGCGTGTACATAACTCAGGCCACTGGACGCAACAAGGCTGCCATTGCTCACAGTTTGAAAACCACATGCGTGCTGTTGCAGGTTTGCCGCTTGGCAATACAGAGCTTAAACACATTACCGCGATGATAAACGTACTAGGGCAACCTAATATTCCAGCTGACGTACTTAAATATGCAGATGTGACTAGCCATTGGTACGGTAAAACTGCAAAACCAGGTCGTAAAATGGGCCATATAAACGTATCGGCCACTAGCATGAACGACCTAGCAGATAAATTAGGTGAGCTTACTGAATATTTACCTGAGCAAGACTACCCTGGTATTTTAAAAGCGGCGGCAAATTTAATCCTTCATTAAATGGCTAACCGTTTTATTAAATGCCGAGCTTGCTCGGCATTTTTTTGTACTTAAAAAAAGCGCAAGGTTACCTAGATTGTGAAATAATGATTGAGTCTAAAATTTTACAGTGAAATTATTTAATGAAACTTAAAGCAATTTATAGCGCACTACTTGTTGCCGCTTCTTTTAGTCCTTTTTTTAGTAACAGTGCATTTGCATCAGACTCTCTTCGTGTTGCTACTTTTAATGTAAGTATGGATGCAACTAATCACACACCTAAAGGTGAGCAAGTTAAAAGTGATGCTTTAGTTAATGCACTTAAAGCAAACCACCAGCAAATTAAAAATATAGCGGAAATTATTCAACGTGTTCGCCCTGACATTATTTTACTTAACGAATTTGATTACATCCCAAAAGAGCAGGGAATTGAATACTTTAATAAGCATTATTTAAATGTAGGTCAGCAAAAACAAGCCGCTATTAATTACCCTTACTCTTATATTGCCCCTGTAAATACAGGCCTAGCTACCGAGTTTGATTTAGATAACGATGGCAAGAAAAATGGCGTGATGGGCGATGCACAAGGTTTTGGTTTTTTTGAAGGGCATTACGGTATGGCTATTTTGTCAAAATACCCAATCGATTTTGATAAAGTAAGAACCCTTCAAACCTTTAAATATAAAGACATGCCAAATGCACAAATGCCCGTAATGCCTAAAACAGGCGAAAACTGGTATAACGTACAAGAATGGCAAGCACTTAGACTTAGCTCTAAATCGTTTTGGGATTTACCTATTAACGTAAATGATAAAACCATTCATGTTATTGCATCTCACCCAACACCCCCTGTATTTGACGGTGAAGAGGATAGAAACGGCAAACGTAACCACGATGAAGTAAGGTTAATTGCCGATTACGTTTCAAACGCTAAGTATATTTACGATGATAAAGGCGAAAAGGGCGGTTTAAAAACTTACTCTCGGTTTGTTATTTTAGGCGATTTAAATGCCGCACCAGAGGGCGATAAAGCCCGCACAAATACCACCGACCAACTACTTAAAAACCCATTGATAAACGCTCACTTTGTTCCAAAAAGTGAGGGCGCTAAAGAGCAGTATGCTGTGCCTTATGCACAAAATTACAGTGCTAATTGGCAAGCGCGTGTTGATTACGTTTTACCGTCAAACTACGGCTTAAAAGTTAAAGACGGTGGTGTGTTTTGGCCAACTAAAACGAGCAATGAATATCGTTTAATTAAAGACAGAAACGCATCGAGCGATCATCGACTGGTGTGGCTTGATTTAATAGTTGAATAACGCCTATTAACAGGGGATGCGCTAGTAAACTGAGCTTTACCCTGTTTAATGGCTATTTATCTTAAAAAATTGCAATAACTTGAGTGCTTCTGCTTAAATACGGCTTAATTATAATAACCGTATAGAAGCACTATGATTTTTAATTTTTCTTCATCTAAAACGTTAGTGGCCTTAGCTGTTGCCTCAAGTGTCATGCTTGCAGGTTGTAGCGCGACCGCTAACACCTCATCAACACAGCAAAGTGCTTTACCAGCAACATCGGTTGCTGCGGTTGTAAACACGCCAGCAGATATCGGCTCACAAAAAATAACGCTAGAACAAGCAATGGCCGATCCGGATTGGATGGGCAATCAGCCAGAGAGCGCTTATTGGGCTAGCGATTCGGCTACTATTATTTATGCTCAAAAAGAGCAAGGTAATACACTACGCGATTTATTTAGCCAATCGGTTACTAGCCAAACAGCAGAGCAGGTAGCACTTAATAAACTTCATACTGTGGGTTCAAATAAAGCTGTTTATTCAAAAAATAAAACAATGGCGGCCTACACGTTTAAAGGCAATGTGTTTGTTAAAAACCTAAAAACCGGTGAACTTAAACAAATTACAGCGACATCAGCAAGCGAATCTAAACCACAATTTTTAAATAATGGCGATTTAGTTTACCGCCAAGGCAATGTATTTTTTAAAGTTGATTTAAAAACAGGCTTAACGAGCGAGCTTGCTAACTTAAAACTTGCTGATGAGCCAAAAGGGATTGAAGAGCCAAGCACGTATATTGCTAAAGAGCAGCATAAATTGATTAAGTTTGTGGCGCTTCAACAAAAAAATAAAAAAGATAAGCAAGCACGTAATGAGCAAATTAATGAACAAAACAATTCAATTGCTAACACGGCTTACTACTTAGGTGATGGTAATAAAGTTGCAGAAGCACAGCTTTCGCCAAATGGTGATGCGCTGTTAGTCGTTGTACAAAAGCAAACAGATTGGCGCGGTGATGGCGATATTATGCCTAACTACATTACAAATGACGCCACTATAGAACCTAAAAAAGCACGCCGCCGTGTAGCCGATGCTAAAGAAGAAACCTCAAAGCTTGTGTACATCAATTTAACTAACAAAGAGCAAACATCACTTAGCTTTAATACCTTACCGGGCTTTGATGAAGATGTTTTAGCCGCAGTTAAAAAAGAAAATTATGCACGCAAAGGTAAAACATATAAGTCTAAAAAGGCGCCTCGTGGCATTAACCTTATTATGGACTGGGGTTTTGAGCAAAGCCCAATAGTATGGAGCGATGACGGCTCGCAAGTAGCTGTCATGCTTGAAGCATGGGACAACAAAGACCGCTGGCTTGCTAACGTTGATTTTAAAAACAACAAACTTGTCTCGCAACATCGCCTGCATGACGATGCATGGATTGCTTACGCGTTTAACGACTTTGGTTGGTTACATAACTCAAACACGCTTTATTACCTATCGGAAGAGTCAGGTTATAGCCAGCTTTATAAAAAACCAATTAACGGTAAAGCAACCGCGCTTACACAAGGCCAATTTGAGGTTTCTAACTTAACGCTTACCAGCGACGACAGCGCAATTTATTACAAAGCGAATGTTGAGCATCCAGGCCTTTACGAAATTTATCGTGTTAACCCACAAACAGGTAATAGCGAGCAAGTTACTGACTTAAATGGCATGACTGATTACACGTTAAGCCCAGATGAAAGCAAGTTACTCCTTAAGCACTCTACAATTACCATGCCTAATGAGCTTTATGTAGCTGATGCTCAAGCCAATACAAAAGCAACGCGATTAACGCATACTGTGTCGGATGAGTTTTTAGCTAAAAAGCTAACTGCACCTAAAATTGTTGCTGTGCCATCGAGCCATACTGATCAACCAATATACGCAAAAGTGTATTACCCAGCTGATTACGTAGAAGGTGAAGTAGGTAAAAACCGCAAAGCGGTTATTTTTAACCACGGCGCGGGTTACTTACAAAACTCACATATGGGGTTTTCGGTTTATTTTCGTGAATTTATGTTCCATTCATTGCTCGCTGATGAAGGTTACATAGTAATGGATATGGATTACCGCGCATCTAAAGGTTACGGCCGTGATTGGCGCACCGCGATTTATCGTCAAATGGGAACACCTGAAACACAAGATTTAGCCGATGGCGTTAAATGGATGGTGCAAAATGCCAACGTTGATACCAAAGCGGTCGGTACTTATGGTGGCTCTTACGGCGGCTTTATGACCTTTATGGCATTGTTTACCGCGCCTGAGTTATTTCAATCGGGTGCAGCACTACGACCTGTTACCGACTGGGCACATTACAACACAGGTTATACGGCTAATATATTAAACCATCCTGATGTTGACCCGATTGCATATGAGCGCAGCTCGCCAATTTATTACGCTGAGGGTTTAAACAAACGTTTATTAATTAACGCACCCATGGTTGACGATAATGTGTTTTTTCAAGACTCAGTGCGTTTAGTACAGCGCTTAATAGAGCTTGAAAAACAAAACTTTGAAACAGCTATATTTCCTGTGGAACCACATGGTTTTGTACAGCCTTCAAGTTGGTTAGACGAATACCGCCGTATTCATAAGTTATTTAAAGAAACGCTTTAATCTTTAATTCTTAAAGTATAAAAACAAAAATGCCGCATTAGTTAACTAATTCGGCGTTTTTATTGGGTTGAACAAAATCTAACTTTATTTTTTATTTTTAAAGTTCTTTTTAAAGTTCTTATTAAAGAGTTCTATAACCAGTGGTATGGCAAGCAGAGTCCCGCCAATTACACCAATTAAATGTGCGTCAATAGCCACAGTGGAGTTAATAAGCTTTCCAATATCAGCATTAGGGCCGCTAAATTGCTCAAACGCTATTTTAATCCATACGCCTACAAATAATAAATAACCCGACTTAAGCCCTACAGTTATGTCTTTAACTGCCCCCCAAATAATTACACCATGCAGTAGAGCACTTAATCCGGTGTAAATATGTATGCTTGGGCAAAACCAATACACGCCGAGTCCACACCACAGTGCTAGCGCAGTTGTATTAAAAGCGTAGCGAGTAGGTGATGTGTATTCGCCATGTAAAAGCCATATTAGTAAAACACCACTGGCATTTAGTCCCAAATGAGCCCAATTAGCATGAACAAATTGGCTAGAAAAAATTCGCCACAGTTCGCCTTCATCAATTAGGCTTCGGTTAAATTCAAGTAAATTATTTAAATCAAATGCAGCAAAAATGGTACTAAATAGCAGCAGAATAATAGGCGGTAATATATAACGAGGTTGAATAGGTAAATTAAGCATTTTATTATATTTTTTTAGTCAAAATTTTTGCATATTGTGCACGTTTAACTTTAAGATGCCAAATACAACTACGTAATTAAGTGTTTTTAGTATTTTTATGCATTTTAAACTTAACTCATTATTTGCCATTGGGCTGTGCGCAGTATCACTGCCTTCATTTGCACAGCAAGCAACTCAAATTGAAACTCGCGAACCTGAAGCCGCTACTGGATTAATTCATAAAAAAGTAGTGCAAGGTGATAAATACATGGTTGCTGCGGCAAATCCATATGCCTCAAGAGCCGGTCAACAAATTTTAGCCCAAGGCGGCAGTGCCGTAGATGCTGCCATTGCTACTCAACTAGTGCTTACTTTAGTTGAACCGCAATCGTCAGGTATTGGCGGTGGTACATTTATGATGTACTACAACAAAGCAAACAATAAGCTGACTAGTTTTGATGGCCGCGAAACAGCACCTGCAAATGCAGACGAAACGCTGTTTTTAGATAAGCATGGTAAAGCCGTTAAATGGATTGAAGCTGTAGTAGGCGGACGCTCTGTTGGTGTGCCTGGTATTTTACATGCCTTTGCAAGCGCGCATAAACAATACGGTACATTGCCGTGGGAAGCGCTTTTTAAACCGGCTATTGAACTTGCAGAGCAAGGCTTTGTAATTTCTCCGCGTTTACATGGCTTATTAGCACGCCAGTTAAACCCAGGCGTATTGAGTATGCCGATTATTAACGAATACTTTTACCCAAATGGTAAATTAATCGAAGCGGGTAGCGTTAAAAAGAATCAACCACTTGCTGATTTATACAAAGACATTGCAAAGCAGGGCATTGATGCATTTTACAAAGGCGAAAACGCTAAACAAATGGTTAATGCTGTACAGCACTCTAAAGTTGCTCCTGGTAAATTAAGTGTGCAAGATTTAGCAGATTACAAAAGTAAAGAACGCGATGCGGTATGTATACAATACCGTGCTTATAACGTGTGTTCTATGGCGCCACCAAGTAGTGGCGGTGTAGCAGTACTACAAATGCTTGGCCTACTTGAGCATAAAGATATGAGTGCACTTAAACCAAATGGCGAAAAAGCGATTCATTACTTTAGCCAAGCTTCGCGTATTGCATTTGCCGATCGCGATATGTACATGGGCGATCCCGATTTCACTCAAGTACCTACCAAAGAGCTTTTAAACAAAGATTACATTGCCTCACGCGCTAAATTAATTACCGAAACAGACCAAAAAGCCGTAGCAGGTAATCCTGTAGGGTACTTAAGTTATGCAATGGATGATTCATACGAGTTACCTTCTACTTCGCATGTCTCTATTGTAGATAGTAAAGGTAATGCCGTATCAATGACCAGTTCAATTGAAATGGCGTTTGGCTCTACGGTTATGGTTAATGGCTTTATTTTAAATAACCAACTAACTGACTTTTCGTTATCGCCACGTAAAAACGGCAAGCTTGTAGCAAACCGTGTAGAGGCTGGTAAACGCCCGCGTAGCTCTATGTCACCGGTAATGGTATTTAATAAAGATGGCAGCTTACGTTTAATTGTAGGCTCACCTGGTGGTAGTCGTATCATAGATTACGTTGCACAAGTTGTTGTGGGTGTTATTGACTGGAATTTATCAGCACAAGACGCTATTAACTTACCGCGTACAACAAATCGTAACGATTACACCAGCCTTGAAAAAGGCACAACCATTGAAGCCATTGCGCCTGCGCTTACTAAACGCGGCCACAATGTACGTATTATTGATTTAAACTCAGGCTTACACGCAGTTGAAGTTAAAAATAATACCTTATATGGTGGTGCGGACCCTCGCCGTGAAGGTGTTGCGTTATCTGATTTAACTGATAATAACGCCACTATACAATTTTAAATTATGTATAATATGCATGTGGGCAGTGAAGCCCGCATGTATTTTCTCTCAATGGTCTGACTAGCTTAATTGTCGTTGCAATTAAACCTTTAACACTGATAATGACAGATCATAACTTAAGACTCCGTTAAAGCTTGGAAATATGACAACTAATACTGATCCTAACTACCTATATATTCATCATTCTGGCCCTGGCCTAATTGAAACACCGCTATTAAATAAAGGCAGCGCCTTTAGTAAAAAAGAACGCGAAAATTTCAATCTTGCTGGTTTACTTCCTCCTCGCTTTGAAACAATAGAAGAGCAAGTTGAGCGTTGTTATCAGCAGTATTCTAGCTTTACCGACAACCTTAATAAGCATATTTACTTACGTGCGATTCAAGATAACAACGAAACACTTTACTACCGTTTAGTGCGTGATCATCTTGAAGAAATGATGCCAATCATTTACACGCCAACAGTTGGCGACGCTTGTGAAAAATTCTCAGACATTTATCGCAGCGCACGTGGCTTATTTATTTCGTATGAAGATCGTTACCAAATTGACGACATTTTACGCAACGCTACCAAAGGTAAAGTAAAAGTTATTGTTGTAACTGATGGCGAGCGTATTTTAGGCCTAGGCGATCAGGGTATTGGTGGCATGGGTATCCCAATTGGTAAATTGTCACTTTACACTGCGTGTGGTGGTATAAGCCCAGCATACACATTGCCTGTAATGCTTGATGTGGGTACTAATAACGAAAAGCTTTTAAACGATCCTATGTACATGGGTGCACGCCATAAGCGTATTGCTCAAGACGAATACGATGAGTTTTTAGATTTATTCATTAAAGCGGTTAAACGTCGCTGGCCAAATGTATTACTTCAGTTTGAAGATTTTGCACAACCAAATGCAATGCCGTTACTTAAGCGCTACCGCAATGAAATTTGTAGCTTTAACGATGACATTCAAGGTACTGCGGCTGTAACGGTCGGTTCTTTACTTGCTGCGTGTCGCGTTAAAAATTCAACCCTAAGCCAACAAAAAGTAGTTTTTGTGGGTGCAGGATCTGCTGGTTGTGGTATTGCTGAGCAAATTATTAGCCAAATGGTTTTTGAAGGTATTACAGAAGCTCAAGCGCGTAGCCAAGTATTTATGGTTGATCGTTTTGGTTTGCTTAGTGAGGGTATGGAAGGCTTACGCGATTTCCAACAAGCACTTGCACAACCGCAAGGCTCGTTAAGTGATTGGACTTACAGCGGTGAATACGCATCACTTCTTGATGTTATGAACTGTGCACAACCAGACATTTTAATTGGTGTTTCAGGCCAACCTGGTTTATTTACTGAGCAAGCTATTCGTGCAATGCACGCAGGTTGTGAACAGCCAATTATTTTCCCATTGAGTAATCCATCTAAGCAGGTAGAAGCGCATCCTGCTGATGTTATTAAATGGACAGATGGCAAGGCACTTGTTGCAACAGGTAGCCCGTTTGATCCGGTTGAACACAACGGTGAGATTTTCCCAATCCCACAATGTAACAATAGCTATATTTTTCCTGGTATTGGTTTAGGGGTTATTGCCGCTAAAGCGACACGCATTACAGATGCTATGTTAAGTGTGTCTAGCGAAATGCTTGCAGAGTCGTCGCCGCGTGCAAACACAGGTAAAGGTAGTTTATTACCAGCCCTAACTGAAATTGAAACGCTAAGTAAGCGTATTGCATTTGCCATTGCTAAAAAAGCAATCGAAGAGGGCGTTGCTCTTGAGATTACTGATGATGCGTTATGGGCAGCAATCGACAAAAATTACTGGTTACCAAAATACCGTAACTATAAACGTTGTAGTGTTTAATAACGTTTATACGTAATTAAAAGTAAATGGTGTAATAGCATTAATTACAACGCTTAACAAAAAACAGGCAATGGCCTGTTTTTTTGTGCTTGTTCATATTTAATTAACCACGTACGGTGTTTACTTGTTTTTACATAATTAAAGGATCGACTTAATGAAAACACTGACTTTTGTTTTAGGTGGTGCACTGGCTTTAAACGTACTTAGTTTTGATGCACTCGCGGCAGCGACTCCCGATGCTCCTCATATTTATGTTAAGGGCGAAGCGACTCTTACTACAATGCCAGATTACGTACAGCTTAGCGTAGGTATTACTGAAGTTGATAAAGACTTAATTGCTGCTAAAAATAAAACCGACTTAACCATCGCCAAGGCAATTAAGCTCGTAAAAGAAATTGGTGTTAAAGAGGGAGATATAAACGCCGGACAAATTTCAATAAACCGTGATAGCCAATACAACCGCACTACCGGTAATCAAGAATTTAAAGGCTTTAAGGTTTCTCGTACATTAACTGTAAAACTTAGCGATATAAATAAATACCCTGAGTTACTACAAAGCTTAGTTAACAACGGTATTAACGAAATTAATCAAACGCAATTTTTAGCAAGTAACTACAACGAGCTGCATAAAAAAGCGCAAAAGTTAGCAATTAAAGACGCACGGGATGCAGCAAAAGAGTTTAGTGAAGATTATGGCGTTGATTTAAAAGGATTATACAGCGCGTCACTAAGTCCACTCAATGTGCAGTCGCAACCTTATATGCGCACAGAAAAAGTAATGATGGCTGATAGCGCACCAAGTAACTATGTACCTGATGCCTACCATGCTGGAGAGATTAAAGTTACTGCCTCAAGCTATGCTGTGTACTACATAGATTAAAATATAGGTTCTTCCTAGGGACGATTAACTCTATGTTGCTCGGTTTTTACTTAGCCCACTAGGTTACAAACCTCGCGCCGCGATTTAATCGCCCCTAGATTGAACAAATTTCAATTCAAATAATTCAACACGCCCTAGTGGTGCTCAAAACGTGCCACCAACTTCTCACCTTGCTCTTGGCTAATACGCGCTATTGAGTTGAGCATATTAGTCACTTCGCGTCTGTCGTATTCATTAGTTACATGTTCATTTATGTCATCAACAATCGCATTTAAATAATTAAATAAACTGTTGCGTGCATCGGTATCTTTATGGGCAACAAACAAAATATTTTTAAATGCCTCAAGCACGTTTGTCATTACGTATGCATCGCCTTTGGCGTAATTACGCAGCGGTGTAAAGTTGTCGTGTAATAACTCATCAAAGCTTGTTTCATGAAGGTACAACAATGGGGCATTATCACTGTGCTTAAACGAGTAGTTAATATCGTTAATTGAAAGCCTTTGGATAAGTAAAATACTCAGCATATCAATTGATTTAACCGCAGTACCTGGATCGTTTATGCCCGGGCTCATTGCCTTAACTGCAATTTCTGATATTTGCGTTAACCCATAACGGTAATGATCGCTAATGTACTCTTCTATATAAAAAATAAAGCAGTCGAGAATTTTATTTATCAGCTCTTCATCGTTCGCTATATCTTTATTACATTTTAAAAACGGATAGCCTTTAACTGTAAAATAGCCCTGGTTTACAGATATATACACCTTTATATCTTGCTCTGCCAAAATGGCACACAGCTTATCGGTATGTACGCCTTTATAATACCCTTCTGTTTTACTGCTAACCGAATGCCATTTGCTAAAGTCTGGAAAGTCTTCTACTGGGTTCTCTTGTTGTCTTTGTATTATTGTTTTAATTTCGTTTTTAGTTTGGCTAAACAAGCCATTTAATACGTTATCAACCTGAATGGCGCGAGAGATTGAATGTATAAAAAATACAAACAAACCTAATGAAATCAAGCCAAAAATAAGTGCAAACAACACACCAATTGAAGGAATAGCCGTACTGCCACCTTCAAGTTTATTAATATTTATAAGCATAATAATAGAGTAAATTATGCTGCCTAAATAAAACCCCAAAACCATTTGGTGTGATTTACGCGTAATAAGCCCAGGCACTACGCGGGGCGATAAACTCGCACTGGCCGAATTTAAAACAACCATAACCATAGAAAAACTAAAAACAGTAAGCGAAATAATACTCCCTGCTAAGGTGCTTAAAATAGTACGCGCGTTTTCGGCGCTATCAACAAGTACAACCGATATAAACGATTTTAGCTGCTCAATAGGGGCTAAATATTCAACCGACATAGTTATAATGGCAAATACTAAAAAGCCCACTGAAAGCATAGAAGGGTAAAAGCCAATACTGTTAATCATTTCACGGTAACTGTCGGCTACTTTGCGAGGTACAAACATAAAATCCTTATGTATTTTTCTACTTACTTAATACCCTTAGCTTAGCATAGGCATTTATTAAACTTCTGATAATGCTGCTCAAATTTATATGTTATTATCACGCCCACAATAATAAAGCGCATGCTTATGCGATAAAAATAACAGGAAAACGCCGTGATCATTTCAACTTATGCTGCATTACTTGCATTCTTTTACATTTATTTGAGCTTTAACGTAATAAAAGTGCGCCGCGCGGAGCAGATATCACTTGGTGATAATGGTAACGCAACGCTGCAACGTGCTGTGCGTGCCCACGCTAACTTTATGGAGTACGTGCCAATTGCTTTAATTTTACTTTTTTTGGCAGAATACCAAGGGCTTGCTAGCCATTACTGTCATATATTAGGTGGTGCGTTATTAATAGGGCGTGTGTTTCAAAATATAGGCATAGTAGAAAAAAGCCTGAAATATCGCCAAATTGGTACTATTACTACATTTTTAGTGATTATTGTTAGCGCCTTTGTATTGCTAGTGACACGTGGCTAATTAAAGAAAAGTTAATGAGCAAAATATTTATAATAGGTTTACCGCGTACCGGCACTACTAGTGTGTGCCACGCATTTTTAGAGCTTGGTATTACAACAGCGCATACCGCATATACTAATGCTTGTTTTGAAAATGCTAACGCGATTGCCGACACTCCCATATTTAATGACTTTAAAGCGCTTGATATTCATTACCCAGACTCTAAGTTTATTTATTTAGAGCGCGAACTTGGTGCATGGCTTGTATCAATAAAACAGCTTTTAACGCGTATGCACACTAATTTAACCCGTGCAGACGGGGGCTTTAATATTCATATAAAACGTTGTTATTTAAATACGTTTAGTGAGCTTTCGCTTAATAATATTAGCGACGATAGTTACTTAGCAGACTGTTATAAAAAACATTTTAATGATGCTCAAACGTACTTTAAGAACCGTGACAACGATTTTTTATCCATTGATATAGCAAAACCTGATAGCTACAAAAAGCTATGCGATTTTTTAGCGTTAAAAAGTGATAAAACTGATTTTGAAAAAATGAATATGGGCGGCAAAGTTACCGCGTGGAACGATATTAAACACCCGTTAAAAGTTGAATCTACGGCTAAAGGGCGCATAGATAAATTACTGCCTTACAAGATTTTTTAAATCAAATACGTTAAAATCCCCACATTATTATTTAAGTTGTACAGAACATGTTTGAATTAAAATACCACACCCCATTTGAATGGACCGAAGTTGTCCTTGCTGACTTTAATACTTTTTTACAAGATCACGCCGCTGCAGAAAAAAAAGCATCGGGTATGGCTATGTCTATGCTTTCGCATTACCCAGACAAACGTAAATTAGTAAAAGCTATGACCGACTTAGCGCTAGAAGAATTAATACATTTTAAACAAGTACTTAAATTGCTTTTAGAGCGCGATGTAAACCTAGGTGACGACAAAAAAGATCCGTACATAAAACAAATACGTGCACTATTTAGACACGGTCGTGATGGTTTTTTAATGGACCGATTACTGGTTGGCGGTGTAATTGAAGCACGTGGCCACGAACGTTTTTCTTTAGTTGCACAAGCGCTTCCTGAGGGTAAAGAAAAAGACTTTTATGTTGCGATTGCCAAGTCAGAAGAAAAACATAAAAACCTATTTGTAGAACTAGCTTACGAATACTTTGAAAAAGAAGAAGTTGATGTTCGTCTAGAAGAGCTGCTTATAGCTGAAGCTAAAATTTGTGAAAGCATTCCGTTTACAGCCGCTTTGCATTAATTAAAACTAGCGCAGAGCTTATTTTACTCGCTTTGCGCCATACACTTCTGCTCTTATTTCTTTGTTAATCTCTTCATGAATCATTGATTTGCAATTTGCGAATCAAAATAATAAAAAACACGTTCATACATCTTAATCCATTGATTATAAAAACAAAAACCATTGGCCTCATACTTGCTATCTATATAGTAAGCAAATTGAGGGAAAGGCTTATGTTAAAATTTATTTTTATACTATTACTAATATCTTTTACCGCTATGGGCAGTGAAAGTCATTTAGATTATATAGAAAATGCAAATGGTGAGCGGGTACAAAAAGTATCGCACTTGGTTAAATGGACGCATACTCGCTTTGTGTTTACCCGTGATATTTCGCGTATAGCACTAGGCCACGAAACAACGCTTGATGTGAACGTGGTTAATGGTCGCGAGCTACTAATTTTAGCTAAAAAGTTAGGCCGTACATCTATGATGGTGTGGTACGACGATAAAAGCTCGGAAACATTTTTACTTGGCGTAACCGAAGACTATAGCGTACTAGAAAATGCCTTAAACGATATTCACCCTGACGTGCAGTTAACCATAGCACCTGATCGCCATGCTGTTGTATTACGCGGTGAAGTACCTACTATAAATTATCGTCATGCCGCTTATGAAGCTGCAAAAAACTACCTTTATGCCAGTAGCTCACAAGCATCACAACCCGTTATTACCTCAAATCCTAACCAAGGTATGTTTAATTCACTTGCTCAACGCTTGCAAGGATTGGGTAACGCAAACGGCGGTAGCTCTCAAAATTCGAGCAAAGTCGCTATTATTAATTTAATAAAAGTAACTCAAGCACCTAAGCCAAAAGAAGAACGTATTAGCGAAGTGATTAAATCAATGGGCGCAGATAAAGTGACCATTAAACGCATCTCGGTTGATGAGTTATCAAATGACGACAACGATGTGTTTTTACTTTCTGGCTCTGTAAAAAACCAGATAGAGCTAGTGCGCTTATTAAATACAATTAATAAATTATTCGAACCAGAGCAAGCATTACAAACTCAGGGATCTCCTCTTGATCCTAATAATTTAATGGGCGGCGCAACGCAGGATAAAAGTTCAGGTATTGAAGTACTTGCCAACGAGTCGGGCGGTTTAATAAATGATGCTACCTCAGGATTAAATTTAAGTAATGTAAGTTCAAACATTGCAAGAGCAACGTTGCTTTCAGTGGCTGGCGGTAAAGTTTTGTCGAGCATTGAAGTTGAAGATTTACCGCAAGTGCGTGTATCGGTGCAGCTATACGAAGTAAATCAACGTAGGTTAAAGCAATGGCGCCCAGATATTAGCGTGCTCTCTAATGGATATGAAAAAGAAGCGGGCTTGTTTGGTCGTGACGGTATGACTAATCGCGAATCTGGCTCTGCAACAATAGAAAATGCGCTGCAATTAATTGGTGGTCAATTAACTAATAACTTACAGCTTTCAAGCTCACAGTTTGCCATTGATATGTTGTTTTCATTACTTGAACAAGAAGGTATTTCTCGAACGCTTTCTCGCCCTACAATCACGGTTTTAGCCGGTGAAAGTGCCGTGTTTAAAGTCGGTGGTGAAGTACCTGTACCTACAAGTTATAGCCCATCTGGAATTACAAGCGGGCAGCAAGGTAGTAGTGGGTCGGTGTTTAGCGGTACAGAATTTAAATCATTTGGAGTTGAATTAAATGTACGCGCCATGGTTGACGACAAAGACAGAATAACACTTGATCTAAACCCAGTAATTTCATTACCCGATACCACGTTAACCGCCGAAATTGCACAAAGTACAGGCAGCAGTTTAAACAGCAGTGCATTTAATACACGCAGCATGCAAACATCAACGCGTTTAAAAGACGGACAACCTCTTATTATTGGTGGCTTAATTAGCACTGATAACAATGCAAGCCACGACTTTGTACCTGATGGCAACGGCAATAGCATGCTAGGAAAGTTAAGCGAAACAACCAGCAAAAGTGAAAACAACCGCGAGCTTATAATTGTTGTAACTCCAAACCTGGTGCGTGAGCCAATTAATACATTACGTTCGTGGGAGCAGGCAAATATAGACACCCAGGTACTTAGCTATATACAGGAGCAAGGGCTATGAAAATATTTTATATTATTTTACTTCTTACTTTATCGGGTTGCGCTCATATTGATTACAAGCCAACAGTAAATCCTTACAACGCGTTGGGTGACATAGTTAAAAAATACCAATTAAACGCCCAACCATTAAAGTGCGAAGGTATTAATGCAAGTAACTGTTTGAACCTAGTGCATGAGGTGAATCAATTAATGCTTGAACACCCCGATAACACGGCAATACTTTCAATATCGGCATATGTACTTTATAAAAGTGGCCGTGCTAATCAGTCTCAACAGGTTATAAACACTCTGCTTAATAAAGCTAACCCGCCGTTAAACGCAATTACTTTAGGGGTTACGTTAGCAATAGAGCAAGGTAATTTAGCTAAAGCAAAAAGCATTGCTCAATACGGCGTTGATGTTTTTGGTACACATGCTTCACCATACCTGCAAATGGCCTCTATACATTATGCTCAGGGCAGTTACGTTATAGCTTCAAACTACTTAGAGCTTTCGGTTAAGTTTGGTTTAAATAGCACCGCCTATTTTTACCATAAAGGGTTAATTGAAGAAGCGAATACCAATAATTTATTGGCCTGTGGCTACTATGAGCAAGTTTTACGTGCAGAACCCACGCATAAAAAAGCACTTGCTAGGCGCGGTAAACTCTCCGTTTTAGGTAATTGTTATTCTTAAGGCCTTCGGGCCTTTTTTATACCTAAAATTTGGCATTATTAAGGAGCCAAAACCACTTTATTATTTATCAAAAATAGGAGTAAAGCTTACGCTCATCCTACGTTTTATACATAACCTCACAAGATTGCTTTTAATATTTCCCCCTTACACTATCCATCAGTTTTAATAATACTTTCAATAACGTAAACCTAGCATTATTTATCTAAAATATTTTTAATATTGATTTGCATTTTGCAAATCAAAAATGAAAACATCTAATAAACAATAACCATTAAAAACATAACTAACTGTATTTAATGGTTATTTATAGCTGGCATGGTCCTCGCAATATGTAAAGTGAGCATAAGCTCTTCTAATTTAAAGGCTACGATTATGAAAACTATTAAACATAACTTAAATAGCAAAAAGCAAAAAGGTTTTGTACTAACGTCAGAGCTAATCATTCTTTCTACTTCAATGGTAGCAGCACTTGTAATTGGTTTATCTACATTACGTGACTCGGTAACCAGCGAACTTGAAGATGTAGCTGAAGCAATTGGCTCACTTGACCAAAGCTATGTATTTGACGGCATGATTAACGCCGAAGGCACTGCTGAAGTGTCTGGCTCTGGGTTTGTGGATTCAGTTGATGTGTACGCAGGCGATGGCAGTTCATTCACTTTTGTTGCATCAGACTTTAGTGAAAGTGCCGCACTTGTTAATGCAACACCAAGCGGCGATGCTGCAACACGTACAGCAGCAGGCGGTTCACAAGGTAACTAACGCAAGGTACCCAATATAAGGCAACCAGGTTTGAATACCAAGCTTAAGGCTCACTGCCACAAAAGTGTGGCAGTGAAAGTTACTCTGGAGGAATATTATGAAAAGTAAAAGTAACAAAGGCGCAACCACTGCGGCTCTCACATTACTCATCACCTCTGGCATGTTAGCTTCGGCTTTGGGCATTAGACAGGTAAACGATGAAAATAGCGTAACAGCTTGGGTAGTAAACAAAAATATGTCGGCCGGTCAAACAGTAACCGTTCACGATGTAGAACAAAAAAGTATAGATCCAAGTAACTATTCAAATATTGCACTGAGCGTTCAAAATCCGCGTGCATTAATTGGTCAAAAATTAGCAACTAACAAAATGGTTGAACAACCCTTGTTCGACACCGATTTTATTAGAGCGAAAAGCCAAAATTTATCAGAAGCCATACCGGCAGGGCGTGTTTTATATACTTTAAAACTAAACACCTTAGATATTCCGCTTTCGCGCATACACAAAGGTGACCGACTCGACATAGTCGCTAAAACTAATCGCTTAGTAAGAACAGTTGCCCGTGATGTACAGCTTATTGGTGTTTCAAAAGGTCCTAAATCGCAAGCCGCTAAAAGTGGCGTAATGGATAATTTAGCTAAAGAGTCTAACTCCGCTGCGGGCGGTGTTTCGTTAGTCCTTGCGGTACTTCCAAAAGATGTTTATTCGTTGGCGGGTATAGATAACGCCGACAAAGTTTCAATTATTGTGCATAGCGCTTATGACATTGAACAAGGTCGTTTGCAAAACTTTTCACGCTTACAAACCAGTCGCACAATCGAAGTGGTTAAAGGCGTTAAAAATGAAGCTGTATATGTAGCTAAGTGAGTTTTTATGTTTAATTTATCAAGCAAACATGAAGAAGTTCAAACCAGTTTAAGTACCTTTGAAGAGCTTAAAAAGCTATTGCACGATGCCGTTATCGAAGAGTACGAACAAGAACCAACCGCGCTTTTATCAAGTAATGTTCTCGAAAAAATCTCTGCTTTGTGCAGTGAAATTCCACAATTTAATCAATCTTCATTTAACCAACATCAACAAGAGCAGGTTGTTCAGGCTGTATTTGATGAAATTCAGGGCCTGGGTCCTATTGCACAGTTTATGCTGGACGATCAGGTAAGTGATATTTTAATAAACGACACGCAAGATATATGGATTGATAAACAAGGCAAACTACTTTGCACTGCCAGTAAGTTTGATGACGAACGCCATTTACGCCGATTTGTTGATCGCTTACTTGATGGCTGTGGTCGACAAGTCAATGCGCTTATGCCAATTGTTGATGGCAAACTAAAAGATGGTAGCCGTGTTCATATTATTGTACCGCCTGCGTGTACCAGCGCCGCGATTGTATCGATTCGTAAGTTTAATCATAAAAAAATAAACGATGACTTTTTAGTTAATAATCATTTTTTAGATAAAAACATCTTATTGTTTTTAAAAAGTGCAGTTAAAACAGGCGTTAATATTTTAGTGTGTGGCAATGCGGGGGCTGGTAAAACGTCATTATTAAACGTACTTGCCAACTCAATTAATCCAAATGAACGTGTTGTAACCATTGAAGAAAGCGCTGAGCTTAATTTGCATCACAACCATGTTGTGCAATTGGAAGCCCACGACACAAACAGCGATGGTAAAGGTGCAGTAAGCCTAAGAGATTTAGTAAAAGCAGCCCTTAGAATGCGCGCAGATAGAATACTTGTTGGAGAGGTACGCTCTGGCGAAGTAATCGATATGCTCCAAGCAATGAACTGTGGTCACCAAGGTTCGATGACGACCATACATGCTAACAGCGCAAATGATGCCGTTATTCGTTTATCTACCTTAGTGCAATTACACAATGCACAACTGAGCGATACCCATACAAGTTCGCTAATCGCGTCGAGTATTCAACTTATAGTGCATGTTTCTCGCTCAACTAATGGCACCCGAACTCTAAAAAGTATTGGTGAAATTAAGCGTGTTAATGGCGGCGCACATTTTAGCCCGCTATATAGTATTAACGAAGCAGAGCCTGTACAAAGTGAGTTAATAAATACCTCGAGTGTTATTGAGTTTATGAAAGGTCAAGGGGCAAATGCACAAGAATTAAAAGCATTACTGCACAATAACCCGGAGGCTAACAATGACTAAACTTGATTATTTATTAGCTATAGCGGCGGTTATAACCTTTGTACTTGCAACTAGTGTGTTGGTTTCTTTGTATGCTAAAAATAAAAGCAGCCAAGGCACTAAAAAAGTAGATATTTTAGAAGAAAAAGACGTCCTTACTTTGTCACTACGAGTGCTAGGCTTAAACATAAGTAACGCCTGGTTTATAAGCATGGCGTGCTCGCTCTCTAGTAGCTCATGGTTTTTAGCTAAATTATATTACCCAGAGGCATCAACCAGCGCGTTTATTATTTCAATCGTGGTTTTTGTAACCTGTTTTATAACTGTGATTGACTTGGCTCATTATAAATTAGCAAAATTTGAGCATCATTTTTTAGAATTTATTGAAACCGTACAATCGTGTTTAAGCACAGGGTTATCGCTACAGCAATCAATGCAGTTTGCTGATGAACATGCAGACCCATATATAAAAAAACAAAGCACCTTACTAATACAACGCATGAGCATGGGTAGTGATGCCGAAACGTCGTTTGCCCCTTTAATTGAAAGATACAACTGCGAAACCGTAAGATTGTTTGCTCATAGCATCATTACACATACACAAAGCCAGTGTGATTTAACCGATATGCTAAAAAGCGTATGCAACATGATGTCGCTTCGGACCCTCGACCGCCAACAGCTAAAAGCTAAGCTTTCGGGTACTAAGTACGCTGCTGTATTTAGTGGTTTTTTACCTTACGCACTAATTCCTTTATTTAGCTATACCGATCCAACCTGGTTTGAACCATTATTAAACGATCCTAATGGGATTGCATTTATAACGGTTGCGCTTCTTTGTCAGCTATTTGGTTTTTTATGGCTACGCCTTAGCTTAAGGGTAACATTATGATTGATATACTTTTACTTATCGGACTTTTAGTAAGTATGGGCTCATTTATCCATATTCATAGGCAATCTCTTAAAGTCGAATTAGATAAACCCGGTACTAAAAACATTAATTGGTATCCGCTAATCATCATCTCTAAACGTCAACTAAGACAAGCAGGGATTCAAATTAATAAAATATTAATAAGCCTGTACTGCTTCAAAGTGGCTGCTACTTTTAGTGCATTTACGGTTATAGAACTAACAGGTTATGAGCTGAGCCAATCGATTAAATTATTACTGTGTTTTATGTGTTTTTTTGCACCCGAATGCTGGTTTTTATTACGTAAAAATCAACGCAAAACCACTATTAATAATAGCTTAGAGTTTTTTTTACGGGTGTTACTGGTTTACATGCGCGCTGGATTTTCACTAGAGCGCTCATTTGCATTGGCGGTTGATCATGGATTAAGTCAGAAACACCCATTATACAAAGAGCTAAAGTTATTTTTATTCGAACTAAGCGCAGGTAAAGATCGTGAATTTGCATTTAATTCACTTTTTGAAAGAACCGGCGTATTAGGAATTAAAAAACTCGCCAACTTAATGTTAATAGGGTCAAAACTTGGTACGCCACTTATCCAAGCAGTAGAGGCTCAACTTGAAGGCCTAGCTTTAAAAAAGAACATTTTACTCGCTAAAAAGGTAAACAAAAAAGCGATGCACACAACCTTTCCCATTATCTTAATTTGTTTTCCGATGTTTTTGGTATTGGTGTTTTTTCCCGCAGCATTACAAGTAATGAACGTACTTAAAATGCTTGTAGAAGTGTTATAGGAGCCTGATATGAAAAAGCATTATCAACAAGGGTACATACTTACTATTGAGCTTATATTAATTATAACTATTTTAATTATTGGCTCAATTGGTGGGGTGATTTTAGTAAGGGATGCCCTTATTAAGCGCCACCAAACTAAGGTAGATAATCAAATTACTGTCGTTGATGCTAATAATAGACCACTCGGTATTGCAGTAAGTTTTGATGAGCATCAAGCACCACTCATTTTTTATACAGATCGTGGAGCAAACAACACGTACAGGGCATTAATAGGCATAAGAGATGATAGGTTTACCTCGCGAGAAGCTGTTTATTACGATGCTCCAAATTGCCAAGGTAACCCGTGTTTAAAGGGCTTAAGCGATGAAGCAACCGACAGCCAAGGTGTCAGCAAGTTAAATAATACCGGTAATGTAAGTTATATAAATGCGCTGCAGCAAGGTCCAAATTATGCAATAGGGCAGTTAGGTAACACCGTTATTGGTCAGTTATTAAAAAGTACGCCACAACAATGCCCTGCTAATAGTGAACAAATTCTATCTCGTTATGTATCGCAAAAAGTAGTAACAGGCTCACCTTGTGAAAGCTTTGAAATAGATAAACAACCGGCCGACAGCAGTTGTTTAGTTGGAGTAACAGCTTTAGGAAATCCACTTTTAGGTACAAGCGATCAAGGTTTATCGCAATCGTGTGATACATGCCAAACAGGGTACGAATCGCAAGGTGACATACTTGATTTATATTTACCTCAGGTAGAACCGCTTTTAAATACAGCCCTTAATGCGCTTTCATTAGTAGGTATAGGCACAAACGTTGATATAGAGCTTGGTACAATATGCTGCCCAGAAGGTACACGCTTAGAAGAAGATGAAAACATTGTAGAGACACTCGTCTTCACTATTTTACAAACTACATTTGAGCTGGTCGGGATCGATTTAGTAAATAACCTTATCATTAGTGAAACACTGAGCTTAATAGGAATTGAGCCAGGCATTACATATTGCAAAACATCACTTAATTTAGTTAATGCAGAACAAGTAATTAATATCACCACAGGCGAACCTGCACTTAGTAGCTTAACACCACCATTTAAAGTTTTACTGCCCGTACATAGCGGCCAAAACAGTACAACGTGGATACATACTCCCCCAAAAGGGGAAGGAGAACGTCAATGAACGCCTCAAATATATTTACCTCACATGCTAATTTAGCAGATACACCAACTGATGAAATATCAACAGAAATTAAAGAAACGCTAACGCTACTAAAACAGTTTTATGACGTTGCAATTGTTAAATTTATCGATTTTAGAGAAGTTTATTCAGAGCAGTTAATAACCTGCAACGATAAAGAAAGCGTCGAAAATGAGTTATTAAGCTATCAACAACGCTGCACACAAGAAAAACTATATTTATTTGAAGATACTTTTTTTGATGATGTATCAAACAACACTCACAAATTAATTCGTTTTTATGCACAATATCCAATTTATAGTGTCACTAATAAATTGATAGGCGTAGTGCTGATGGCCGATTTAGCACCTAAAACATTAATAGGTTCACAAAAAGATCAGTTTATTTCATTTGCTCAATTATTGCAGACACAGTTAAATAAAAATTCAGATTCAGTAAGTAATCAAAGTACTAATCCTGAGAAAAAGAATTATGGGGAAAAGTATATTCATGTATTTAGTTTAGCGCCCGTCGCATTCTTAATTGCATTAGTATTATGCTCATTCACTGCATTACTTCTTTATACTATAGAAAAAAAGGAGCTGCAAAGTAATTACAATGAACAAACTCAGCAATTACGTAAAACGTTATTTAATGCTTTAGAGCGATTTGATAATCAAGGATTATATATATCGCAAAAAGATTTAGTTATCGCAGGTTTTTTACAAAGCCAAAATAGCTATACAAAAGAACAACTTAATAATTTAGTACAGAGTCAGGTTTCACAAAGTTTAACTTATAAAGGGTATGTTGTGTTTGATTCTGAGTATAACCAGCTTGCACTTTGGTCAAAAAATAATTTTGATTTAGCCGCGTATGGGTTTACAAACTGGTTAGAAAAATTCAATAAAAGAGCAAATAAACAAGCAGTAGAAGTATTTACGGTTGCTGATACGGCCTTCTTAATTTCTGAAATAAAAATAAAACAAGGCTCTATTTATACTCTTACAGCATTTGATTTAAGTAAGTTTTTAAAAGCCGTTATTGGCAAATTAAACACTGAAAATTATAACGTTTTTATAGCAACACCACAGTTTACTTTAGGAAAACAAGGAGAAGTAAACCCGAGTATAATTAAAAATAGTATTAGCGCTTTAAGCAGTCGTTTTCCACCTACTTGGCGCTTGCATGTGCAACCAATGAATAAAATAGTACGACCACAAATAACTAAATACAGTTTAATTAGATTAGGGTTAATCTCTTTTTGTGTATTCGCGTTTGTGTATTATTTTTTACGTTTGCCAAGGCGTTTACACAGTGAAATAAAACAAAAAAATCAGTTAATACTCAATAGAGAGGAGCTTTTTTCAAGTTCTCTGGATGCACTGCCGCATGGGTTTGCTATTTTTAATAGCCACGAATTTCCTGTGATTACCAACAATGCTTTTAATCTTTTATTTGCACAGGTGAATAAACAAAACAGTCAGCTATCGTATAGCCAGCTGATAAGTATTGCGCAGCAGCATAATATTATAAATCATTACCATGAACATCATAAGCTTGATGATGATCGTAACCAATTAATAGATATAGGTTTTACAGACGGGAAGTGGATAACTGTATTACAAAGACATACAGATTTTAATGGTTTCGTTTGCTACTTTAGAGATGATACAGAGGCACATCAAAAAGAATGTTTACTCGCTGATGTTCTCGAAAAATCAAAACAGACAAATCAATTAAAAGAAAAATTTGTTACAAGGCTTAGCCGTCAGTTGAAAACGCCTTTATCATCTTTAAAGTCATTAATTGAAATATCTAAAGATCCAATAAGCTTTAACGAATTTAAAAACAATGTGGGGAATATTTCTGATGTGTGCGACCAGCTTGAAAGTGTGATTCAACAGCTCGTAAATATAAATAAATCAGAGATAGGTAAGTTAAAGCTTCAGGCCAAAAACGTAAACCTAAATCAAATGATCAATAATAATATATCGATTTTAGCTAAAGAGGCTGAAAATAAAAGAATCGTTCTTAAAAATAATATTACGCCTGAATTAACGGTCGCAAGCGATGAAAAGTTAATTTCTCAATTGGTTATTCAGTTAGTGACTGAGGTTTTGGATTCATCAAATAATACAACGCTTTCAATTAACGCTCAGATTAAAAATGAAAGTAAACGTAATTACTTACACCTCGATTTTTCATTAAGTAATTTGATCGACAGTAGTAACTTTATAACTGAGCTTAAAAGTATATCGGGTGATGATATAACGCGCTTTATAGATGATAAAGACGTGTCATTAGAGTTAAAGTTTTTTATTTCAATATTTAAAATGTTAGGTGGTAAAGCGATAACTGTAAGTAGTAACGCGAATAAATCAACGATATCACTTTCTATGTTGGTAAACATAGCAACCAAACAAGGTAAGGGTAAAGACAACGAGCAAGAAGCACCAAGTAGCTCGTTAACAAATACTGATTTAGTAACTAACAAACACCAAAACACGCTATTACTGGTTGATGACGATCCTCTTGTTGAGATTGTAATTAGAGCAATGCTAAAAAATGAGAATATTAAAATAGATTACGCGCGCAGTGCAATAGAAGCAATGTTGATGGTATCGCAAAACAGTTACGACATTATTTTAATGGACATAGTAATGCCAGAATTGTCGGGAACTGACGCTATGTTAAAAATTAAAAAACACAGTGACAATTTGAAAACTAAAATAATTGCGCATACATCGACACCCGATACAGATTCAAAATACGTTAACCAGGGCTTTGATGACATGCTATTAAAACCAGTAAAACAAGGTGTATTAATAAACCAAATAACACGCATTTTAAAAGATAAGTCGTTATAAGTTAGCGTATATTACTGGAACAGTAATGAGGTAAAAAATGAAAAACACTATTGAAAATATGACTGAAGTTATCGAGTTTAAAGTAACGCCAATAAATAAAACTAAACGACTGCTTTTAGTAGATGATGACTTGCTAATAGAAATAGTAATTAGGAAAATGCTTAACGAAGAAAATATTTTAATAGATTTTGCATCAAGTGCTATAGAGGCACTACTTATGGTTTCTCAAAATATTTACGATATTATTTTAATGGATATAGTAATGCCGCAATTTACAGGTACCGACGCAATGCTAAAAATAAGAAAGCATGCTGACGCATCAGCAACAAAAATTATCGCTCATACATTTAGTGAAAACGAAAATAGTGATAACAAGTATGTGAAGCTTGGGTTTAACGGTCTGTTATTGAAGCCAGTTAAGCAAAGTGTATTAATAGAAAATATTAGATCTTTCTTGGAATGATAAATAGAAACAGTAGGGCGGTTAACTATTTTTTATTTATAGCTTACTAAAAAATTAAATTATAACTTTTGAAAGCACTAATATTTATTAGTGCTTTTGTGTATATGAACCTTTAATTTATTTAAATTTGTAAAAGTCCTTTAATAAGAATAATTACTTCAAATTATTCCTTCAAAGTATTACAAACTTCGCTTTTGTAATTGTTGCATGTATTCAAGTCATCGTTTCACACTTCTTAAAGCGGTTTGATAAACACAATTGTTAAACGCTGTAATATTATAAAGTCAGTAAATTTATTTAGCCTAGAGCCCACGTATCGCAAGGGTTTAACTTTTAAAACATTAAGATTTTTTAAAAACTAATAAATACTCATATTGGGACGGAATTTGCTTTATAAGGCTATATTCTAATTTTATAGTTTACTAAATATTATAATTTTTAAAGTTAAAGAGGCAAAATTATGAACAAGACACAGTACGTTACAGTAGAAGGTCATCAAATTGCTTATCAAGAAATGGGACAAGGAACACCTTTATTATTGATACATGGTATTCCGACTAATAAATTTTTATGGCGAAATGTGATGCCAAAACTTGCATCAAAATATCGAGTAATAGCACCAGATTTACTTAACTTTGGTGAATCAGATATGCTAAGTAACACTGATGTATCTATAAATGCGCAATGTAGAATAATGTGTAAGTTTATGGAAGAACTCGGTATTTCTAAAGTTAATATTGCTGCACATGATATTGGTGGTGGTGTTGCTCAATTAATGGCTGTAAATCATCCGGATAAAGTAAACGGGTTGGTTTTAATTGATAGTGTATGTTTTGATTCTTGGCCAATACCAGAATTTGAACCTTTGCTAGAACCAGGTGTAGAAGAAAAAACAACTGTAGCTGAATTTGTGGATACATTAAGAGATTTCATGCCCAAAGGTGTTTACGATTCGAGCGTAATGACTGAAGAGTTGATGAAAATATACTTAGCACCATGGAGTAATGAAAAAGGAAAAGCCGCTTTATTTAGTAACATGCGCAGGCTCAATAAAGAATATACCGAAGCTATTACAGGCGATCTTAAAAGCTTACCTCATGAAACACTCATAATATGGGGTAAAGAAGACAAGTTTCAAAAGCCAAAGTATGCACCAATGTTAGAAGAAGCAATTCCAAATTCATCATTGATTTGGATAGATAGAGCCGCTCATTGGGTTGTTGATGAACATCCAGATAAAGTGTCTGATCTTATTAGTGAATATATGAATGATAAAATGTTTTAATGTTAACGTTTTACATCACTGATTCAAATAGTAATTACTTTAGTTTATTAGATTAACGCATTGAATAAATATACCGTTTTGTTGTTATAATTATTAAACGGTATATTTAAAAGTAGGTACACGCGTTAATTTCAAATATTAATGAGTAATAAACACTCAAAAATAAAGGCGTTACATAGAGTATTGAAGCACATTATGCTGCTTTTTTTTAAAAACCACCAATTTAACATAATGAGGTTGCTTCAACCTATTTTAAACTTCCTTCGTCATCACTACTATTATAAAAAGCCGGAATTAAAGTAGGTGCCTTTACAACTCTAGAGATAGTTCATACACTGAATCAAATTTCAGCTTAACAGCTTGTTATAAAATACTATTAAGATTAAATGTATTAATTAAAATTATATGAGGTTAGGGCATTATATGAGGTTAGGGCAGTGAGCTTCCTGTATTTATTTCTCTGTATAATTAATTCACTAATCTAGATGATGATAATTTTAAATTTCCACCAACATTTAAATTATTACCTTTATGTTTAATTATCATTAAAGTACTTAATTATTAGTTCATCACTAAATAATTTTGACTCTAAATTATCTTGTGAATGAGCAATTAGTGCCGCTTTTTTTAAAAAATTGATTTCTAAATCTACCGCTTTAGTATCTGAAGTTATACCTTCGAGAGTTCTTTTAACATGTATTTTTATCAAAAAAATAGCAATTAACATTTCTATCCCTAATTTCCCATATAAATTAAGTAAATAGCCTTTTTTATGGGCATCATCAGAAAGCTCACTGTAAAGCTGAAATATATACGTAGCAAAAACACTAGGGCTAGCTGTGCTTTTATGAACGAGTTCCAAGAATGTAATTCTATTAATAAACTCAAAGTCATCTTCACTTAAATTCTCGTTACTTTCTGCATAAGCAAGGTAAGACCCTCCAATTAACTGCAAGCTTTTACCAATTTCCCAATGACATAATTCTGGCTCATCACTTAAAGGTTTTTCAAGCTTAATGAAATAATCATTCACATATCGAGAAAATATACCAATGGTTGAATTATATAAAGAATCTTGTCTTTGAAGTTCTAATCCATTTTTTGTATCACGCCAAGTCCAATATAAGAGCATAATAGTGACAAAAAGAAAAAGTGGTGACAATAGATTATTAAAATATGTAGCGGTATCGATCCAATTTTTTATAGGCGTATTTAAATTGAAATTGAATCTATAGAAGAAAAATAAGATAAATATGGAAGATACTACTGTCGATATAGATACGATTGTAATCACCGTATAGTTTTTACTTTTACCCATATAGATTATCCTTAATATACATTCCAGAATTTCCTATTTTATACCAAAAAGGGCTTTTATACATTGATTAATGAAGGTGAGTAACTTCGTTATGTATTTATTTACGCTATTTAACATAATATAAATTATGGGTAATTAATGCATATATAGAAAGAGCGCTTAAATGCACCCTTACTATGTCCAATACTAGACGGTATCGGACATTAAGTGATTTTATTACAATAACAGGTATTACTAATACAGATACTTTATTTATCAATTTGTTTAATCAATACTTAATAAACGCTCAGCTGTATATTCGTTAGTAATTAATCCGCTGATCATGTTTGACCTTACTGCGCCCAAAATGGCTAACACTTTTTCTTCACCAGCAGCTATCGCATAAATCTGTTTGTTAGCATTTGTTTTTAATGGCGTACTTGCTACACGCTGATTAACTGTGCAATCTAAAAGCTTACCGTTTTTATCAAACACCCAACTAATCATTTCACCAACGGCACCAAGATCTTGTAACTCTTTAAGTTCTTGCGCATCAATAAAACCATCTATATGTAATGGCGACTTTTCACCTAAGCTACCAATACCCACAAATGTTACATCGGCATCTTTAGCGAGTTTTAAATTACCGGTAATATTTTGTTGTGCATGTAACTGTTCTTTTTCTTCAATACTTCTTGGTAAAACTGGCAATGGCATTGGGTAATGTTTTGCATTGGTGTGTTCGGCCATTCTTACTACAACATCATAAGGTGAAGCCGATCCATCCAAAGCCATATTACCTAGCATTGCTACAATTTTATGTTGCGGACAATCAACAGTTCTTAGCTCATCTACACATGAACGTAAAACTCGACCGGTTCCCATAGCAAGTACTTTGGGTTGTTCTGATTTTAAATGACGTTCTATTTCAGCCGCGCCAGCTTGAGCCAAACCAAGCGTGGACGATGGTTCAGATGGATCGCTCGGTACAACTTCACACGAATCTAACCCAAAACGGCTTTTTAATTTTTCGGCCAAGTCCATACATTTAGCAATCGGGTGGTCAAGTCTAACTTTAATTAGACCTTGGCTCACAGATAATGCGACCATTCTTTGTGCAGATTGACGAGATATATTTAGCTTTTTAGCAATTTCATCTTGTGTGTTACCGCCAACATAATATAACCACCCTGCTCTGGCTGCATCATCTAGCTTTCTAATTTCTGTATTTGATAGCTTTACCACGTAAACCTCTTAAAATATAAGGAAAACTAAATCCTTATTTTCATTACATAATTTTAATTATATGTGCTGCTATATAAATTATTTTATTAATTTTGGAATATCTATTTATCAATAACGTTTTTGTTATTTATAATTGTAAATATACCATTCCTTAATAAAAAATACCTAGGTTTCATAGGATTATGTAATTAGAATTTAGTTAATAGCACCCTTATAAAGGTGCTATTTAAGGTAATTAAAAATTGGCTTTAGCGAATAGTTAAACCGTTATTATCAAACTTTAATACTTTATCTGCCGGTGCGCTTAGGTAAATACTGTCGCCATATTTTAATGGGCAATCACCATCCGCTTTTACTGTTACGGTCCCTTTGCCTTCAATATTTATATGTAAAAAGCTCTCCGATCCTAAATGCTCAATTACACCTACAGTTCCAGTCCAAGTACCTTGCTCAGTAGAGAGTGTTATATGCTCTGGTCGTATACCAATACAGCTAACATTCGCATCTTCACTTTGTGGAGCATCTATAAAATTCATTTTTGGCGAACCAATAAAACCAGCTACAAATTTGTTTACAGGGTTTTTATAAAGCTCTAAAGGTGTGCCTACTTGTTCAATAATACCGGCATTAAATACCGCGATTCTATCTGCCATTGTCATGGCTTCAACCTGATCGTGTGTAACATAAATCATTGTTGTAGCTAAACTTTTATGTAATTCAGATATTTCTAAACGCATATTTACACGTAGTGACGCATCAAGATTTGAAAGTGGTTCGTCAAATAAAAATGCCGAAGGCTGACGAACAATTGCGCGCCCTATCGCTACACGCTGGCGCTGACCGCCCGATAATTGCCCAGGCTTTCGGTCTAAATAATCAGTTAAATTTAGAATTTTAGCGGCGTTAGCAATTTTACTTTCGATTTCTGCAGGGCTTACCTTGGCTCTTTTTAAAGGAAAAGCAATATTGTTACGCACTGTCATATGCGGATATAACGCATAGGATTGAAACACCATTGCTAAGCCTCTTTTTGCAGGCGGTGTTGTTGTAGCGTCAATGCCATCAATTTCTATATTACCACTGGTGGTATCTTCAAGACCTGCGATCATACGAAGTAATGTAGATTTACCACAGCCCGATGGACCGACAAAAACGATAAACTCACCGTCTTTAATTTCTAAGTCGAGCGGTTTAATTACGTTAACTTCATCAAAGTTTTTAGTGACTTGTTTTAGTGTGATGCTGCCCATGTGTATTCTCCTATTTTACTGCGCCGAAACTTAATCCACGCACTAATTGTTTTTGACTAAACCAACCAAGTATTAAAATTGGCACAATCGCCATGGCAGATGCTGCCGATAACTTAGAGTAAAATAACCCCTCAGGGCTTGAGTAACTGGCAATAAATGCCGTTAAAGGTGCAGCATTTGCAGCGGTTAAAATAAGTGTCCAAAACGCTTCGTTCCACGACAAAATAACATTGAGCAATAACGTTGAGGCTATACCTGGTAAGGCTATTGGCAATAAAACATGAAATATTTCTTCACCAATTGTTGCGCCATCCATACGTGAAGCTTCAAGTATTTCGTTTGGTATTTCTCTAAAGTAGGTGTAAAGCATCCATACCATTATTGGTAAGTTAATGAGTGTCATTACAATCACTAAACCTAATTTTGTATCGAGTAACGCAAAGTCACGAAACAATAAATAAATCGGAATAAGTACGCCTACTGGCGGTAACATTTTGGTTGAAAGCATCCACATTAATAAATGCTTTGTTTTTTTAGTTTGTACAAAAGCCATAGACCAAGCAGCAGGTACCGCAATTAATAAGCCCAGTAAACTTGAACCTAGCGATATAACCACAGAGTTCCAAAAATGGGTAAAGTATGGCGAACGTGACAGTACATCGCGGTAGTTTTCGAGTGTCCAATCGAATGCATATAAGCTTGGACTTGCTGAAATTGCTTCAGCTTCCGTTTTAAAGCTGGTGATTAACGTCCATAAAATTGGAAAGAAAATCATGCCGCTTATTGTCCATGCAGCAATGGTATAAATTAGTTTGGAACGACGGCTATCTTTTATAGTCATAATTAACCCTCCAAGTTTTTGCCAATTAAGCGCATTAAAAATATAGCGACTATATTTGCAATAATAACTGCAACTATGCCCCCTGCCGAACCGCCACCTACGTCAAATTGAAGTAGTGATTGCGTGTAAATTAAGTACGTTATATTGGTCGACGAATAACCAGGGCCGCCACTAGTTGTAACTAATATTTCAGCAAAAATTGACAGTAAAAATATAGTTTCGATTAAAATAACCGCAGTTACAGCACGCGATAAATGCGGTAAAACGATGTAAAAAAACTTACTAAATGGGCCTGCTCCGTCCAAATCAGCCGCTTCTAATTGCTCGCGGTCTAAAGATTGTATAGCTGTTAGTAGTATTAATGCTGCAAACGGTAACCACTGCCAAGACACAATTATGATGATTGAAAATAACGGCATTTGAGCAAAAAAGTCGATAGGTTCAAAGCCAAGCCAAATCGCGAAATGTGCAAATAAGCCATTAACTGGGTTCATTAGCATGTTTTTCCATACCAATGCCGACACAGTTGGCATTACAAAAAATGGGGCTAGCACCATAATGCGAACATAGTTTCGTCCCCATATTGCTTGGTCTAGTAAAATAGCTAAGCCAATACCACCACAAATAGTGATAAGTAAAACCCCAGTTACTAAGTAAAGCGTGTTAAAAAATGATTCAAAAAAAGCCGGATCAGTCAGGAAAAATTCATAGTTTAAAAAGCCTACAAACTCTTTATCCCCAGGAACGAGTAAGTTGTAATCAATAAATGAAAAATACAGTGTCATACACAGCGGAACTATCATCCAAGCAAGTAATAAAATTACACTAGGAAGAAGCATAAACCGAGCAAGCGTGCGCGAGTTAGTTGTTGCCATAAAGGTGACCTTAAAAAAGCCAATTCTATTTACTTGTTAACTATCAAGTGAAAATCAGAAACCCTTGATAGTGTTTATAACTAACAAGTAAATAGAATTGACATAAAATATTGGGTAAGTTTGAGTACTTACCCGCCCATTACATGCTATTTAGGATAGCGAGCTTTACGCATTGTTCGCTCAACGAGGTGCTGAGACGTACTAAGCGCTTGCTTAACGGTCATTTGGCCAGTTAATGCTGCTGAAAATTGTTGCCCAACAGCTGTACCAATTCCTTGAAACTCAGGAATAGCAACAAACTGAATACCTACATAAGGCACCGGTTTAACGGTTGGATTTTTAGGATCTGCAGATTGGATAGAATCTAAGGTAATTTGCGCAAACGGTGCTGCGTCCATGTACTTTTGATTACTGTAAAGTGATTTACGTGTACCTGGCGGTACTTTTGCCCAACCTTTTTTGTCAGCTACAAGTTGAGTGTATTCTTTTGATGTCGCCCAGCTAATAAATTTCATTGCGGCATCTGGTTTTTTGCTGCTTGCCGGTACGGCTAAAGTCCAAGACCATAACCAGTTACCGCGTTTACCTAGACCATTATCTGGCGCAAGTGCAAACCCTACTTTATCGGCAACTTCTGAGTCTTTTTTATTAGTAACAAATGCGCCTGCAACGGTTGCATCAATCCAAATACCACATTTTCCTGTTTGGAATAGTGCAAGGTTTTCGTTAAACCCGTTTGCAGATGAACCAGCAGGTCCTGACTCTTTCATTACATCGACATAATACTGAAGGGTATTTTCCCACTCTGGAGTATTAAACTGTGGCTTCCAATTCTCATCAAACCAACGAGCACCAAACGAATTAGCCATTGATGTAATAAGCGCAACGTTTTCGCCCCAACCTGCTTTACCACGTAAACAAAGGCCGTAAACACCTTCTTTTTTATCTGTCATCGCTTTAGCAGCTTTGCGTATAAAGTCCCATGTTGGGGCTTTAGGCATTGTCAGCCCCGCTTTATCCATTAAATCGGTGCGGTACATAACCATTGAGCTTTCGCCATAAAATGGGGCAGCATAAAGTTTGTCGTTAATCGTTAAACCGCTTCGGATTGCTGGGATTAAATCGTCTAAATCGTAATTTTCACCTAAATTATTTAACTCTTTTAACCAATTTTGTTTGCCCCAAATTGGTACTTCATAAGTACCTATGGTCATAACATCATATTGGCCGCCTTTTGTTGCTACATCGGTAGTGACACGTTGGCGAAGAATGTTTTCTTCTAGGGTGACCCATTTTAGATCTATATCAGGGTTTTGGCTGGTAAAGTCATTGCTTAATTCTTTCATGGTGATCATGTCACCATTGTTAACAGTCGCTATTGTAATTGTTTCTTTTGCCGCAGCGCCCATGCTTATAAAGCCACACGCGAGCATAATTAATTTATTTTTCATCGGGTATTCCCCATACACGTTATGTTTTAACAAGTGCTATTAAATTTCAATCTATTTCCAATTCTATTTATGGCAGTTTTAACGCATAAAACTGCCCGCAAAGTGCCTTTTTAGGTCCTTTGTTTAAATAGTTAGACTAGTTGGATAATGATTTAAAATTTAACAGATATTTCAGAAGTGAAGCCGTCAAATCCTTTACCGATTTGGCCGCCCGAATTAACACCTTCTTCTTGGTTAACATACTCAACTTTTAAAAGCGTTTTATCGTTAAACCAGTAACCTGCGGCTACTTGAATACGCTCTACTGTGTTGTCTGTTTGTTCAATTAAGTCGGAAGTGTTTTCGGCTTCTGCATAACGAGCCGCTACATATAACTTTTTAGGGATTAGATATTGTTGTGCTTCAAACACGAAGTACTCAACCGATGAGTCGCCTTCTATTACACTGTTTGAATCAAAAGTAGTGCCATTTTCATCAGCTATGCCGTTTGTACCAAAGTAGGTAATACCGGCAACTGCATTACCAGCGGCATCTGCAAATGTGTAATCATCAGATGATTTACCAACCATAAAGATTAGGCTTGTTTCGTCAGATGGTTGATAAGCTAAATTAAGCTGGATGATTGATTGCTCAAGCCCTGGCATTGCGCCAACGTGAGTGTCACGCTCGTTTGAAGGTGACGCTGAGAAGTTATAGTTTTCACCATCGCCAAAGCGATAGTTTGTTGTGGTTACACCATCAAGACTGGCTACGCCGTTTTCAAAACGTAACTGGTCGCCTTGATTCGCTTTTAATAAGTTTAAGCCTGCTTTAAAGCCACCTTCAAATTCTAGAGTACCTTGAAGTCGGTAGTTATAACCTCTGTCTTCTTGAAAGGCTTCACCGAAACTAGAAGTCGTAATGTGACCTGTAACATTATAAGCACGTACTACACCACTATCGAAAGTTTCGCTGTAACTTAGCTGTGCGCCGTTTTCGGCGGTTGCGTAATCGGTAATACCATTACCAATAAGTGCATTATTTTGGTTATCTGCGCCGTCTTGAAAACCTTTAAATTGAAATGGTGAGCCACCAATATTACCCAAACGCAGTGTTAAATTTGCGTTTTCTTTTGGTGTGCCATAAAGACCTAGTAAGTCAAATTCAACACCTGCAAAATCGTTGTGAAATGAAAAGTCACGATCTTCGCCACCAAAGTCATTAGGCTCTTCTGCAATATCTATATCGGCAGTGATGAACTCGTTAATATGAAATTTAAGCATTAGATTAGCTCTAATACGGCCAAATCCTGACTCTTGTTCTTCATCTTCTGGGCGAAATGCGCCGTCTTTAGCTTGAATTGACTGAAAGTTTTGCATTAGTAAAAAGTCTACGTCAACGCGATCTAAATATTCAGAAATATCAGCCTGTGCTGGAGCCGATGTAGCCATAGCTGCCGCTATGAGAGAAATTGCAAATTTAGTCTTTTTATTATTCAACATAATAAGCTCTTTATTTAGTGTGGTGTGTGATGCCAACTTTATTAAATTGCATATTCATTTAATGAAATTGGTATTAATTCAGTGTGTATAGATGAGGCTGGCTGAGCAAAGCATTAAATAGTTAATGAAATCGCACTTGTGAGCATAAGCCCATCTGCTGAGCATAATCACAGAATGAATTTAGAAGGTCAACGATTTTTTATTACAAAACGTTTACAAAAAATCGAATTTATATGTAAATATTTTTGAATCAATAAGTTAAGTAGCAAATTTGTTACATCAAATTTTGAGGAAATAAAGTGTAGGATTAAGGGATTTATCGTATATACGTCATTATTGTTCAATACAATTAATGAAAATATAAGTTAGTAGAAGATATGAAAGCAGGTAATCCTTTAAAAATAGGTTGTTGGGCAAACCTATAAACAGTTTATTTATTAGTGTTTTTTAAGTAACGTTCTTGAGCTTATGATGGGGTTAGCTTAGTATTAAAGCACTTAGATGTATTCAAAATAGAAGTAACCTACATATGGAATTTGTTCGCCCGCTAGAGCCCATCCTCATTATTGATGACGTTAAGGAAATTCGTGATTATCTAAACCAAATTTTAACTGACTTAGGGTTTGAAGATATATTAGAAAGCGCTGATTTTAGCTCTGCTAAACCTATTATGAACAATAAACCGCCAGGCGTTATATTTGTAGATGTAGATTTACCTGACTCTAACGGTGCAGATATATTGGAATACATTAATAGTGCTTACCCGCACACTCATGTTGTTATGTGCTCTGGCCACAATAGTCTCGAAAACGTACAAAACACGTGGGAAATGGGCGCTAAAGGCTTTATTGCAAAACCTTTCAACACAAAAAAAGTAGACACTGTAATGAAGCGTCTTGAAATAATAGAATAATAATAAGGTTAGCATGCATAGTACTGTTACTGCGATTATAGAAGATCTTTCGAGTGTTATATTTGGTAAACAACAACAAATAAAACTGGCACTTACATGCTTATTTAGCGAAGGGCATTTACTCATTGAAGATTTGCCTGGTATGGGAAAAACCACTCTTTCTCATGCATTGTCAGCTGTGTTAGGTTTATCGTATCAGCGTATTCAATTTACCAGTGATCTTCTGCCTGCTGATATTCTGGGTACTAATGTATTTAACTCTACCGAGCACAGTTTTACGTTTCATAAAGGCCCTATTTTTAGCCAAGTTGTTTTAGCTGATGAAATAAACCGCGCAGGGCCTAAAACACAAAGTGCGTTGCTTGAAGCAATGGAAGAGCAACAAGTAACAGTCGATGGAAAAAAATATACGCTGCCAAATCCATTTTTTGTGATTGCAACACAAAACCCGCTCTACCAATCAGGTACTTACCCGTTACCTGAGTCGCAATTAGACCGTTTTTTAATGCGTATTAGCTTAGGTTTTCCACCTAAAGAAGCCGAAAAACGCTTAATTTTGAATATGCAAAAACGAGATTACAGTCAGTTACCTAAGCGTATTAACCAACAAGAGTTAGCGGCAATTCAAACCCAGATAAGCCAAATTACTTTAAGTAGCCCGGTTATTGATTACATTATAGAGCTTGTTAATTACACACGCACAAGCAACGCTTTTGCATCTTCGTTATCACCGCGTGCCAGTATGGCTCTTGCTAAAGCGGCTAGGTCGTGGGCATTTATTGATGGTCGTAATTTTGTAATGCCAGAAGATGTTCAAGCCGTATTTGCAAGTGTGTGTCAGCATCGTTTAGGTTTGCATAATGAGTCAGGTGAAGCGCAAGTAAACGATATTTTAAAAAACGTTTTAGTTCCGGTATAAACTTTTATGCCAAAAAAAACAGCTAAGCGCCCTTCCTTATTTAAGTCATTTAAGCGAAGTGTATTTAATAAGTTATTAAAAAATAAGCATTTAAAAAACTCAATTACACTTGAACACAGAACAATTTATGTATTGCCATCGTCCCTAGGTTGGTACTTTGTAATTGTGGCTATTTTAAACTTTGTAATGGGCATTAATTATCAAAATAATTTAATTTTAATAATGTCTTATCTTATGTTTGTGGTGATGATTATTGCTGTATTAATGGGCTACAGTAACGCTAAAGGCTTAACGGTTAAATTTAAAGATGCATTTAACAGTTACGCACCTCAAAAACCGAGTATTGTATTTGAATTACAAAGCCCTTCAGTAACCCAATCTATTAATTTAACATATCAAGGTAGTGAGCAAACTCACAAACATACCGACGAAGTTGATAGTAAGACTCAGTTACTTACACTCAACTTACCCTACAGCTCACGCGGTAAGTACTCAGTGCAACGTATTAAAATAGCGAGTAACTATCCCTTTGGTTTAATAACTGTTTGGAGCTACATTCAATTACAAGAAGATGTATTTGTATACCCGTCGCTTGAACAAGTACACAGTGATGCGCATGTTTCTGTGCTTGATGAGCAAGCCGATAAAGGTATTTCTACACAATCTGGTAGCGAAGAGTTTGAGTCGTTAATCCCACATTTACCAGAGATGGGCTTGCAAAGAGTGTCGTGGAAGCATTACGCAAAAACACAGCAGTTGTTAGTAAAAGAGTTTGTAGACTTTAAAACAGCGAATGCGCTCTTCGATTTTACGTTAATGAATGGGGATACAGAACAACGTTTAAGCCAGTTATGCTTTTTAGTGTGTGAAGCAACCGAAAAAAATACCCCTTTTATGTTAAAACTACCGAATAAAACAATAAATACAAATACCGGACAGCAACATAAGCAGCAGTGTTTAGCGTTATTGTGCTCATTTAATGGTGGTGAGTAATGGATATAATTAAAAACGAAAAAGTAATAAATTATTCGCTGTCTTTTATATATGCATGTTTAATTGTATTTTTTGTATCACATTTACCGCTTGTTTTTGTTGGTGTACTTACACTCATTTGTGCATGGAACTTTTACATAACGCTGAGTAATAAACCAAAGCCAAATGCTTGGCTGGCAAATATACTCGCAGGTGTGTCACTAGGTTTAATGCTCTACACAGTAGGCATGTCGGATACGGTTATTTTATTTGTGGCCATGCTGCTACTTGCTAGTTTATTTAAGCTGCTGCAGGCTAAAACCAAAAAACACTATCATGTAATTACAACGCTTACGTTTTTTTCACTCTCATCGGTGTATTTATTTAACCAAAGCATTTTAACGACTTTAACTGTAAGTGGTTTATACATATTAAACTTTGCAGTACTTGGCTTACTCGAATCCAAACATAATTTAAAAATAGCCTCTAAGCAAAGTGGTAAATTACTACTTTTAGCGCTTCCTTTAGCTGTATTTTTACTGCTTTTTTTACCAAAAATGCCCGCATTTTGGCAGCTTCCTGGGCCTAAGCTTGCAAAAACTGGGCTTTCTGAACAAGTCGACCCTTTCGATATTGCAAAGCTTTCAAATTCTGACGAGCTTGTGTTTAGAGCTAAATTTAATGAAGAAAAACCTGTAGCGCCTTATTATTGGCGAGCAATAGTTCATGATGAGTTTAATGGCAATGCGTGGCTTACGTCTGACTTTTTAAAATATAATAATGTAAAAACAAATACCCAGAGCGAAAATGATGAGCAACTTATCGCAAGCTACTCAGTTATTACAGAGCCTGCTACACAAAAATGGCTCTATGGTTTAGCGTATTCCAGTAGTAACTCACAAAATGTTGAAGGTAATTCGCTAGGTTTATTGCGTAAAAAAAGTCGTCAAGCTAAAAACTTACAATACGATGTAAATAGCTTTAACTTCACAGCTTTACCGCTTGGCGAATTTGAAGAAAAACGCTACAAATACCTCGCTTATAAAAAGAATGTAAAAACATCATCACTTGCTAAAAACTTAAAGCAAAATACATACTCTGACCGCGATTTTTACAATAGCTTATTACAATACTTTGCAGGTACGGGATTTACTTATACGTTAACACCCACTCCTATGAGCGGTGATAATACAATTGATCAATTTTTATTTGAAAACCAACGTGGATTTTGTGGTCATTATGCAAGCGCCGCTGCGTATATTTTTAGAACCGCAGGTATACCCGCTCGATTAGTAAGTGGTTATTTAGGCGGTGAATTAAACCAAGATAATAATACGCTAACAGTTCGCCAGTACGACGCACATGCATGGGTAGAAGTATATTTACAAAACGAAGGTTGGGTTATTTTTGATGCAACCGCTGTTGTAGCACCGGAGCGTTTAAATGGCTCACTTTCGCAAAACGAAGAGCTGAATGATGAATTTAAAAGTAATCTTGATTTTGGTTTAGTGAGTTTAAGTAATTTCCCCGCTATTAATTGGTTAAGGTTGGAACTTGAAAATCTCGATTATCAATGGTCTAGCTGGGTACTTGGTTTTGACGAAGAAAAACAAAATGATTTTTTAAAATCAATTTTTGGTAGTAAAAACATTTGGCTTGTACCATTAATGGTTTTATTAACAGCTGGTTTTTGTTTTGTAGGTTATTTTGTTTTTTTAAACTTACCAAAACGCCCGGCTAAATTAGCGCCTATGGTTAAAGAATTTTATGAAGTAAAAGCATGGGCGAAAAAACAAAAAATAAATACACCCGATAATTTAACACCGAGTCAGCAGTTACATTTTTTTGCTGACAAATTCCCTCGTTCTGCACAATCTATAAACACATTTAGTCAGTTATTTAACCAAGTACGCTATGGTAAAAAACCTTTTACGAAAGAGCGTAAAACTCAGGCTAAAGATCTGATAAAATTAATCAAAATTTCCAAATAGAGAATACTATGAATGCTGTTGTTATAGGCGTTATTTTAATGCTCGGGCTATCTCTGGCTCGCGTTAACGTCATTGTTGCCATGATCATAAGTGCTTTAGTTGCTGGTTTAACCGCAGGCTTGGGTATAAAAGAAAGTGTTGATGCATTTAATTCTGGCCTTTCTGCCGGAGCTGAAATTGCACTAAGTTATGCCATGCTCGGTGCATTTGCCGTTGCTATTTCTAAGTCGGGTTTAACACGTATTCTCGCTGATAAGTTACTTGCTAAAGTAAATGCTAAAGGCAGCGGGAATGAAACGTTTTTAAGTTACTTCATTTTATTAATTATTTTAGGTTGTGCAATTTCTTCGCAAAACTTAGTACCTGTACACATAGCGTTTATTCCTATTTTAATCCCGCCGTTACTCGTGGTTTTTAATCAGTTAAGACTAGACAGGCGTGCTATAGCGTGTATTTTAACATTTGGATTAGCAACCTCTTACATGGTGCTGCCTTATGGTTTTGGTGGTATTTACTTGTATTCTATTTTGCATAAAAATCTAGTCGATAACGGCTTAGACATTGTAAATACACAAGTCCCTATGGCGATGATTATTCCTGCATTAGGCATGTTTATAGGATTACTTATTGCGGTATTTATTACCTACAAAAAACGCCGCGAATACACCGAGCTCCCATTAACAACTCAGAGTAAATCGGCCGAGGTAGAAAACCCTAAAAAAGTAATGATTGTAGGGCTATGTGCGGTACTTGCCTCACTTGTTGCACAAAACCTAAGTGGCTCAATGATTTTAGGGGGTTTAGTAGGTGTAATGATATTTAGTGTATTTGGTGTAGTTAAGTGGGAAGAAAACGGCGACGTATTTAGTAAAGGCGTTGCGATGATGGCGATGATTGGTTTTATTATGATATCGGCACAAGGCTTTGCATCAGTTATGCAGGCCACTGGCGACGTAGCGAGCTTAGTACACAGCACAGCGGCACTTTTTGATGGTAATAAACCTTTGGCCGCCGGTGTTATTTTGTTAGTCGGGTTATTAATTACAATGGGAATTGGTAGCTCGTTTTCAACAGTGCCTATTATTGCAACTTTGTTTGTTCCTTTGTGTTTAGACCTCGGGTTTTCTGTTATGGCTACCGCTGCACTTGTTGGTACTGCGGGCGCTTTAGGTGATGCAGGCTCCCCTGCTTCAGACTCAACGCTTGGCCCAACATCAGGTTTAAATGCCGATGGGCAGCACGACCATATTAGAGACTCTGTTATTCCAACGTTTATTCACTTTAACATTCCACTGCTTATATTTGGCTGGATTGCAGCAATGGTGCTTTAAGTAGTATGCATGTAAGTATTCGTAAATTTAATTAAAAGCTAAATGTAACTAAAAAGGTATGTTTAAAGCATGCCTTTTTAGTATCCAAATCCAACAACTCTCACCCCTATCAATTCCCCCCCAGTTTGATTACTTTTTTTAGTTAATATTAACTCTGTTGTCGAGGTTATATTTAATGAATATTTAGTATGATGTGTTCTTTCAGGGGTTTTATATAAGCACCAATTAAGGTGCTTATATAAATTTACTTTACCGCATATTTAAAGCTTTAAATTAATCAAAACCATAAATCATTTTGTCGCATACTACCGGAGTCGGTCTGTGGTTATCATCGACTGCAACAAACGTAAAGCTACCACTAATGGCAGAGTGCTTATCATCTCTGTGCATAGTTTCTAATAATATATCTACATCAACTTTTAAGCTGGTGTTACCTACATGCACTACTTTAGCTATTAACTCTGCAAAAGTACCTGCTGGTATGGCTTCTTTAAAATCAACTCTATCGGAAGATATGGTAACCAAAGGTTTACGACAAAAACGAGTAGCTGCTATAAATGCCACTTCATCCATCCACGCCAGTGCATCACCACCAAATAAAGTATTGTGATGATTAGTACGCCCAGGAAATACAGTTTTAGTTACCGATGTGGTTGAGTCTTCAATACGCTGAGCAATTATTGCATCGCGATTTACGTCAGTCATAATCTCTACTTTTTGTTTGCTAATGTATCTTGCATTAGTAATGCAGGATCAAGGCGTTCGCCTTTCCAGTTAAAGCGCCAATCTAGGTGAGGACCCGTTACACGCCCTGTTGCACCAATTTCAGCCACTTTGTTACCTTGCTTAATTTTGTCACCCACTTTGACATCAAGCTTACTTAAATGAATGTAAGTTGAGGTAATACCATGGCCATGATCAATAATTAATGTACCGCCTGAGTAGTATAAATCAGGTTCAGAAAATACCACGGTACCACTAATTGGCGCGTAAACAGGAGAACCTGTTTTATTAGCGATGTCTAAGCCAAAATGCGGACGACGAGGCTCGCCATTAAAATAGCGCTGACTACCATAAACACCCGATATACGCCCTTCTGCAGGCTTTAACACAGGGTCTAAAAAGTACAGTAAATCAGAGTCAACTTCTCTCGCTTTACGAACAGCAACTGCTTCGCGGCTTATACGTGCACTGACTTCTTTTGCCGGTGAAACATACTTCTTAGCCACGCCGGTAATTTTATCAATTTCATATTCACGCTTAGTTATGGCTAGCGGCTGAGAATGCGATTTACCCGTGTTATCTACCCACTTTAAAGTATGAGTCGTTTCAGCGTCACGCCCAAAACCAAATACAAAGTCACCATTTGGCGAAAGTTTTAAGCTTTTACCATCTAAGCTTACTGATTTAGCGTTTTCTAGCTTTCCAGTAACTAAACCGCCTTGTGTTAAATGCCCTTTTAACTCAAGCGCCATAGCACTAAAGCTAGCAGAGGCAACAAGCGCTGTTGCTAAAAGTGTTTTAAACATAGCTAATCGATCCTTTTCCAACACCTTCATAAGCAGTCACTTTCACTGCTTTTTCTGGATATTGGGCTTTAATTTGGCCAGCTACATGTTCAGCAATACATTCAACAGTGGTGTCTACTGGTAAAATGTCGCAACGGGATTCGCTAATCGCCATTTCAAAATAGCCTTGTGCCGACGTGTAAGCAAAACATACATCACCCGCTTTGGCTGTTATGTGTTTTAAATCAGGTGCGTTAATTTGATCTTCGCTGGTGGCTAAGTAAATATCTTCCCACTTTTGAGACCATTCTTTTTGCAAGCGCGGCATAGAGATGCCATCTAGGCTAATACCAATTTGAGAACGATGCCCATGAATAATACGTTGGCAATTACCGTCATGCTTTTTAAGGCCATGGCTGTAATGATAGTAAAAGCTTTGGCTGTGCTCAGGCTTAAGAGACAGCTCAATTTTTTCAATGTTATCTGGTAGCTTCGGTAAAATAGTCGCAATTAAAAATTCAGTAACCGATTCAACCGTTACTTCGTCTGCGTTAATCATGCAATAAGCTTGATGAGGAGCACTCATAGCTAAGTGGTTGTTTTCACCAAATGTACAGTCGAGTGTTTTATGCTCGTCAAATTCAGATACAGTGCCATTAAGGCCCGTAGGAATTGCTAATCGGTGATCAATACACTCATCTATAATGCCTTTAATTTGCTTTTTAACTAAACCAAAGTCTAAAACCATAGACTCTTCGTTAAGTTTACCGTGCAAAGTTAAATCAACAATCCAGCTCTCGCCAACGGCGCCGCGTTTGTTACATAAGTAAGAAAAATCAATCACAGTTAGTGAGTTAACAAAAAGGATCATAAACTTCCTTTAGACTGGTTATAAGACAGCGCTAATTATAATGATTTCTGATTGTAATTGCGCGGTTTTATAGTGCAAAAACCAATCGCGCTGATTGATTGGTGATTTTATGTGCAATATTTTGATTTTTTAACTGCTCCGAGTTGTTTAGCGTACAAGTGTACGCTAAAGTACTTGGCAATTTCTAAGCGAAGATAAGTGTTATGGAACCTAAAAATAGCTATACAAAAGAAGATTTGATCCTGTGTGGTCAAGGTGAAATGTTTGGTGAAGGCAACTGCCGTTTACCAAGTGACAACATGTTAATGATGGACCGCATTACCTCTATTACTGCTGATGGCGGAATTCATGGTAAAGGCGAAATTGTTGCTGAGCTTGATATTGACCCTAGCCTGTGGTTTTTCGATTGCCATTTTAAAGGCGACCCAGTAATGCCAGGTTGTTTAGGATTAGATGCTATGTGGCAACTAGTTGGCTTTTACTTAGGTTGGTCTGGTGGCCCTGGTCTTGGTCGTGCGCTAGGTGTGGGTGAAGTTAAATTTACTGGCCAAATTTTACCAACTAATAAAAAAGTAACTTACCGTCTTGTAATGAAACGCGTAATTAAACGTAAATTGTTTATGGGCGTTGCCGATGGCACTGTAGAAGTAGATGGCCGAGTAATCTACGAAGCAAAAGATTTAAAAGTGGGCTTGTTCCAAGACACTAGTGCATTTTAATTTTTAAACGCACAAACAAAAAGGCCTCCAATTTGGAGGCCTTTTTGCTTAAATTCGATTATTGATTTTAGGTTTTGTACATGTTGCGGTTTTCAATCGCTTCACGCCAACCTCCTAACCACTCTGATTTTGGATCTACTTGTTGATAAGGGCATAGCTCTTTTGAGCGACCTGCTAAACCTGCTTTAAAACCTTGAGAATGAGCTCTTTCTAAACGATCTCTTTTCTGTCTCTTCATCGGTAATATCCTCACCTTTTTATTTATATATTGTGTAGCATTAGTGAAATCTACATTTAATGAATAGTTAATAAAAATGTAAAATTCAAATTGTAAAAGCAATTAAATTGTTTGACTTTAACTAAGCTGCTGATGCAAAAATGAATTAACATTTAAAAAAGTAAGTGGTCATACAACATTTAATTTGACCGGTTCGTAATAACAAATTGGCGATTTAATAATCGCTAAAAAGCACTTGTGTGCTTTAATTGTGACCGACTAATATTGACTAAGTTCCAAACAAAAATGTAATCGTGACGCTTTTATTTCATTAATCTTAAATTAGTAGCCCGCTCCTAAATTTGAACTATTTTTAAACAATTTAAATTTATACTTGATTATTTAAAGTCGATCGGTCTAATATGAGTTCATGAACAAAAACACATCAACACCAATACGCCGTGGTCGCCCACCTAAAATAGCCAGAGAAAACGCCGATACAAAAGCGTTACTTATTCGCACGGGCCTAGAAACCCTAACTGAATTTGGTTTTAGCGCCACGGGGCTCGATACTATTTTAAAAAAAGCGGCTGTACCTAAAGGCTCTTTTTATCATTACTTTAAAAGTAAAGAAGCCTACGGTATTGCGTTAGTTGATGCATACGACAGTTATTTTATTGCCAAGCTTACCCATTACCTACAGCAAGAAGATGTCCCCCCACTTGAGCGAATCGTTAATTTTACTCAAAGCGCAATTAAAGGGATGAAAAAATACGATTACAAACGTGGCTGTTTAGTCGGTAACTTAAATCAAGAGCTTAACCATTTAAGTGATGAGTTTAAAACCAGATTAATGCAAAGCTACACAGCTTGGCAAAACTATGTAGAGGTTTGCTTAAACCAAGCTAAGCAACAAGGCACTATTGCAAGCCATGTAAATACAAAATTGATGAGTGAGTACTTTTGGATTGGTTGGGAAGGTGCTGTTATGCGCGCCAAGCTCACAAAATCAAATACTCCACTTACTTTGTATACAGAAATGTTTTTACGCGCATTATTAACCTAATGCGTTTTTATTTACCAATTAAAAGACGATCGGTCTAAAAGGATATCCCATGAGTAACCCAATTAAAGCCATTGTTATTAATAAAGAAGATAATAACTATAGCGCTTCATTATCAACTATCGAAAATAGTGATTTACCAAACGAAAACGTATCTATCGACGTGCTATACAGCACACTTAACTATAAAGATGGTTTAGCAATTACTGGCAAAGGCCACGTTGTACGCAGTTTTCCTATGGTGCCAGGTATTGATTTAGTGGGTACGGTTACAAATTCCACCAGCGATGAATTTAAAAACGGCGATAACGTAATATTAAATGGCTTTGGTGTAGGTGAAAAACATTGGGGCGGGCTTGCTCAAAAAGCAGCACTTAATAGCGATTGGTTAATCCCCTTACCTACTGGTATTTCACCAAAGCAAGCGATGCAAATAGGTACAGCCGGTTATACCGCCATGCTAAGTGTTATAGCGCTTCAAAAACAAGGTATTACGCCTGAATCTGGCGAAATACTGGTAACAGGTGCCAATGGTGGCGTAGGCAGCTTTGCTATTTATTTATTAAACCAACTTGGGTTTAACGTAACAGCGGCAACGGGTCGATTAGATCAAAGTGAGTATTTAAAAGAGTTAGGCGCTTCACAAATAATTGACCGAAATGAGCTTTCAAACCCGGGTAAGCCTTTGCAAAAAGAGCGATTTGCAGCGGCAATAGATTCAGTAGGTAGCCATACACTTGCCAATATTTGTGCATCATTAAAATATGGTGGCGTAGTAACCGCCTGCGGACTTGCACAAGGTATGGATTTACCAGCATCGGTGGCACCCTTTATATTACGTGGTGTATCTCTTATAGGAATTGATAGCGTAATGCGCCCTAAAGCCGACAGAATTGAAGCATGGGATCGTTTAGCTAAATTAGTAAGCGCCGATTATTTAGATAAAATTTCGACAGAAATATCACTCGAACACGTAATCGATAACGCAGAGCAACTTATGGAAGGTAAAATTCGTGGTCGTGTTGTAGTTAATTGCCAAAGTTAATTAAATAATAAGCCACATAGTAATATGTGGCTTAAACGTTTAACTAGGCACCGAATGCAGCTAATTTTTCAGCTAATTCTGTTTTAGTAATCAAACCCATTTCTTCTTGCTTTTTAAGCTTGCGAATGTTGTCAAAGTTATCTAGTTTTAAACGTGCTTTAGCTAACTTTTCTTCCATTTCTTCTTTAGATAAAACATCAAGTTTTACTGCTTTTTCTAACTTCTCTTTTTCTTGATCATATTCTTTTTGAAAAATTGCTTTTTCTTGAATTATAATTTGATCTTTTATTTTCTTTTCGATTTCAATGGCTTCATCTTCAAGCTCAATCTTTTTCTCTAAAAGAGGTTCTATTCTTGATAAAGGCTCTTGTAAAGCAACTTCAACATTTTCACCTTGGTTAGCTAAAAGGTTCTCAACATATTTTTTACCAATATCTTTGTAACCAATATTAAGCTGACCTTCGATTGAAGTGATTTCTGAACGAATCGCTGAAAGTTTTGCGTTTTCTTTTGCTGAAGTAGCAATATCACTACTTAGTTTTGATGTAGAGTCACTAATATTTGAGCCAATAGTGCTTGCTTGAGTTTTGATCTTATTAAAAAGTCCCATTTCGTAATATTCCTTAATCTTTAATACTATAAATTGGCATCTTGCCGTATTTTATAAAGCTTTTTAATATTACCGATTATTTAAACACGTGTAAATTTTATCTTTCAATTCATTGTATGTGTAGATTTTAGAGTATCAAAACTTATAGATAAAACTTATAATGCAATTTGAATTTTAATAATGAGGCAACACCTATGAGCAACCAAGAACTTTTCAGTAATAACCCACTGCAAGGCGTAAAATTAGAACAAGTGGTTGAAGAGCTGGTTGAACAATACGGGTGGGAACTCCTACACGCTTATTTACAACTTAACTGCTTTAAAAATAATCCTGATGTTAAGTCTGCGGTTAAATTTTTACGTAAAACACAATGGGCACAAGAAAAAGTAGATAACTTTTACCTTTACCGCCTTAAAAACTTACCTAAGCCTGATGATGTTCAATACGAACTACCACCACGAGATCGTGTGATCCCAGCTGATCATAAACCGGGTGAGCCGTGTGAACTTAGTTTTGTTGATGCTAAACGTATTGTAGAGAAAAAAGAATCTAAGCAACGTGCTCGCGATCGTAAGCAGCGTTCTAATTCTAGTAACCCTTGGGGTAACTAAAAACTTACTAATTTAAGGTTGAAGAGCTGTTTATAAATAGCTCTTCGACTATTTTCTCATTAACTTCAATTATATCCGCCTTACATAGCCAATAAATAACAATTAGTACCCTCGGTTTTTCCAAAAATCTGTTTCGGTGCGCTCTGCCTCTAATGCCACATTAAAAGTTTTATCAGCAATGATTTTTCCATTTAATTCAATCGTCATTCGCCAATCACCCAATTTATTTTCTATTGGCAGCCAAAGCGTATCGCCTAAATAAAAGTTCCAATCACTGTTTTTAACGTATACATCGCCTTCAAAAGGATCCATCACATCACCGTTACTACCTGGAATATCAGGATGGTAAATACAATAATGAAGCTTTTCGCCTTTACCTTTTTTGATATTTACGATTAAGCCAAACTCAATATCTACCTCAGCTATTACATTTGTTGTAAATTGCTCTATTTGTGGCAACGCTTTACTTTCACTATCCCACTTAGAGTAAATACCGTGACTTTGTAACGTCACTACAGGTTTTGTTTTAGCCATTAAGGTAGCCTTTTATGTTAGCTATTTTGGCATTAGTTTAACTTTTTGAAATTTTAAAATAAAACACAATCTCATAAAGTTAAATCTCAACTTAGCTTTAATACTCCGCCTATTTACATAATTGCTAATTTGTCATCATTGTTTACACACTATTTGCACAATTGCTGATTATTGTTAGAGTAACTTAATTGATCAGGTAGGCAGCAATGAAACAATACGCACTTAATAATAAAAATCGAAATAGGATAAATGCTTTAAAGCTCACTTCTCTTGCTTTAATTGTTTCATCGTTAGTTGCATGTGGAGGTGGAGAAGGCATAGCTGATAGCTCAGAAACTACAGAAAGCTCATCACAAACCTCCACAGATAATGGCACAGGTACCAGCAGTTCAACCCAAAGTGTACTTTGTGAATATAGCTACAGTGAATATAACGAGTCAGAGTCAGTACAAGCCACCAGCGCTGCAGATTGGTCATGCACAGGAACTACACGCGACTTAGCAGCTAATGGCATACCCGATCACGAAGTAGGTACATTCCCTAATGCTGATAACCCAAATACTATTTCTGAACAATCAGTAAATGAAAGCTACACACTTGAGCCTATAGAAACAACACAAGCAACTATGCTTGGTGGTCCTCGTGGAATGATAGGCGTTGTACTTAATGGCATTAAAATAGACGCAGGCACAGGCGGAAGTTGTGATGATTCTGGCACCGATTGCGATTTAGGCGACAACAGCGGCAACTGGAATATAGAAGCCCTAAGCCAAGACACGTTTAGTTTTGGAACAGACGACAACAATGCACATGTACAACCCGATGGCACATATCACTATCATGGTATGCCAGAAGGCTTTGTAGCAATGCGAGGTGGCAATAGCACCACTATGACTCTAATAGGCTGGGCAGCAGATGGCTTTCCTATATATGCACGTTACGGCTATTCAGACTCAAGTGATGCAACTTCAGCCCTAACCGCAATGACCGGTAGCTACCAACACATAACAACCGTAAGCGCAAACCGCCCTTCTACCGATATATACCCATTAGGTACATTTGCACAAGATTGGGAATACGTAGCAGGCTCTGGTGATTTAGATGAATGTAATGGCCGCGTTGGTGTAACGCCTGAGTTTCCTGATGGGATATACCACTACTACGCAACAGACACTTACCCGTTTTTTCAACGCTGTGTTAAAGGCGAAGTTTAGTTAGGAGTAAGCTATGCCTTATATAAAAAGAGGTCTACTGAGTATGACTACTTTGGGTTTGTTGATTATGCCAAATTTAGCAAACGCGCATTTAATGGTTGCAGATCACGGTACGCTGAATTTTGTTGATAATAACGTGTTTATTGTGCTTTCAATCCCTATGTCGGCTTTTAAAGGGGTTGATGAAGATAAGGATGGCAAAGTATCAATAGTTGAGTTTAATGCTCATAAAAAACAAATAAGTAAGCGAGTTAAAAAGAACGTTTATTTAGCAGATCATCAGTATAAATTTACTATTGACGGACTTTTACTAAACCCAGAAGCGTCGCATACACATAAAAGCGACAATATAGACCAAGTAACCATTACTGGGCGCTACTCTTTGCCCAGTAAATTAACCAAAGTTAACTTTAACGTTAAGCTATTTAGTAACAATGAGCACAAGCAGCATTATCAAATAACAGCGACTAATAAAACGCAAAAGCTAACTCATCAATTTGAGCTAACACCAACGTCGCCCTTTAGTAAGGTGTTTTAATAATTAGTAATACTTACCTAATAATTAAGTGACAAAGAGTACAAGTTAAACAAACTTATGCTCTTTTTTATATTTTACTTCTTATTTAATACTCTTTAGTGAAGGGCTCTTTCTATAAAGGTACAAGCTTGGGGTTTTTAGGAAAGTAATGCTCTTCTTGCTGCTCACATAAACTAAACTCACGGGTGTTTTTATATGGGAGTTTCATAAAGCCCGCAACACCAACGTCCGTAATATTTACCGCGTATTGCATTAGTTTATTAAGAAGGCGTTTAAACTCAACCTCTTTACTCGAATCGAGTAAGCGGTAGTAATGGTGAATCTTCATTCTGTCGGGCAGTGCTTCAAAAATAATACACCCCGTATGATGAATTTGGTTAAGCTCAAATACGCACTTAATAACTTTTTTAGGTAGCTGTAGTTGCTCATCAGGGTCTTTACCGTCTTCAAAGTATGAATGCGGGCGAGTTATGTCGTTTGCCTTCATGCTGACTACTTCGTATTCAAGCTCTGGTAGGCTATCAAACTTAAATGCACCCGTGCCATCTCGCTCTAGCTGAATGGTTTTACGGGCATCAAACAAACAACACTTAAATAACCCTTTTTGATTAATCGCTTGCGCAAGCATCACCGTGTTATTAATCGCATCACTAAAGGCATCACCCAATGATTCGTCATGCATAATTAAAGACGATTCAACAAACATCGACTCATCCTTCCAATGAAAACTAAGCCCACCAACAACAGGGTATTTAGCTAATCGGCTTATTGATGCTAAAAATGCTTTTTCGTTATCGCCGGTATCAAACAAAAACTCTTTATAATAACGGTCAAGTTGCGCGTCGTTTATATCTAGTAATTGCTGATTATGATCGGCCTGGCGTAAAAACTGTTTTCGTGAACTATATACAACCGTGTCGGGTTGCTCGGCCTTGCCATACCAAAAAGGAATATCTGCTTTTTTTTGTTTTTTATCAAGCTCAGGTAAATACGCTTTAGCCATAGTTGTAATATTACGCATAAAGTAATCACCGGCACCATCACGTTGTGCCTTACTTTTAGAAAGCATGCCATCAATCACTTTAGCCAGCTCTTTTGGGAGCCCTAAGCTGCTTGCAGGGATGGCTTGTGCACCAAAGCGACACGATTGCGCCGACGCTAGCGCATACAACGTAGCGGCTACACCTTGTTCGTCAAATCGTGGGGATGATTGCTCCCCCGACATTTGCGCTTCACCAATAAAGTACACATCGCCCATACGCGCATTAGTTGTACTTAAATCGCCCGACATTAAATCCATAAAGTTACTCGCAACAGGGTTACCATCACTATCGAGCTGTGCATACACAGAGCTGCCCCAATCCACTAACGAAAGCGCATTAGTGTTTGCATCCCAAACAAGGTTTGAAGGTTTTATATCGCCATGCACTATAGGTTGTGGGCTAACGCCGTTTTTGTGACTACGTAAATCAATTAATACATTACGTAACCTAACAGCTAGCGCCATTATTTGCGCGGCACTAAAGCGCCCTGTTTTAAGCGATACTTTTTCAAGGTCCTCTCCAATGGCGCGCGCCATCATTAAAATCCCTTGTTTTTTAATTCGCTCAAAAGCATAAAAGGTAGGCACTAAGGGGTTATTAATTTGCGAAAGCATATACGCTTCGTCTTCTAGGCGGTCGCGTACACTTTGGGCAAGCGTAATACGCGAAAACTTAAATACCCAAGGTAAGCCGTTATCGTCATCACCTGCAAACACAAAACCAAAAGCACCTGAACCAATCATTTCAACGTTTTTGTAGCCCAGCAGTGTTAGCTGCTTAATACAAATATTAAGCCACTGGCGGTGTTTTTTAGCATCGCGGTGCGAAAGCAAATAAACAGATTGCTCTTCGTTGATATAAAAATTGCGGATTTCTTTGGCTTTCAATACAGGTACTCAAACTTATAAAACTAACCAATTATTAGTTTTATGTAATGAGATTACAATAGGTTAAATAAGAGTTTTGAAATCGTTGAATAAAACAGCGCTAAAGTAGCGCCAGAACAGTAAATTTAAGTGTAAACGTTAAAGCTCACAGTAAGCTTTTGCAATGCACTGTATATAAATACAGTGCATTGCTTTTTGCTAACTTTCAATAACACGAAGCTGCTTAAGTAATGACACATCTATGTGCGTTTGATAATAATATTTATTAGTAGCTCTACCACGGCTCATAAAATCGATAGTTACTCGTTTAGCTTCGCCTGTTACTTCTATTGTTTTATCAATAAAAAAGGTGTCTGCTGGTTGCCCGTATTTACTTTGAAGCTCTGCTACCACATTAGGCTGTATTGATACCGTAATAGAACGCCTGTCGCGATAATCAGTTTCGGTATTTAAATACAACCAACTACCCTGAGCTCCCGCCGCTTTAATATGAAACTGATAAGTACCAGCAACACCCTTTGGTGCACTTTGCTCAGTTAAAGCGATAAGGTTCATATTTGCAGCCGTACTTTGGCTCATTTCAATTTTATGGGGAACAGAACTACATGCACTAAGCGTTAGCACACTTAGTAAGGCTAGATATTTCAAGACACAATTTCCTTGTTTCTTACACCAATTCGCATAATTCAGTAATCTATTTTGAAACAAGAAAATCGTGTCGATAACAAAGCAAAAATTTCGTTATTGAGCTGTTCTATATCAGAAACTTTTAATGCAGTTAGCGATTTAATCCCTTAAATTGATTAACTATTATTGCGAATTGGTATTATGCATTATTAAAAATATGTAGCGTTAATGATACCACTATATGCAGCCATGTTTCTATAATCAATCCAAACAATTAGTTAGCGGGTATTAAGGCGCATTGCGCTGAGAAGGATCTGTTTTAAAGCTTTTTAGCAAACTTTGCGGGTCAACCACCTCGGTATGCTCTTTAGCAGCCTGCGCCCACCATATTAGTTGGCCAAACGTACGTGAGAAATAATTAAACCACGATGATTGACTCTCTCCTGCAACAGGTTTGCCATCCTCACTAAACACATCTTGCGCTTTTGGCACGTGGATCATCGCCGATACCGGTAAACAGCCAAGTTCAGATAAAAAAGTACGCATGCTAATGGCCGCTCTTACGCCACCCCACTGTCCTGCTGAGTAAGTTACTATTGCACTTGGTTTATACGAAAATAGTGAGCTACCAAAATGATTAAGTAAGTCAGCGAGGGCTGGACTCATGCTGTGATTGTACTCAGGACTAATCATTATATAACCATCTGCGGCTTTAATTTTATCAGCTAAAAGAGTGAGCTCTGTAGGTGCATTACTTTTAGCGTATGCAAAATGTGGTTTAAATACGTTTTCGCTAGGAAAATCCAACGCATCAATTAGCTCAAACTCATGATCGCCAAAATGCTCTGTTAAGCATTCTATACAAGCCCTAGAAACCCTTAAACCTAAGCGAGCTGGCTTTGGTGGTGTACTATCGCGTACTGTGCCTAAAAATACTAAAAACTTCATATGTAATTCTCAACTGTGTTTAAACGATAGCTAAACACTAACATTTTTTAGTTATTGTGTATTACACATACGCATGGTTTATTGATTCAAAACATACGAATAATTTAAAAGCTGTAAACTCACCCTCGAAAAGCAAACACGCCCTAGTATTGATAACTTAGCCCTACACCACCCCAAAATATATTTCGAAGTGTCTCGTCACCTACAAAGCGTTTTTCATCTTTATTAACTGCAATGCTATAGCTTGTATATGTGTATAAGGCTAACTGATTAAAAAGCTGATACGACAAGTTTGCAGTAAACTTAACGTTGTTTACTCCGTTGTGCCCATCACTAACATACCCCGCGTTAAACCCCACGCCTGATTGAATATCTACTGATAATAAATCGTTAATATAAAAATCTTTTTTTACTGCCAACTCCAAAAATGTACCGCTGGCATCAAATGAATGATAAACACTACTTAACAACTGAATATCGTCTGCATAGAGATAAGCAAAGTCGAGGCTTAGCTCATTATCGTGAGCATCAATGCCATCTTCGCGAGCTTTAATATAGTTATAACCTACATACATCTCTACTCGCTCAGATAAGTGAGCGGTATAAATGGCATTTAAATTAAGCTCTGAATAATCACTACTAATACCTTTTGCGGCCCAAGGGATCACCGCAAAGTTTTTATAATTAAACTCAGTAGCAATTGATGCAATACCATTACCGGCAAGGTTATCCCGACCTTCGGTTACATATCGGCTTTCCCATAATGGGTGAATATGTAAATCAAACTCTTTATTTTTGTAATTTACGTCAGTATTGGTATGCTTAATATTTCCGCCTACGCCCACTTCAAGCTCTTGATAGTGCTCTTGTGTTTTTGCTTGTGCGTAAGCTGTATTTACTCCCGCTAGAGTCGTAATAACAAATACATATTTTAAATAGTGAGTCATTTATTAAGTCCAAAACCATCATAAATGGTAAAAAGTGGCGCATAGTATTGTTATAAAACGTGTTAGCGCAATAAATGGATGCATATATATTGTTTTATTTATTAGATTTGAAGTATTTACTAAGTATTACCCATAAACTACAAGTTGCAATTAGCTCGGATTTCAACCAACAAACCAAAGCTATATACGCACCGAGCAATGCTCTAGCAGGTACTTAATTTAATAGTAAAATGATAGTTATAGTACTCACGGTGAGGTGTTCCCTATTGCAAAAACAGGAAAAGTATAAGAAGGAAGTGTAAAAAAGTGCGGTAAAGGGGAAAACTATAAGCAGCAATAACTCATTAAGCTGCTTATTATTCTTAAAATTATTAACCTAATTTGTTGGCCAGTTTAGTGACTTAAATAAGCCATAACGGCAAAGAGTGCAACATAAAAACAAAAACCGAGTAAGAAGATTAAGTCGACTCTTCTAGCTTTACTCGCTTTATAAGATGCAAAATCCTTAAACTCGCTTTTATACTGCCCAAACGTTACCACTTTTAATAGCAGCCAGCCGGTCGAGTAAAATAAAAAGCTCAAACCAGTATCAACTATTAGCCAAATAAAAATATCAAATGCAATACTCATTAACTATGTCCATTAGTTTGGAATGCAAAAACTATATCAGCTATGTGTTTAAAATACAGCCAGCTAAGTTAATTAAGGTGTAACAGTAAATTTCGTTAAACCTATTAACTGACCTGATTCGGTGACTACTTTTACTTGCCACTTACCAACAGAGTCACTAGGGAAATTTACTTTGTGTGTCCACGCTCTATAACCTAGTTCTCTCCCACCGTTTATATTTAACGTGATCCGATCAACTTCTTTTTTATTATGAAGCCACACATGAAATATTTTTTCGTTTAAGCCTCTTGGTGCTTTAACAGCAGTCCAACTATATAAACCTTGATGGTGCAGCGTATAAGAATCTAAATGTTTAATACTCCCTACTGGCTTTTTATGCTGTAAATCAACTTCATGAGCTAACGTAATATCGGTTAATCGCAGTGCTGCAGGAGGCACATAGCTTCTTAATTGCCACACTGCTGTGCTTAAAGCACATAAAATCAATACAAGAATAGGAAAACGCCACCAGCGAGCATTAGGCATTAAATTGTTTAAACTCGGAAGAGTAACCACTACAGCAGTTACAAGTGCGGCAGCTAAACTTTGGCTCGTTGTAAGGTTTAACAAAATAGGTAACGTAACAAGCAAAACAACAAATAAAGCAAAGTTATGAAACACGCTAAATAGCGTGCGGTTTCTAGCAAGTTTTTTATAATAAAAGGGATCGATAACCGATATAACTGCACACAAAGCAATAAGGGAAGTAAAAATTGCTTGAGGATGATTCCACTGCGTAACCGCTAAAAAAAATGGCAACGCAAAAAATAGGCTTTCTTGCTGCACCATTTGTAGCGCAAAACGCATTACATTAGGCGATACCGCTACACCAAACTTTTCTTCTACTTTATCACGCAGCCAATTATCAATAATTAGCCACAACCAACTAATAAGTAAAAATATCGCAATAAATTGCGAAAAAGACTCTTTTCTGTCTACAAGTGCAAAGCTAGCAACGCCCGACAAAAACGCCAACACAGCCAATAATCCAGGCCGCTTTTGCATCGCGCTTATAAATTTAGCGATTATATTTTTACAGTAATCCATGTATGAGTGTTTCCGTACGGGTTCGTACTTTATTATTTTTATTCAGAGTATGATTAGTTTAACTAAGTTTAAATGAACAACAGATAGATGGATGGATTCAAACGCGTCATTTACCAGTAAATCAAACTAACCATTTTAATTAAATAAAAGCCCGGCATAGCGCGTCATTGGTACGTTTATTAATTTTTGTAACGCGTGAGCCTTAGCAAGTAATTCGTCTTCACTAAGTGCAGGCATTTTATTGTTAAAAGCGAACACAATTTTATTACCGCCTTCAATAATAAAACTAAGAACCTTTCCTGCAAATTCTTTCTCAAGTAGTTGATCAAACACTTCCCTTTGCCCAATTTTGGTATGGCAAATATTAAGTACTAAAACACCATCTAAAGTGAGCGCATTTTTACAATCACGTAAGTAGGATGATTGCACCTGATCTGACTCCATCCCTTCTGAGCTATATAAATCAGAAAAAATAACGTCCGTTTTTATCTGCGTTTTTTTCATGTAGTTTGCCGCATCATCAATATGAATAAACAAACGTTCTGACACAGGGACTTCAAAATATTTTATAGCCATATCAGCAACGGCTTTGCGGTATTCAACGGTATGTATAGTCAGTGCAGGAAACGCATGATAAAGACTTTTTGCTATAGAGCCCGCCCCAAGTCCCATTATCATCGCGGTTTTTAAGTGCGGAATAAAAAAAAGCGCAGCCATCATAGCTTGCGTATAAGCTAAGCTTAACCCGTTAATATTATTTAATTTAATACAGCTTTGATAAATTTTTCCGTCAAAGCTGAGAATAAGATTCTTTTTTGTTTCATATACATAAACAGGGCCATGCTCATCAATAGTTGATGCAATACAAGTGCCTTTGATATCCACGAATACTCAATAGGTGAGGTGATGAAAAACGAGTATAACTTACTTAACGCACTGGCATTGCCATTAATATGGTTTATAGCCTTTTATTAATTTACAAGCATTTATATACGTACTCAGAAAAGTCGGTTTATCTTTTGAGATTAGATTAGCTAAGGTATCTACTTATATAGCTAGATGGAACTTACCCGTGACGACATTTATTATAAACAGCGACGCAATATGCTAAAAACTTAACTAACATACTGATATAGCTACAAAAAAACTATTTGAATATTCCTCATGTTCAACATGAATAAAGTACACACCAACGACAAGGAAGTCTAAACGGCTAAACATCCATCCTTTATTTTTACCGATTTATGCCTTTTTCTCGCCAATTGCTACGTAATCGAATCTAACAATAGTGATTAATGAATATGACTCATGTTTTATGTGAAATTAAACCGTTTTTCTTCATATACCAATCAACGTATAAATTACTCATCCCTTAGCGCTAAACACTATTACTAACAACTTAAAGCTGCTGAATACCTAAACCAGCTAAGCCAGCTAAGTAAGTTGCAAGGCTAATAGAGCGCAGAGCATCAATCAGGTTTAAATTATAAAATTGGATATAAACACGATGAAAAAAGATTTTACATTTAATATTAAGAGCGTTTCACTCGACGAAAATTATCATCCATCAACTAATACGCGTATCACAACCAACTTTGCTAATTTAGCCAGAGGTGAGTACCGCAAAGCAAACTTACGTAACGCCTTAAACATGATTAACAACCGTTTTAATGCCCTAGCCCACTGGGATAACACCAAAGGTGAGCGTTATGCTGTTGAGCTTGAAATTATCTCTGTTGAAATAGGTATTGAAGATGGCGGCGAAAGCTTCCCCTCTATCGAAATATTAAAAACAAATATTGTTGACCATAAAACTAATAAGCGTATTGAAGGCATTGTAGGAAACAACTTTTCATCGTATGTACGCGACTACGATTTTAGCGTTCTCCTACAAGAGCACAATAAAGGCAAGCCTCAATTTAGCATTCCAGATGACTTTGGGGTTTTACATGGCAAGCTATTTCAGTCATTCGTAAATTCGGATACATACAAACAAAACTTTAAAAAACCACCGGTTATATGCCTAAGTGTGTCAGATAACAAAACCTACAACCGCACCGAAAACCAGCACCCGGTACTTGGCGTTGAATACGAACCAAATGAATCGTCTTTAACTGAGCAATACTTCAAAAAAATGGGCTTACAGGTACGTTATTTTATGCCACAAAATAGCGCCGCGCCTTTAGCATTGTTTTTCTTTGGTGATTTACTTAATGATTACAGCAATCTTGAGCTTATAAGCACCATTAGTACGATGGAAACGTTTCAAAAAATCTACAGACCAGAAATTTATAATGCCAATGCAACAGCGGGTAAATCATATAAACCAAACTTAAAAAACTTGGATCACTCACTAACGCAAATTGTGTATGACCGAGAAGAGCGCGGCAAGTTAGCGAATGAGCAAGGCAAGTTTGCACAAGAGCATTTTATCAAGCCGTACCAAACGGTTCTTGAGCAATTCTCTACTCGCTATCTGTCATAACAACTAATAGTAACAACCAGTAATAACGCGCTTAACGCTACGTTTAATAATTAACTAAAATATACGGCATTATTTATTATGAAAAAATTACTACCTACATCTACCGCTGGCAGTTTACCTAAGCCTTTATGGCTTGCAGAGCCAGAAACACTTTGGTCACCTTGGAAATTACAAGGTGATGAATTAACTCAAGGCAAACACGACGCCCTACGCTTGTCATTATTCGACCAGCAACAAGCAGGCATTGATATTGTTAGCGATGGCGAGCAAACAAGGCAGCATTTTGTAACTACATTTATAGAGCACCTAAATGGCGTTGATTTTGAAAAGCGCAAAACAGTAAAAATTCGTGACCGATACGACGCAAGTGTACCTACCGTTGTGGGCCCTGTTAGCCGTCAAAAGTCTGTGTTTGTTGAAGACGCCAAGTTTTTACGCAAGCAAACCAAGCAACCAATAAAATGGGCATTGCCAGGCCCAATGACAATGATTGACACGCTTTACGATGACCATTATAAAAGCCGCGAAAAACTAGCGTGGGAATTTGCCATAATTCTCAATCAAGAAGCAAAAGAGTTAGAAGCCGCAGGCGTTGATATTATTCAATTTGACGAGCCCGCGTTTAATGTATTTTTTGATGAAGTAAACGACTGGGGAATTGCCTGTTTAGAGCGCGCAATTGAAGGGCTCAAATGCGAAACCGCCGTGCATATTTGCTATGGCTACGGCATTAAAGCCAATACAGATTGGAAAAAAACACTAGGAAGCGAATGGCGCCAGTACGAAGAAGCATTCCCTAAGCTTCAGCAATCTAATATCAATATTATCTCATTAGAGTGCCATAACTCACATGTACCAATGGATTTACTAGAACTCATTCGCGGTAAAAAAGTAATGGTAGGCGCTATTGATGTAGCAAATCATACTATCGAAACGCCAGAAGAAGTAGCTAATACGCTACGTAAAGCACTCCAATTTGTAGATGCCGACAAACTCTACCCATGTACAAACTGCGGCATGGCTCCACTACCTCACCATATAGCTAACGGCAAATTAAATGCCTTGAGCGCAGGGGCAGAAATTATAAGAAAAGAATTACTAGAAGAGAATTAGAAAAGTAGCTTTAAAATACAAATTGTAAACAATAACAGCTGTCGCACCATGCCATAGTAAAATTCATAAACATGGTGCGTTAGTTAAAATCTACTAACAAAGTTTAGGTTAGATATTTAATTTTTTTTATTAAAAAGCTCTAACCTATTTTTTGAAAAATCGATAACTGCTTGGTATTGAGTAAAAAAAGGAGAGCCTAACAAGCCATGTACTCCCTTTTCACCACCCGCCACCTGTACATGGTCAAGATTAAGTGACACAAAGCCAGGACTTTCAAACAAGGCATTTCCAAACTCTATTGAATGAACCTCTACATCCCCCATTGCGTGATCAGAAGTGCCCAAGCCTGCTGCATTCTCAACATTTAGTGTCTCTTCAATGCCTAGCTCACTTAGGCATCCCCTGTCTAAAACAGATGTTCCAGCGCCAGTATCTAAAATAAAACGTAACAATTTACCGTTAATTTTAGCTTCAACAATTTGGTGGCCTGTTTCTGATATTTCAAACTCAATTACAGTTTTGCCTTCAGATAAATTCATATACGTTCCTTGTTATAAAGTTTTTAAAATCTTACTTACTATTTTCAGCTTCCCACAATTAATAGCCAAATTTTACTAGTCGCCCATCTCAAGGCGTGTTGTTAGGTAACGTTTATCACCTGAGGCTCAATATTTGTTAAAACATGAATAATTTCATTTGTAGTCATTACAGAATAATGAAACAGCTTATTGTTGTTTAAACTGAAAGTATTCGTTTTAGTTTGAGCATACTCCAATAAGCTTGAATCAGAATATACGCCAATGACGCCCGAATCACGGTTTTGATGATAGTCATGAAAATGGCTACTTTCATCATAAGTTTCGAATAAAACGGTATTTGTAAACACAACCATAAACCTTACGGGATCATCGTCTTTTATATAAGTTTTAAGGTTCAGTGTTAGTAACCCATCAACATACGATAATTTGTCTAAGCTCCAGTCTTGGTAATTATTTGTGACTTCATCGATGGCAGTATTCATTGAATTACCTAACGAGCCAGCTGATTAACTCGTTTTTATTTGTTTTTATTAATAAACAAACCATAGCTGAGTTCCTATTTTGCTTCAATCTATTAGTGTTTTCATAAAATTTAGAATGGTTGTCTAGTTTATTTAAGAATGGGGATACGCTTTTATTATTTCCCTAAGTCTTTTTATTATTAGGGTTTTCGAAAGCATCCGCAAGAGCTTGAAATACCATTTCAGGCTCACCAGATTCAATATTAATCCGACTAAAATACCTTGCTTGCCAATGCCAAAATTCAACTTCAAAATATTTTGCTAAATATCTAGAATCCGCCTCTTTAATATCTACCATAAAATTTAACTTTTTATAGAAATGTTCAATTTTAGATATTTTTTGCCACTCTTCCGTAGATAGTTTTCGGTAAAGACTATCCCAAGATGGGCTTTCAATTTCTAGCATCGACTTTTTAAGTGCTTTACTTGCATCATTACGAATCTGAATGTAATCCGGAGAACTGTATTCTTGTATCAGATCAAGAGCTCTATTTTTTCTTTCACGATTAGTTTCATGGATAACTATTAAAGTTGCAGAAAGCCCTGCACCAATACCCGCTCCCAGGAGTGCAGCCCCAAGACTACCTGTTAATGCACCGACTACCGCACTAAAAACACTCGTAATTGTTATTGCTTCCATTACCCCTCCAAGGGATCGATTAATACCGACCAAACCAGACAGACACTTTAATTGAACAAACAAAACTGTGCCACAAAATTAGCTCTTCAGATTCAAAATTTATCTTTTATAAAACTAAACAAGACAGCCACTCTATTTTTAATCTGGCTATTCACTTTTAGGTTGAGAATTTATCTTTTAATATTGGGTTACTTTTATTTCATCCATTAAATAAGTCATTAGCACGTTAAAACCTGAATTACACGCATGATAATAACTACATAATTGCAGTTTTAATGTTTACTGAAT